>CAZPIN010000030.1:0-34899 GCA_964586735.1 uncultured Rhodobacterales bacterium | reverse complement strand
CGCCCCGACACTCCCATTTCTGCCCCAAGCCATCCGCCTTCTGGGACTCCACAAGCCAAACCTGCGGCTTCTCCTTCAGGCGGTAGCTGTCTGCTACCAGCTGCACTACGTGACTGTGATGCAACCGTCTGTCCAGCATCGCCACCATAAACACCCCCTCGCTGGCAAACACCTCGTCCTAGGCTCAGTAGCCCAGATTCGGCGTCAACATCGTGGGTCCCTTCTCGTACTGGGACACCACAACCTGGAAAATCTGGTGCTCCTGATCGAGCGCAAGATGAAGAAAGCCGATCTCGTCGATCACCAGAAACCGGCAATGCGCCAGTACCAGCGTCCGAAGATACTTGCCAAGATGCTCCTGACGCTGCGCTGACTCCAGCTTCAGCACAAGGTCCGACAACGACGTAAACGTCGTGCGAAACCCTGGCTGTGCAGCCCGAAGACCCAACGCGGCCGCAAGGCTCGTCCTGCCTACGCCAAGAAAGCCCCAGCAGCAAGTTTGACGCACGGGACATCATCGTCAGCGACGCAAGCTCCTTGATACGCCGCTTCGGAGCCGACACCGCAAAGGCGAAGTCGAACTCCTCGAGCTTCCCTACGACAGAAATCCATGCAAGCCAAGTCAGAACCGATGCCAAGCGCGCCCGGCGGGCGGTCCACTCCGAGCGCAGCACCCCTTCCAGAAACTCCGCGAAGCTATGGCCGCGCCCGCTCGCCTCGGCCGCCGGCACGGCGTGGCTGTCCAGCACTCGATTACGTGCCATCTTGTATGGGAATTCTATTCCCGAAAAGTCGGTCATGTCTCTCCTCCATCCTGATGTAGGTCTTCGGTTCCGAAGCCCTTTTCCCGTCGGTCTCCACCACGATGGAGGTCATCAGTCGCAACAGTGGCCCCACGCTGGGAAACACCCTCATCTTGACGATGCGACGCTTGATCTCCTGGTTCACCGCCCGCTCGACGGCATTGGTTGTGCGCGGCCGCCTTCGATGCCGCGGGGGTATGGTAAACACCGCTAGCCCATTGTCAACGTTCTCGTCCAGCCAGTCGGCCATCTTCGGCACCGTTTCAAGGCACTTCGCCACAAGCTCATTCTTGGCCCTATGCTCGGCAGACAGGTCCAAGGCGTTCCACGCGATCCGCAGCTCGTCGTCGATGCGCTCTCGGACCGCCGCGCTGGGGGTGTGATGGATGGCGTTCTGCATGATGTGAAACGGGTACCGCTGCCATCTTACGCCGCCGAAGACGGCTTGCTTCGCCGCCTTCAGGCCAGCGTGGTTGTCGGACACAATGAGCCGTAAGCTGTGCAGCCTGCGCTCGACCAGACTGTCGAGGATGGCGCACCAGTGGACCTCGCCCTCGGAGAGCTGGACAGAGACACCGAGGAAGCTGCACCGTCCGTCGAAGCCAATGCCAACAGCACTGAGCACGGCGGCACCGCGGACGATGCCGTCGGCACGGATCTTTTCGTAGCGGGCGTCAAGGATGAGGTAGGGTATTTCACCGAGAGGCGGCTGCGCCAGACTCCCAGCTGCTCGTCGAGCAGCCCGACGTAGCGGCTGACATCCGACGGCAGCATGTTGCTGATACAGTATTTCTGTATGACGTCCTGCGCACTGCGGGTCGAGACGCCCTTGACGTACATCTGGCCTACGGTAAGGCCGATGGCTCTGGTGGAGCGCATGTCGCGCTCTAGGGACTACGGGCATAACGACTCGTCCTCGTGTCCGACGGTATTGGAGACCCTCAGGTCGAGTGTTCTGAAAGTCTTGTCGAGGTACTTCGGCTTGTACTCCTTGGCGTAGGCTATTCGATTTTCACTCCGCCAGTAGTAGCCGGCTCCCATGAAACTCTCCCTCTAGGCCGCATGGCGATGTTTAAGGCATGCTAGGCGAAGTTGAGCAGAGCGTGGGTCCCCTTCGACGAGGCGATACATGGCTACATTGAACAGGGTATGGTGCTGTTGGTTTATTGCTGGCTTCTTGTCATGACTGTAGATGGTTTGTTTTTTGCTTTGCTCCTGGACTGTGGCAACTAATTTGGTACATCGGAACTGGGCCACCCCTTCGCATGATCGCGCATATGGCGGGGGACTTTCCCCCGGCCGGCGCTGATTTGACTTACTAAAGCCTGAACGGAGTCAACAGATATGCGTCCTCGCGTTGCGACGGGAGTCCGGTCAATGATTGAGCAGGACTTACCTAGCAACCTGAACTGTAGCGACCTTTTGTCTTAGGGAAGGTCTGTGATAGCCTCTAGCTCCTCGTCAGAAGAGGGCTTGGTACGATTTCTCCAGCTGAATTTTCACAGGAGATAAAACAGTATCAATAATTTTTGTGTTTGAGCTCTTGTTGTGTAAAAATGAGTACGCGGTAATGGTTTTCGGACTCGCCATGGATATGCCCCCGCTTCTTTGACGGACACGATACTAGTGATCCCCCTCGTCGATCTGTACATCGTCAAGAAACACATTTACGCCTGTCGTGCATGAAAAGGTGCTCCGTCTTGTTATTTTCGTTATTTCAAATCAAACTCCTCTCTTAGCGACTTAGTGAGCTCATACTTGCAATTCTTAATACTCTACGAATTGTCTTCACCAAAATACTCAACACATACTCTATTTTTTTCCTCATCAAGCCATACTTTTACAATGTCACTCCTTTGACATAACGGTATTGAAAACTCTCCAAGCTGTGCAATTTCTGGAGTTACAACCAGGCTTACATTCTTCAAATTATCGTGTACTGCTGTTACGACCGTATCATTTGATGGTTTGTTTGTATTCCACTCTACTTCATATGACTCTACTCTATATCTCCACTTTTGTTTTTGAGCCGCGCATTGCGATTCAACAAAACGTTGCCACTCATCGCGACTTTCAGATGTCGGCCAATTTTCTTGCAAAAACATACTTCGGTGCTCCGTACTATTTAGCCACTCTTGCATACTCGACTGATCTTTAAAAGTTGCATCTGTTGCTTTTACCACAGTAATTGCAGCGTCACGCGAACCTAGACCCGCCTTTAGAAGCTGCATGACACTTTGATTTGTACTCCCAGCAGCTACTGCCAATGTAGGCAGACCCGTTAACGCATCCGCGCCGTCTTGTCCAACCTTCTTCGCGTAACTTCGTACCGCTTCCATAGCCCACGGAAGGCGGTACATTAATACATCTTGTATTAGATCTACACTGCTTTCACTTTCCGAGTGACTCATCACATTCCCTATTTTCTGTCCATCCATCCAAGCTCGTAGCGCACCCTTCCATCCCACTCTTTGCTCTTGTGTCAAACGAAATGGTGGTACTAAAAATACAATGTTTGCAAATGACAGTATTGCTTCTGTTGCCATTTTTGGATTGTCCGACAAAACAGCTTCTTCAATTCTGTTCAGCAACGAAACAAGACCTTCAATGTTTTCGTCAAAATGCATCCCCGCAGCCAATCCTATACTCGCCACCTTACATCCTTCTCTCTGTTCTTGACTTGTACTATCCCATATTACTTTTGCGCGAGATTTTAGAAACATTGGAACTATTGACTTTGCTAAATCTTCTTTTTCATTTAACTGTCTTTTGTAGAGTGACCCCATAAATGCACGATCCAAATTTTCATATAAACCATCAATGCTCTCGTCGCTGCGTAATAAGCAAAAAAGAGTCGAGTCCAAAGTTGTTAGCATATCACTCCAATCCTGCTTACTGCTGTCCTTAATGTACATGTTTTCAACCATGTCGTTCCATGCACTGTCCATGCTAAGTAGATGTTCTGATAATTGTTCAACTCCAACTCCGAAACGTCTTGCAACTTCATTAATCATGTACATAGATAGTTGCAGCAACCCGCTAATAACTTGCAACCCGCTGTTATCCCCAACCAATCTACGCCACTTCCCCACTAATCGGTTGTCATCTAAATCATTTTTGCCCTTAACTATGTGTAAAACTAAACCCTCAGTATTCACAAATGCTCGCCCGGCTCTACCAGCTACATTTCTAAAATCCTTTTGCTCCATCACTTTTGTGTTTCTTACAATGTTTGGGATGATGAGAGCACTAATTGGAAGATTTAATCCTTGTGTAACTGTTGGTGACGCAATTGTGATTGGCCAACTACTGTTTTGTAGCAGCATTTCAACTTTACTTAAAAACGGTCTTGGAAGCCTCCCGTGATGCATTGCAATTCCATAGTTTAAACACTTTACTGCCACGTGATCACTTCCCAACCACTCGTTACCTGTCGCAATTGCGTTTTGCACATCAATTCCTGAATCGAAACCCTTCAATACGCCCTTCTCAATGCCTTCAACCGCAACCTTTCCAATCGTATTTACTGATTTGCGCGTCACGCAGTATATTAGCACATTCATTCCTTGTTCGACAAGCTTCCATGCAGATGCCAAAGTTAATTCATTCTTATCTTTAGGAAATACACTTTTGCGATTCGATTCACCCAATGTACTTGTTTGTTCCACGAATCGCGGTACGAATGGCTGCTCTTCGCCCACTTCAATTTGTAATCGAGCATGTTGATTTTTCCACACTATATACCCGTACCGCAATCTGGTCGGTTGCCATATTTTGCGTACTGGATTACCTGCAACATCTTGCCTTATCCAGTCAACAAATTCCTTCATTTCTTCTTGTTTTGGGAACAATGCAGACAAACATACAATACGTCTTTCGCATGAGTCATCACGAAGTAATAGTTGTTGTATTAACATCTCAAACCGTACTCCTCGTTCAGACGAATCGATCATGTGTCCTTCATCCAAAATTACCAAACCAACGTCATCAACAATTGATGGATTTCCGCGTAGTATTATGTCTAGCCTTTCCGGTGTAGCAACTGTAATATTTTTCTCCAATATTGTCTGCGTATCACTATCTACTATCCCAGCGGCTCCATATAATGACGACACTGTGTAGCCTAGTGGGTGAAATACCGATCTAAGATCACGCTCGATTTGTGCGGATAGCGCTCGAAGTGGAGTTATGTATACAATGCGTCTCCCATTTGCGAGGGTACGTAATATACAAAGTTCTGCAATTCTTGTCTTCCCCGCACCAGTAGGAAGCGCAACCACAAGATCGTCCGACAAGTCCATACAACGTGTAACTGCTTCCAGTTGTGAGGGCCACAATTCTACAACTGGATGTTTATCCATTCTCAGCCTTTGTATATACTGCCAACGAAGTCTATTCCAACGTTCTCCATCATCCAACGTCACAGGTAGAGTGGTGAGTTGCTTTTGTAGACTACACTGCCAAATATCATCCAATAGATGAAACGCAAGTGTTGACGTCCACCATTGACCAATAAAGTGTAATTCAGCTGCTGAATTGGAAACATTTTCCATTTTTTGCCTTGATAAATCAGCAGATTCTTCGTTGCCCGTAATAATTGCGTGATGAAAACACGCAATACCCTGCATGAATGATTTTGTTAAAAGTAACTGTACTGCTTCATCCTCGGTAAACTCATGATCCGCCATCAATTGGTTGGCAACTTTTGAATCGCAGTGACCACCGTCAAGTAACCATGTCGATGCTATCTTGTACATTTTATCAAACTTACTACGAAGCAACAATGCAAGAACTGTTTCAGTCAACGAAAGGTGATTTGTCGATGTTGGCAGAATTGAATGTGCGCTAGCTGCATATCCTCCTAAGTGGTACGAAACCGCAGCACAAACACAGTGGAACTCGCGATCTGGTTGGTCTTGATCCCCGCGATGCACAACTGCTTCAATTGCCTCACCTGCCACCTGAAATGCCCGACTTAACGTGTTGCTGGTTGGTTCAAGTTTTCGCAATCGTAATGCAAGATACAAGACAGTATGTCCATAATCTAGCAGGTCACCAGAAAGAGTATCTCCAAAATGTGGAGATCCTTCTGGTATAACTCCGTTTTGCCAGATCAGACTACGGGCAAGTCCTCTATCAAGAAGGCGCCCACCAAACCCTGGTTCGACCGCCTTCTCTATCTGCCTTTCCAATTCCCGTACAGTTTCAGTCATTGGGTGTACCTCGATATATGTGCTTTACGAGCTTAACATGATCCTTGACGTATACACCGATGGTAAACTTGGGTGTTCGTTCCTTTGCATGTACTTTTACATAACTAGTTAGCTGTTCACTCGAATCGGTACCTGTTAATACAAAGAGCACATGCTGAACAAGACAGTTTTTGAATCCGTTTAAGGTAGCTGTTTCCAATTCATTCGCTGCGTTGAAGTTACCCATTCCTCGCAGTTGATTTGCGATAAATAGAACAGAGGTCCTTGTCGGCTTTCCATCATTTCCATTAAGTGTACACATAGCTTCGGTGATTTTATCATCAGTTAATGTTGTACAGTATATGGATGTACCTTTCAGAATTTTTAATGTCCCAGTACTATCGTGCGCAACTGCAATCACATCTTCTATATTTGTTAATAAGTTACCTCCAGCATGACAGCGTAAACGCCGTACAGGTACGTGATGTCCTAGTTGACATTCAATTAATTCAGATGCGAAAATTTTACCAACATCTCCCAGTTTTGCTCTTTTATAAGTTTTCAAGTGGTGTTTAAATATGTCAGCAGTCTTGCAGGCACCAAGGGTTTCTACTAGCTGAGCAAGTATTGTTCGGTCTACATAATGACACTTAACAATTTGATACAGTTCATCAAGGGTTTCCTTACTTGTACCATTTGCAGAAAACAGAATAACCTCATGCTGATTGACTTTAGTCAATTGCTTACTAAGCCACTTGAGCAGGATATGTACCCTTTTCGGCATCATTCCATCTCTATAAGTGATCGCGTGGCGCTCGCCCCCGGTCCAGTCGAACTAGAGGGTATGGCTTGTCTATCAGGCCAGGCGTGCATCGCGCTGATCTATGTACATTGCTCACAGTTAGTACTCCTCCCTACCATCCGGATGGGTTCCGATGGTCAAGTCGGCGCCCCTTACCGAGAGGGCAAGCGTTGCCAACCGTATGCTCACGTCCGATAGCATATTGCTATATCCTTCCTTGCGAAAGTTCAGCCAATCTGCAGGCAGAGTGGCCCCCACTCCAGCAATCCCTTGACCCGGCTAGGTAGCTCCTAGCCCTCTGAGCATCGAACCACAGTAGAGATCCCATTCTACACTAGAATCGCGGTCCTCTGCGACAGTTCGCGTAACATAGTCAAAGGGTCCGAGCATGTCAACCTATGCAATCACAGGCTAGTGCCAGAAGCCCTCTCGCCCCAAGCCTTTACTAAGTCTAGCATACGTGGTCGAAATTGTCTAGTCGTCGATGACCATCACTACCAGTTGGTCCTCGAATCTCGACGCATTCTAGCACAGTAACCGATGGACAACTCAACTGTTCATGGCCGTTACTCGCCTCGCGCCCCCTTGTCTGCAATAGCCACCAACCTAGAGTTCCCCGCTCCACCCTGACGCCAGGCGAACGAACCCCCTACCCCGTCAGTAGGAGCGGACAGGAGCAACGCGCCTGGGTGGCGACCCCAGCAGGACTCGAACCTGCAACCTGCGGATTAGAAGTCCGCCGCTCTATCCAGTTGAGCTATGGGGTCAGTGGGTCCACCCTTCCCGCCGGTCGTGGGCGAAGTTGTTGCCATAGCCGCGCTCCCGCAGGTTGAACTCCCGTCCCTTCGGCTCGTCCACCCGGAAGGGTATCCCGCGCTCGCGGGCGTAGCGCTCGGCGTCCTCGCGGCTGTCGAACTGAAGCCTCACCTGCGACCGCATGTCGCCGGATCCGGTCCACCCCATCAGCGGGTCGATCACCTTCCGCGACTCCGGCAGGTACTCCAGTACCCAGCGGCGGGCGCGGGCGGTGCCGGACTGCGTCGCGACGCGGGCCGGCCGGTAGATTCGGGCAAACACCTTGGCGCTCCCTGGCTGCTATCCTTCGGCGGGATGGCTGTCCCCGCCAAGCCAGCGGGACGCTTCCCGCTATCATTCTACCAGCCCATCCCCCATGCTGCTACAAGGGGGAGGTACAGCAGGCCACTGAACGCTGGAGGCGCGCCATGAGAAGAAGCCCCATACTGTGGATCGCCGGAGGAATGGCGGCCATTGCCGTCGCCATGCTGTTCCTCGACCGGGGCCAGTTCGACGGAAGCGTTATCGGACCCGGCCTTGTCGGCATGATCGCCGTGCTGGCATTTCTTCTGTTTGGCGGCTCCTCCCTGATGAAGCGCTGGCGGCTGAGCTGGGTCGCCGTCTGGCTTGCGCTGCTGGGCGCCCTGGTGCTGGGCTACCGCTACGTGCCCGGTCTTGAGGATTGGTGGGAGGCCCGCCACCCTCCTCCGCGTCTGGAGAGGGAGCGGGAAGTCGCGCCTGTCGACGAGCGGTGGAGCGTCGTTCCCGCGCCTCTCCTCGCTCATCGGTCCTCCGCATAGTCTGGGCTGCAATGGCGCCCCGTCTGGGATGGGTGCACGACACGACTGGGTATCCGAATGGCCATTGACCTCGCGGCTCCTTCGCTGGCTGCTCCAGAGACCAAACTGGAAGGCGGCAAACCCTTCGTGCTGGCCAGCGACCTAGAGCCGCGCGGCGACCAGCCCCAGGCCATCGACGAGCTTGTCGGCGGCATCGCCGAGGGCGAGCGCAACCAGGTGCTGCTTGGAGCGACCGGCACCGGCAAGACCTTCACGATGGCCAAGACCATCGAGGCCGCCCAGCGGCCCGCCATCGTGCTGGCCCACAACAAGACCCTCGCCGCGCAGCTCTACGGGGAGTTCAAGACGTTCTTCCCCGACAACGCCGTCGAGTACTTCGTCTCCTACTACGACTACTACCAGCCCGAAGCCTACGTGCCGCGCACCGACACCTACATCGCCAAGGAGTCCATGGTCAACGAGCAGATCGACCGCATGCGCCACTCGGCCACGCGGGCGCTGCTGGAGCGCGACGACGTCGTCATCGTCGCCTCCGTCTCCTGCATCTACGGCATCGGCGCGGTCGAGACCTACACCGCCATGCGCCTCGACCTGCCGGTTGGCATGACGATCGACCGCCGGGAAGTGCTGCGGGAGCTCGCGACCCTCCAGTACCGCCGCAACGACGAGGGCTTCCAGCGGGGCTGCTTCCGTCTGCGCGGCGACATCCTCGACCTGTGGCCGGCGCATCTGGAGGACCGCGCCTGGCGCATCGAGTTCTTCGGCGACGACATCGAGGCCATCAACGAGTTCGACCCCCTTACCGGCGAACGGTCGGGACAGCTGGAGCAGGTGCGGGTCTACGCCAACTCGCACTACGTGACTCCCCGCCCGACGCTTCTCCAGGCCATCGACGGTATCCGCGAGGAGCTCGACGTCCGCCTCCGCGAGTTCCAGCGTACCGGCCGCCTGCTGGAAGTGCAGCGTCTTGAGGACCGCACGCTGCAGGACATCGAGATGCTCGAGACGCTTGGCGTCTGCCCCGGCATCGAGAACTACTCGCGCTACCTGACCGGACGCGGCGCCGGGGAGCCACCGCCCACGCTGTTCGAGTACCTCCCCGACACCGCTCTGGTCTTCGTCGACGAGAGCCACGTTACGGTGCCGCAGCTGCGCGGCATGTACCGCGGCGACCGCCGCCGCAAGGAAGTGCTCGCCGAGCACGGTTTTCGCCTGCCCTCGTGCACCGACAACCGCCCCCTGCAGTTTGAGGAGTGGGACGCCATGCGTCCGCAGTCGGTGTTCGTTTCGGCGACGCCGGGCGACTGGGAGACGGAGCGCACCGAGGGCGTGGTGGTGGAGCAGGTCATCCGCCCGACGGGCCTGGTGGACCCGCCGGTAACCGTGCGGCCCGCCACGCTGCAGGTGGACGACCTGCTTGGCGAGCTGCGCACCATGGCCACGCTGGGCCACCGGTCGCTGGTCACGGTGCTGACCAAGCGGATGGCGGAGGACCTTACCGAGCACCTGCACGAGCAGGGCATCCGCGTCCGTTACATGCACTCCGACATCGACACGCTGGAGCGGATCGAGATCCTCCGCGACCTGCGCCTCGGCGCCTTCGACGTCCTCGTCGGCATCAACCTGCTGCGCGAGGGCCTGGACATACCCGAATGCGCGCTGGTGGCGATACTCGACGCTGACAAGGAGGGCTTCCTGCGTTCTGAGACCTCGCTCATCCAGACCATCGGCCGCGCCGCCCGCAATGTCGACGGACGGGTGCTGATGTACGCCGACAAGGTTACGGGGTCGATGGAGCGGGCGATTTCCGAAACGGAGCGCCGGCGGGCCAAGCAGATGGCCTACAACGAGCGCGAGGGCATCACTCCCGAAAGCGTCCGCAAGCAGATTGGCGACATACTGGAGAGCGTCTACGAGCGCGACCACGTAAGCGTGGACCTTGGCGAGGTCACCGGCCAGACTCTTGAGCGCATCGGCGACAACCTCGCCGCCCATATCGCCCATCTGCGGGAGCAGATGCTTGAGGCGGCCAGCAATCTGGAATTTGAGGAGGCCACTAGGTATCGCGACGAAATCCAGCGCCTCGAGGCGGTTGACCTTGCTGTGCGCGAGAACCCCGACGCCCGCCCCTGGAAGATCGCCAAGGAGGTGGAGAAGCGGACGCCCAAGGGGCGATCCAGCGCCGGACGCCCCGGTACCCGCACACGAAAGGCGCAGGCCCAACAGCTGTGAGCGGCACTACAGAAAGCCCTCCTAGAGTCCCTTGAACAAACTGCCTGATGAGCTCACATCAAGTAGGGCGCGATTTTTTCCCTACTCCTCAATACGCGAACAGAGTATTCATTTCCTAAGGCTACTACTTTTGTCTTTTGCAATCGTCTCGCGTTTCTGGTGCATCCGACGAACACCGGCACCAAAACTGCGTCTTTCCCACCGACAACGTTTTCTTGCGCCAATGCCGCACTCGATTCAAGCTGCCCCTTGATCTTCTTGACTTCCTTGTTCTTGCCATGCGATATTTCGATTGGAACGACCCATCCTCCAGTATCTGCCGCTTGATCAACAAATAGAAGATAGTCCGCAACCTCCGAGTCGCCAATGCATTTACTGTCCACACTGTCCAAATCCACAACGACATGCGGGACTGGAGCGCCTTCCAGTGATACACTAACTCGGTTTTTGCCTCTCCCTCTGCCAATATGCCGTGTACAGGCATTTCCGACGTCGCAAGCGTGCTCGATCCACTCTTCCTTGCACTTCTTCTGCGCATTCTCTGAAATACTCATTGTTCATTCTCCTTCCACTTGAAGCGATTCATAATGTCTGCCCATTCGTTATTTTGATTTACAAATACGTCATAGAAGCCGGTCTCGTATCCGGCTCCGTAAGGATCCCATTCTATCTCCATAATGCTGGAACCATCATCCGCACCGCCTTTTTTTGACTTTTCAAAACGCCAAACCCCAACATCTTCCTTGTTGAGGGTGTTATCCTCCTGATCAACCATCCCGGGATCTTGCCCAATACCGCGGGCAACCTGATTCGACAGCTCGCTTATGATCCAATCACTATGGGTGGTCAACAGTACTCGCACGCCCTGCTTTATCCACTTCACCACTTCTACCATCAGCAGCCTCTGCAGTTCTGGATGCAGATGCGCCTCGGGCTCTTCCAATATAAGCAGGTCGCCCGATGACACCATGTGCTTGAGAAATAGCGCCAAAGGACCAATCTCTGAAACCATGGAAGATGCTTTGACAAGAGGAAGACGCTCGTTTCTTCCCCTGGGACAGTAGACAAAGCGTGGATAGCCGGTCGGTTGGCGGTCCACCTCCATTGTTCCCGACAGCACGTTATCCGTTAGCCCTTGGTCAAGGCCGATGATTGGTTTACCTGCGGAATGCTTTGCCTCCGCCATCTCAAAAAGCCTCATCATAAAATCACTAAGCACACCGGACAGTGCGGGAAAATGCCGATCATCGCGCCCCCTTTTATGCGATGCGTTTTCAACTAGAGCGCTTACAACCGCTACGTGAGCGTGCATTATGCCACCTCTATCTGCGGGAAGATAGTGAACCCTTCCAATTTGTCCCTGTCTGTACAAGTGATCAATGCACCATACAAGATTATGCGAAGCCCCAAACTCGTCCATTCGTGCGACATGTTTGTCCACATTTACATGTCCGAGAAAAGAAGATGGTAGCATCAGCGCTAAAGAATGCCCTTCCTTTACCGCGGAAAAGTTCACGGTGGAATTCCGAGAAACACAAGCAGTTAAGGAAGCTTTACTGGCTTCTTTTTCAATTTTTAAAATATGGTGCATCCCTCCAACTCGCAGATTGATTTCTGCCTTGCTTAGCGCATTCCACCGAATTGCCTCTTCTGGTTCAGCCATGCCATAGCAACGTAACAGTTCATAATCCAGTATTGATTCAAAATCACGCGCAGCGAATCCCAAGAGATTCTTTTCTCTTTCGGACAGCTCCACCTCCAACTTTTTTTCCATTGCCTCAGACCATAATTCATAATTTTCTGGAAAAAATGGCATACCCACACGGGTCAAATTGTCGCGCAACGGAATTGGCGACAGCAAATACCTCATTGAAGACCATTGGTCCTTGTATGCGCCAGGTGGAAGTGCCTTCCACATTGCGTATATTAGAATTGCTAGCCAAGACTTTCCGGTATTGCTAGGGCCAGCAAAAACCGTGAGCGGACGAATATCCACTTTACCATTGGCGATTGGGCCAAAGTCTCGTACCTCGACGCTCACCTTTGGTTTCTGCTGCTGAGTCAGCATCCGACCTCTGTGAACGTCATCGACAATACCCATAGGACTTATCTGCCCCATACTCTCTCTCCCAAAGATTCAGTGCTATGAGTGCTGGCGAGATCAACCAGACCTGCACACCAGTGAAGCAGCAGGCGCGACCTGCGTCGCTGAACTTTGCTCTGCGCTTCTATCACAGCCGCCAGCACTGCTTCCACCTCCCTAGATAGCATACTGCTGGTGTACTTCCAACCCGCAGGCTGGAAGTCTTTGCCGAAGTGCTTCGACAGTCAGCTGTCCAAGTTTACGGTCCACTCTTGGCCCTCCTGCGCTACTGTAAGCGCACTCAATGAGCAGGTACTACAGATAGGACTCGCTGCCACCACTTAGGATGTTGGTGCGCTTCCTCTCGTCTGTACCCACGCCAGTTGTTCACAAAGTAACAACAATGCCCACGCTGTCAAGTGATGGAAACCATACGGTCAGCTTACTCCTTACGGGCGGAGCCATATCCGTGCTTGCACTACCTACTCCTCGGCGGGCAATCCCGCAAGGGCCCGTTCCAGTACCGGACGCCCCGGCACCCGCACACGAAAGGCGAAAGCACAGCAGTTGTGAGCGACGCTACAGAAAGCCCTCCGGGAACCCCTTGGGCAGCCGGTCGGCGCGGAAGATGGTGTCTTCACGCTCCGGCGATGTCGACAGCAACGCCACAGGGCATCCAATGGCCTCCTCGATGCGCTGGACATAGCGACGGGCCGCCTCCGGCAGGTCTTCCCAGCGGCGTACGCCCCGTGTTGGCGAGTCCCATCCGTCGAAGGTCTCGTAGACCGGCTCGACCCGGCTCTGGGCCTGCACGCTTGGGGGAAGGCGGTCCAGCGCGACGCCGTCCAGGCGGTAGCCCACGCACAGGCGTACCTGCTCGAAACCGTCCAGCACGTCGATCTTGCTCAGCGCCAGGCCGCTAAGGGAGGAAATCTGCGCCGCTTGGCGCAGCAGCACAAGATCAAGCCAGCCGCACCGGCGGCGGCGGCCAGTCACCGTCCCGAATTCCGCGCCGCGTTTCCCCAGTCGTTCGCCCGTCTCGTCGTCGAGCTCGGTGGGAAACGGCCCCGCCCCTACCCTCGTGGCGTATGCCTTGGCGATGCCGAGCGCCCCGTCGATGGACGAGGGGCCTACTCCGGTACCGGTAGCCGCCTGTCCCGCCAGGGTACTGGACGATGTCACGAAGGGATACGTGCCAAAGTCGATGTCCAGCATTGCTCCCTGCGCGCCCTCGTAAAGTATCCGGCGGCCCTCAGCGATCCATCCCGCCGCCTCCCGCCATACCGGCGCGACGTAAGGGGCAAGCAAGTCACCTACCTCGCGCAGGGCGCGCCGCAGGTCGCCTACGTCGACGGGGTCAGCTCCCAATCCCGCCCGCAGCGGCTGGTGGTGCGCCAGCAGCCGGTCAATCCCCTCGTCGATGCTGTGGTCATCGATCAAATCCAGCATACGCAGAGCGCGCCGCCCGACCCGGTCCTCGTAGGCGGGGCCTATGCCGCGGCCCGTGGTGCCGATTCGCCCTGACCCGGCTAGCACTTCGCGCAGCTCGTCGAGGTCGCGGTGCATTGGCAGAATCAGTGCGGCCGTTTCGGCGATTCGTAGCCGGTCGGGGCCGACCTCAACGCCGCGCTCCCGTAGCCGGTCGATTTCGCCGGCCAGTGCCCAGGGGTCGATCACCGCGCCACTGCCAATGGCAGAGACGACGCCCGGCCGCAGCACGCCCGATGGCAGCATCGACAGGCGGTACTCCTCGCCGTCAATCACCAGGGTATGGCCGGCGTTGTGGCCGCCCTGAAAGCGCACCACGACTTCAGCCCGGGCGCTGAGCCAGTCGACAAACTTGCCCTTGCCCTCGTCGCCCCACTGGGCGCCTACTACGACCAGCCCGCTCACGGAAACTGCACCGCCTTGACCTGCTTTACCTGCTTCAGGCCGCGGATCCGCTCCAGGACATCTTCGCCGGCCGGCTCGTCGAGACCGATGAGCGTGATGGCCTCGCCCCCCTGGCTGTCGCGTCCCAAAGCGAAGGTGGCGATGTTGAGGCCGGCTTCGCCCAGCACCGATCCCACCGCGCCGATAAAGCCCGGCTGGTCGACGTTGGTGGCGTACAGCATGTGCCGCTGGGGACGGGCCTCCAGGCCAACGCCCTTGATCTGGATGATGCGGGGCTCGCCGTCGGAAAACACCGTGCCCGCCACCGAGCGGGTCTGGCGCTCGGTGCCGACGGTCAGGCGGATGTAGGAGCCAAACGCGCCGCGGGCGTCGGATACGCTTTCGGTGATCTCGATGCCGCGGCGCCGCGCCTGCATCGGCGCCGACACCATGTTGACGTCGCCGCCCAGCTTGGGCCGCAGCAGGGCGGCGATCAGGGCCGCCGACAGTGCCTTGGTACCGCACGCGCCCGCATCGCCGGCGCAGGTGATGCCAATTTCGCGCACCGGCGACTCGGTGACCTGGCCGGCGAAGGCCCCCAGCATTTCGGCGACCGCGATCCACGGTCGCAGCAGCGGCGCCTCGGCTGCGCTGAGAGAGGGGGTGTTGACGGAGTTGGCGACTGCGCCGTCAAGCAGAAAGTCGCTCATCTGGTCGGCGATCTGGCGGGCCACCAGCGCCTGCGCCTCGGCCGTGGATGCTCCAAGATGCGGCGTGCTGACCACCGACGGCAGTGCGGTGAGAATGCCGTCCTCCGGCGGCTCTTTGGAAAACACGTCGAGGGCGGCGCCCCCCAGCCGCCCCTCCTTAAGGGCCTCGGCCAGAGCGGGCTCGTCGACCAGCGCGCCGCGGGCGCAGTTGACCAGGCGGGCGCCCGGACGCATCCGGGCTATGCGCTCGGCGTTGATCAGCCCCCGCGTCTCATCGGTTACCGGCAGGTGGAGGGTGACGAAATCGGCCCGCTCGAGCAGGTCGTCAAGCGACTCCATGCTGGCGGCGCCCAGCGCCTCGGCCCGTTCGGCGGGCAGATGGGGATCGTGCACCAGCACCCGCATGTCGAGTCCCACCGCCCTGCGGGCGACCTCGGCGCCGACGTTGCCGCAGCCGACGACTCCCAGCGTCTTGCCCGCCACCTCGGTGCCGACGTACTTGCCGCGCTCCCATTTGCCGTCGCGCAGGGAGGCGTTGGCCTGGGGGATGTGGCGCGCCAGGGCAAGCAGCATGGCGATGGCGTGCTCGGCGGTGGTAACGGAGTTGGCAAAGGGCGCGTTCATCACCACCACGCCGGCGGCGGTGGCGGCCGCTACGTCGATGTTGTCGACGCCAACGCCGGCCCTGCCCACCACCTTCAGACCCGAAGCGGCGGCCAGCAGCTCCCCGTCGACCTTGGCGGCGGAGCGCACGGCAAGTCCCTCGACCTCGACCGCCGCGGCGCGCAGCGCCGCCGGCTCCTTGGCCAGCCCCGGCTCGAAACGGGCATCCAGGCCGCGGGCGCGAAACGTCTCCTCCGCAGCCGCATGAAGCGAGTCGGCGATCAGCACCTTCGGACTGCTCACTGTCCGCACTCCTCCCGCACCTTGCCGTAGGCCCAGTCGATCCAAGGCGTGAGGGCCTTCAGGTCGTCGGCCTCCACCGTAGCCCCGCACCAGATGCGCAGGCTGGCGGGCGCCGCGCGGTGGTTGACGATGTCGTAGGCGGCGCCCTCGTCCTCGAGCAGCCGCGCCATCCGCGCCAGTACCTCGCGGCGGCGATTCTCCTCAAGCGCGGTGAACCACTCCTCGGTCAGCCGTATGCAGACGCTGGTGTTGGAGCGGGTGGCGGGGTCGACGGCCATGTTGACGCCCCAGTCGATGCCGTCGATCCAGTCCTGCACGATCTGGAAATTGCCGTCGGCTCTTCGCCGCAGCGCCGGCGCGCCGCCCTGCTTCTCCGCCCAGTCCAGCGCCAGCAGGCAGTCGGCGATGCACAGCATGGAGACGGTGTTGATGGTGTCGCCCTCGAACAGCTTGCGGTCCAGCTTCCCGTTTTTGGTCAGGCGAAACACCTTGGGCAGCGGGCGCGGCGGCGGCTCCTTCTCCAGCCGCTCGACGGCTCTCGGCGAGAGTACCAGCATGCCGTGGGCGGCCTCGCCGCCAAGCACCTTCTGCCAGGAGAAGGTGGCCACGTCGATCAGATGCCACTCGATATTCTGGGCGAACACCGCCGAGGTGGCGTCGCAGATCGTGAGGCCAGTGCGGTCCTCCCAAATCCATCCGGCATCGGGCAGGCGCACGCCGGAGGTGGTGCCGTTCCAGACAAACACCACGTCGGCGTGGTGCCGCGGCTCCACCGGATCCAAGCTGCCCTTCGGCTTAAATAGGCTGGGCAGGCTGCCATAGTCCGCCTCCAGCAGCCGCATGTCGTCAATGGCCATGTGGTCGCGGATGTCGGCGAGCCAGTGCTGGCCGAAGTTTTCCCAGACCAGGACGTCGACGGGGCGCGGTCCCAGCAGCGACCACAGCGCCATCTCGAAGGCGCCGGTGTCGGATCCCGGCGTCAGGGCCAGCAGATAGTCGTCGGGCAGCTCCAGCAGCTTCCGCATCCGCGCCAGCAGCTCCTGTATCTGCGCCTTGGGGCCGCGCGCGCGATGCGAGCGCCCCAGCCAGGCTTTCTTCTCCAGCGCCGCGGCGCTCCAGCCGGGCGGCTTGGCGCAGGGACCGGAGGAAAACTCCGGCCGCTTGGGCAGTACGGTTGGCTTCATGGCGGTGTCCTTTTCTGGCTGCAAGTCTGAAATTCAGGGGGTTTCTTTGGAGAGCGCGTCGCAGACTCCGCCAACCGCCTCGTCGAGCAGGTCGACGTCATCTCCCTCCGCCATCACCCGGATGTTGGCTTCGGTGCCGGACTGCCGCACCACGATGCGCCCGTCTGGCCCCAGGCGCCGTTCGGCGTCGGCTATGGCGCTGTGTACGCCGGGGCGGTCCAGCAGTCTGGGGACGCCGGAGGGTACGCTGCGCATCACTTGGGGAACTGGCTGGAACGGCCTGCACAGCTCGCTCGCCGGCCGACCGCTGGAGACCATGTCCGCCAGCACCTGCAGGGCAGCCACCACCGCGTCGCCGGTGGTTACGTAGTCGGAGAGCACCACATGCCCCGAGGGCTCGCCGCCGAGGTTGCATCCCTCGGCCCGCATGCGCTCTGCCACGTAGCGGTCGCCGACGCGGGTACGGTCCAGGCCCAGGCCAAGCGACTCCAGATGCCGCTTGAGGCCCGCATTGGACATCACCGTGCCAATCACCTTGCCGCCGCGGATGCCGCCCTTTGCGTGCAGCCTCGTCGCCACCGCGGCGAGAATCTGGTCGCCGTCGGCGGTTTCGCCCTTCTCGTCGATCAGCAGCAGCCGGTCGCCGTCGCCGTCGAGCGCGATGCCAATGTCGGCGCCCTCCTCCAAAACCTTCTCGCGCGCCGCCTCGGGAGCGGTGGAGCCGCACTTGTCGTTGATGTTGAAGCCGTTGGGATCGACTCCCAGTTCGACCATCTCGGCGCCGAGCTCCCAGAACACCTTCGGCGCTACGTCGTAGGCGGCGCCGTTGGCGCAGTCGACCACGATCTTCATGCCGTCGAGGCGCAGCCTGCGGGGAAACGTGGCTTTGGCGAATTCGACGTAGCGCGCCCGCCCGTCCTCCAGCCGCTGCACATGGCCCATGTCCTCGGGCTTGGAGAGATGGGGGCCGGGGTCCTCTTCCATCAGCTGCGCCAGCTTCCCCTGCACCTCGTCGGACAGCTTGTAGCCGTCGGCGTCGATGAGCTTGATGCCGCTGTCGTGGTGGGGGTTGTGGGAGGCGGTGATCATGATGCCGAAGTCGGCCCGCAGGCTGCGGGTAAACGTCGCCACCCCCGCCGTCGGCATCGGCCCCAGCTGGAAGACGTCCATGCCCATCGACGACAGCCCGGAGGTGAGCGCGGTTTCCAGCATGTAGTTGGCGCGCCGGGTGTCCTTGCCGACGATGACCCGGTGGCGGTGGTCGCCGCGGCGGAAATGGCGGCCGGCCGCCATGGCCAGCCGCAGGGCCACCTCCGCCGTCATGGGATGGCAGTTGGCCCGCCCGCGGACTCCGTCCGTGCCGAACAAACTGCCCATCACGCGCCCCCGCCGCGCAGCACGGTCCGCATGGCCAGCGCCTGCGCCGTCTCGGCCACGTCATGCACTCTCAGAATCTGCACTCCCGCCTCCGCCGCGCGCGCCGCCACCATCAGCGACCCCGCTACCCGCCTGCGGGGCTCAGGTTCGGAGACGATGCGGCCGATAAAGCCCTTGCGCGAGGCGCCTAGCACGACGGCGCAGCCCAGCGCATGGAATATCCCGATGTCGCGGATGATAGCGAGGTTGTGCTCGACGGTCTTGCCAAAGCCGATTCCGGGGTCGACGGCGATGCGGTCACGGGAGATTCCAGCCGCCTCCGCCGCCTCTACCCGCGCCTCCAGCCAGTCGTACACCTCCAGCGATACCTGCTCGTAGGTCGGGTTGTCCTGCATGGTCTCGGGATCGCCCTGGGCATGCATCAGGCACACCGCCGCGCCGGAACGCTCGATTTCTTTGGCCATGCCCGCGTCGTGGGCCATCGCCGATACGTCGTTGACGATGCCGGCGCCCGCCTCCAGGGCCGCCTTTGCCACCGTTGCCTTGCGGGTATCCACCGACAGGACCGCCGACACGCCCGCCTCCTTCAGCCCCTCGATTACCGGCATGACCCGCCCCATCTCCTCGTCTGCCGCCACGGGCTTTGAGCCTGGACGGGTGGACTCGCCGCCGACATCGAGAATGGCCGCCCCCTCGCCATCCAGACTGCGGGCGTGGACAAGGGAAGCCCTAGCGTCCCGCCCGCCGTCGGAGAAACTGTCGGGGGTGGCATTGACGATGCCCATCAGCGCGGGAGTTGGCCCGTCGAGAGAAACGCCGGCAAAGGGACTGCGGGGCTGAACGATGCGCTGGTACAGGCCGGCGAGTACGGGGGTTTCGCGGCACTGGTCCGGGGAGACGGTTTCGCGCTGGACCGGCTCGCCGGGCCGCCAGCGGATGCGCTCGACCGCAGCGAACGCCGCCGCGCCCGCGCCGCCCACGGACTCTGGCCCCTCTCCAAAGACGGGCCGCAGATAGTGCCGGATGGACTCCCCGCCGGGCACCGAAACCACCGCCCGACTCAAGCCTCCTGGGGTTTCATGCCTGGAGACCGCCGCCGCCGGCTCTTCGGCATGGAGGTGGCGCCGGCCTTGACGTCGACGGGCTCGACATCGCGCTCCAGCTTCTCGCCGGCGATCACCTTCTGGATCTCCTCGCCGGTCAGAGTCTCGTACTCCAGCAGCCCCTCAGCCAGCCGATCAAGGTCCTGGCGCTTCTCGGTCAGCACCCTGTGGGCGGTCTCGCGTCCCTGCTCGACGATCCTGCGCACCTCGTCGTCGATCTTGTGCTGGGTCTCGGGCGAGATGGGCGGTATGCCGCGCTGGAGGCCAAGGAAGGTGTCGCGGTTCTCGGAGTAGTCGATGGTGCCCAGCTCCACGGACATGCCGTACTGCGTGACCATGGCCCGGGCGATCTGGGTCACCTGCTGGATGTCCGACGCGGCGCCGCTGGTCACGTGCTCGGGATCGAACACCAGCTCCTCGGCCACCCGTCCGCCCATCGCCATCGCCACCTTCGACTCCAGCTGCTGCTTGGTCATCGACAGGTGGTCGCGCTCCGGCAGGGACAGCACCAGTCCCAGTGCCCGCCCGCGGGGAATGATGGTCGCCTTGTGGATCGGGTCGTGGGCGGGGACGTTGAGGCCGACGATGGCATGGCCCGCTTCATGGTAGGCGGTCAGCTTCTTCTCCTCGTCGCTCATCACCAGGGAGCGGCGCTCGGTGCCCATCATCACCCGGTCCTTGGCCTTTTCGAAGTCGTCCATGGTGACCAGCTTCTTGCCCAGCCGGGCGGCTAGCAGCGCCGCCTCGTTGACGAGATTGGCAAGGTCGGCGCCCGAAAAGCCCGGCGTACCGCGGGCGATGGTGCGCATGGTCACGTCCGGCGCCAGCGGCACCTTCTTGGCGTGGACCTGGAGGATTTTCTCGCGCCCGCCGACGTCTGGATTGGGCACCGTCACCTGCCGGTCGAACCGGCCGGGGCGCTGCAGAGCGGGATCCAGCACGTCGGGGCGGTTGGTGGCGGCGATCAGAATCACGCTCTCGTTGGCCTCGAAGCCGTCCATCTCCACCAGCAGCTGGTTGAGGGTTTGCTCGCGCTCGTCGTTACCGCCGCCATAGCCGATTCCGCGAGAACGCCCCACGGCGTCGATCTCGTCGACGAAGACGATGCAGGGCGCGCTCTTCTTGGCCTGCTCGAACATGTCGCGCACGCGGCTGGCGCCGACGCCGACGAACATCTCCACGAAGTCGGAGCCCGATATGCTGAAGAACGGAACCCCCGCCTCGCCGGCGATGGCGCGGGCCAGCAGGGTCTTGCCGGTGCCAGGCGGCCCCACCAGCAGCGCGCCCTTGGGAATCTTGCCTCCCAGCCGGGAGTAGCGGTTCGGGTCGCGCAGAAACTCGACGATTTCCTGCAGCTCGTCCTTGGCCTCGTCAATGCCGGCCACGTCCTCGAAGGTGACGAGGGTGTTGTTCTGGGTCAGCAGCCGGGCCCGCGAGCGGCCAAAGGTCAGGGGGTTGCGTCCGCCCATCTGCATGCGCGAGAGGAAGAAGATCCAGATGCCCACAAGCACCAGAATCGGCAGCCAGAAGCTCAGCGACGAGAACAGCCCTCCTGCATCCTGCGGCTCGACGTCGACCAGAGCGCCGCCATCGATCAGCCTGGTGACGGCGTCGCCGCCCGGAGGCTGGTAGGTAACGTAGGCTTGGCCGTCCTTGAGGTGGCCGCGAATGCGCTCACCGGAGACGGAAGCGTCGCGCACCGAGCCCTCCTCGACCGCGGTGATGAAGGCGGAGTACGGCATGCGCAGCACGGAGGTGGTGGCCGGGGCGTCGCGGAAGACGTTGAACAGGCCCACCAGCAGGCCAATGATGATGACCCACAGGACGAGGTTGCGGTAGTTCTTCAAGACAGTCTCTCCTAGCTGTATGCACTTGGATTCTTGCAGATGCAGGCCATACTTGCAGACCCGTCATCAGGCCAGTCCTGCGCCAGGTACATGTAAGCCTCTACTAGCCCCTTGTCAACATGCGCTGTCTCCTGCGGCCCGCCCGAGACTACTTGCGACACATGGCCGAGATTCGCCCCGCTGGAAAGCCTGCTGGCACTCCTACTCACCTCACAGTGCTAGTTCTGCGCAGAGTGTGTAGGTAAGCCCCTGCCGCATCGTACTCTCTGCGCCAGCCATTCTGTGCTCCTGTCCGGCGGTCGATTACCTGACTGCCTCTCCAAGATAGCACGATCCATGATGACACGGTGAAGTGATAAGCGGCTTAGACGTCCTCCACCCGAAAGACAGCAATATTGCGCTTCTCGCTGCTATACTCCACTGCAACCAGATGTATTGGAACCCCTTGAATCCGGTACTTCTCGGCATAGTTTTTGGCGCGCATCTGTTCCATTGCCTCCTCCGCATCCGCTCGCTCAGATACCTTAAATTCAATAACGTACACGCGATTCTCCAACTTCACGACAAGGTCTACCCTTCCCTTATTGCTTGGATCTTCAGCGACAATGCTCAGTTGAGCCCCCACAATGTGCGAGTAAAACACGCTCGCGCAATGCGCTTCGTAGCCCGATATCGGGCTATTGTCATACCATTGATGTGGTATACCAGCAAACAAGGATCGAAAGTGGTCTTCAAGTCCATTTTCATCGCGCTTTTCAAGCAGACGTCGAAGCGCTTGCAATTGTGTGTTCTGGCGCTTTTCATCCAAACCGGGCAGAAAAGCGCACTCTAGCAACCTGTGTAAACTTCGTCGAACCCCCAAATTTGGATAGTCCAGCTTGTGTTGAATCTCGTCTCCTTCGACCGTTGTTTCCACGATAGTAAGGTAGCCCGCTTGAAAAAGCAGCGCCAGCGGATCTACGCTGCCTACATCGAAATTTGAAAGAAGCTTTTCACTGACGGTATCTTGCCCGATTTCGACGGAATATACCCGCTGTTCTTTCAGCACGTCAACCAGAAACTTTGGCGCCCCTGTGTCGTACCACCATACGTCAAATCTTCGCTTCTCCAGAAGCATCAGGATATCGTGAGGATTGTATACCCTTTCTTCGCCCAGCCAGTTGTATCCATTATACCAAAGGCGTATTTTGTCACGGTCCAATTCTCCAAGCTCGACTCCGAAAACGTTATCCAGGTCAGTTTCCGAGTATCCGCAAATGGCAGAGTACTCTGGACTGAGCGTAATGTCATTCAGGTTGTTGACTCCAGAGAACAAACTTGTTTTTGAGAACCTTGTAACTCCAGTGAAAAAACTAAGCCTGACATACGACTCCATTTGCTTCAGCACTCCGAAAATTCCACGAAGCTGTTCGCGATTTGCATTGGCAGTTTCTGGATGCTCTATTGCATCCAGAATCGGTTTATCATATTCATCCACAAGCAACGCTACCCTTTGCCTGCTTTGTGCATATAGTGTGCGAATAAGCTTGCGCAGCCGAATTACGGGGTCTGCTTCATCGAACTTCAGCCCAGCAAGCGTTTCCGTTTCCGCCAGTATGTCATTTGTTATCCGTGAAACCGCATTTTGCTGGAGAAACAGGCCGCCACTGTAGTCTAGGCGAATCACAGGATGCTGGACAGACCAGTCCCGTTTATCATGAATGGCAAGTCCATGGAACAGTTCTTCGTTTCCCTCGAGTACTTCCTTCAGCGTGTCGACGAACATACTCTTGCCGAACCTGCGTGGCCTGGACAAGAAGAAGTGCTTGCGCTTGTCCCGCAACAGCCTGTCAATGTAGGCTGTCTTATCCACATAGTACATTCCCTCGTCCCGCACATAGCGGAACTCTTGGATTCCAGTCGGAAGCAGATTCTCATCCATGGCAACCTCCAAGGAGGGTACTCGGCTCTGATCGCGCGTCGATCAAAACAGTAGCAGGTTGCTCTTCGGGTGTCAAGTCGTGTCATGCCAGCGTTGGACGCCTGCTAAGCTCGGTGACCTGGCAGCCGCCCCATGTACCATCTCCACCCCGCACGGAAGATCTACCTCAACCCGCAAGCACGACCTGCCTGCTTCCAGAAGGTCCGTAACGGCCTTCCGCCGAGGGAAACCCAACAAGTACCTACTGCCGCTGCCCTTTGTCTGTCACACGGTGCCGGACGGCATCCCCTGTTCCCTCTCTCCACTCAAGCAGCTGCGCGTCGGCGCTGTCTTGCCGAATACCCTCATATACGCCCAGCGGCGGCACCGCTACCACCCGACCTTTCCGCCGAAACGCTGGCAGTGCCTGGCGCACCACCTTCCGCGGAATCGGTCTTTCCATCCTCCATTCCGTGCCAAGCGCACCTACAGTGCATGGTTCGCCGCGCATCAGCGACACCCGCCATCGCCCGTCCCAGACCATCTCCTGGCCAGCCTCCACCTTCACGGGAGGCGCGCATCGCGCCAGCTCGCGGGCGGCCACGATCCTGCCGCCCGACACGCGCCGCAGCACGCATCCATGCAGCGTACGGGCGACGCCCGCTTCCCCTACCGTCCAATCGAGCAGCGATTCGAGACTGTCCAGCCGCGGCGGCACCGCATCCCCTGACACCGCTCCCAATATCCGCCGCAGCGCCCGCAGTCCGATTTCCCGCTCCTCGCGGGCGAGACAGGCAGGGTCAAACTCCACCTCGCCCAGTGCGCCCCAATGGACCTTCTGCAGGCACTGACTCGTCTGCCGCTCCAGCACCCGTTTAGCGCGCCTCATTGCGGCCGCCGTATCCGCCAGCCGCCGGGTATCGACACCCAGAGGCTCTAGCGTCTCCAGCGCCCGACGGACGCGCACGCGCTCGAAGCGGCCATCCTCGTTGGAAGGGTCCTCCATCCAGTCCTGTCCAAGTTCCGCAAGCGTCTGCCGCAGACGTTCCCGCGGCATGTCCAGCAGCGGCCGCAGCAGGCGCATGCCATACCGGCTTGTCTCGGGCGCCATGGCCGCCAGTCCGTCCACGCCGGAGCCGCGGGCCAGGCGCATCAGCACGGTCTCCGCCTGGTCGTCGAGAGTGTGGGCAAGCAGCAGAGATGCCCCGCCCGCTTCCCGTGCCCACTGGCACATCAGCTCGTAGCGCCGGTCGCGCGCCCACTCCTGCAGTCCGCTGGCCGGCGGCGAATCGGTCACCTTGAGTGTCTTGTGGGCTACCCGCAGGCTCCGGCACCATGCGGCCACCTGCCGCGCCTCATCTGCAGATTCTGGCCGCAGTCCATGGTCCACGGTAAGGGCGGTGATTCGGCAGCCGGCATCCTGCCTGCCTGCCCATCGGACCAGAAGCGCTAGAAGCGCCATGGAGTCGCCGCCGCCGGACACGGCGACCGCCAAATCTCCCGTCAGGCAGTATGGCGCAATGAGGCGCGCGAATTCCCCTTCTGCTACCGGTCCGCCGACGCCTAGACGCACCCGGCCCTGGCCTGTTCTCTCTGCAGCCGTTCCCGATCTCTCCGATCGGCATCGACGAACTTCGCCGCCTCCGTGTAGGCCTGGCAGGCAGCGTCAGGCCTGCCGCCATTGTAGAGACTCATGCCAATCCGCAGCCAGCTGCTGGGCACCCTGTCGCTTTGCCGGTGCTCCCGCACTAGCTGCAGAAACATGGCCGCTGCCTGATTGTAGTTCTCGGTTCCGTAGTAGGCCTCGCCCAGCCAGTACTTCGCCTCGCTGGCCAGCTCGTGGTCCGGGTTGAACTCGAGAAACTCATTGAAGGCTTCAATGGCCTCGGTCCACCGATTCTCAGTGAGAAGACCCTGAGCGGCGGCATACAGCTCGTTCGGTCCCTGCAGCGAAGCCTCGTCCGCCGCGCTGCCGCCAACGGCGTCGAGCAGGTCGTCGATCAACAGGTCGTTGGGATCCACCTCCGTCAGCGCCGCGCCGGCGCCGGCAACGGCTCCTCCTTCCCCGCCGGGAATCTGGAGGATCCCCAAGGTTCCGTCGGACTGCCCGGGCAAAGGAGGCGACGCTATGACCGGCCTCGCAACAGCGAGCTCGGAAAGTCGCAGGCTGATCTCGTCGATCAGCCCCAGCGTCTCCCGGGAGTACTCAGCCTGGTTCCTTTCGAGCCGTTCCACCAGCGATGTCAGGAGGCGCAGCTGCTCGTCGACCGCCGAAAAGCGACGCTCGAATGAATCAAGCATGCCTTGCAAGCGGCGCTCCAAGGCAACCGTGCTCTCCTGAGCCTTCGCCGGCGCTGCCGCCAGCACACCCGCTGTCAGCACAGCGGCCGCGACAAAACGCAGACCCGCGGCGATTCCTGCCATCGCGCGCTACTCCAATGCAAAGCGCCGGGGAGGCGCCCGAAAATCAGCTTTCGGGAACGCCCCGCACCACGGACACGCCGCGCCGGTTGGTCGACCAGCAGCTTTCGTTGGAGCACAGCGACACCGGCCGTTCCTTGCCATAGCTGACGGTGGTGATGCGGTTCGACAGGATGCCGGCTGACGTCAGGTACTGCTTCACCGACTGCGCCCGGCGAGCGCCCAGCGCAAGGTTGTACGACCGCGTCCCGCGCTCGTCGCAGTGTCCCTCGACCGTGATGGTGGCGGACGGGTTGATGCTCAGCCAGAGCGCCTGGCGCTTGAGCACCCGACGCGCCTCGTCCGTCAGGTCATGACGGTCGTACGCGAAGTGCACCCGGTCGCCGACAGTCTCCATGAAGTACTTGGCGGTGCTTTCCGGCGCCGTGCCGGTCAGCTGCTCAAGCTCCTCGGTGATCTGCGCGACATCCGCGGTCGTCAGCGACTCACTGCTGCCGCTGCTGCCGCTGGCGGTGCTGCTGCCGCCGCTACCGTCGTAGCCGCGGGTAAGTTTTTCGGGGGCACACCCCGCGATTCCCAGCGCCAGCGCAACCGCCAGCACTGAGGAAAATCGTGCAAGTCGAAGCATGTTCGTAACTCCTATTTTACCTGCCTCTGCAGGCACGCCGCTAGGCGCGCCGACCTGTCGATGACGCGCGGTCGGCGCGCCTCTCGGTACTCGCCGCCATGTATAGCATACAAATTGCATTCGGCAAGTCCCCCACCCTCGCCTACTGCACCAGCGACGACCACGTCGGGTCGGACGCGTCATGCCGAATCACCTGGGGCGGTATGCGCAGCGAGACGTCTACGGAGTACAGGCTGGGCAGCTGGTCGCTGTTGCGGTACTCGCCGTAGTACATGAGCACGCGGCCGTTGGGCGACCAGGTCGGCCCCTCGGCATGGAAGTCCGAGTGGAGCACCCGCTCGTTGCGCCCGTCGGGATCCATCACGCCAATGTGAAACTGTCTCTTGTGCTGCTTGGTAAAGGCAATCAGGTCGCCGCGGGGCGACCAGACAGGTGTGCCGTAGATAGCCCGCCGGTCGGCCCCTCCCGTGGTGACCGGCGTAGCCGGGCGGCCGGGCCGTTCGCCGGTGACGGGCATCTTGTAGATCTGCTTGCCGGCGCCGCGGTCCGACTCGAAGACGATCCACTCGCCGTCGGGCGAATAGCTGGGCGCGGTGTCAATGGCGACGCTGGTGGTCAGCCGCCGACGTACCCGCGTACCCAGATCGATCTCGTAGATGTCGGTGTTGCCCTCGATGGCGATGCTGATTGCCAGCTTGCGCCCGTCCGGCGAGAAGCGTGGCGAAAAGGACAGGCCATCGAACTGGCCGAGAAACTCGTAGCGCCCGGTCTCCAGATCGGCGAGATACACCTGCGCCCGGCTGTTCTCGTCGAATGAGACGTAGGCCAGCTGCTGGCGCGAGGGCGAGAAGCGCGGCGTGAAGGTCTGCGTGCCGGACCGCGTCAGGTAACGGACGTTGGCGCCGTCGTAGTCCATCACCGCAAGGCGCCGCTGGCGCGCGCTCTTGGGGCCCGATTCCTCGGTGAACGCGATTCGCGAATCGAAGTACGGCTGCTCGCGGGTGATCTCGCTGTAGACCGAATCGGCGACCCGATGCCCCAGCCGACGAATGGAGCGGCGAGGCGCCTCCAACTGCAGGCCCGTCTCCTGGCGGCCGGAGACCAGGTCCCACAGCCGGAACCGTACCTTCACGCGGTCCGACTCCAGCAACTCCGCCTCGCCGCTGAGCAGCCAGCCGTCGCCGACGAAACTGCGCCAAAGCCCGAAATCGGGGCGGGCGTCGAAGTCCACCGTCGCAGCCGAGGGAAAGGCTGCCCTGTCGATCTCGACGAACAGCAGGGAGCTCCGCAGGTCAGCCCCGACCACCTGCACCAGCGTCTCGACCTCACGGGCGAACCGGGTGTCGCCAGCAGGCGCCGTGCTGCGGAACTCCTGTATGGCGATTCGGTAGGGGCGAAACGTCCCCTGCTCGATCAGCACCCGTGCCGGGGCCCGTTCGCCCTGCGCCACGGCAGGTTCCGTCCCTGCCAGCGCAAAGGCCGCCGCCAGTGCAAGCCCGGCGCGGCGCGCGCCAGCCAAGCGTACTGTGTGTTTGTGTTTCATTGTCCCATCATCCCTCTTGGATCGAACGTCAGCTCGATCCGTCTCCAGTTGCTGTAGTTGGCCGGGTCAAGGCCCGTGTACGGCGCACTGCACCGCACTGCTCGGCGCGCTTCGGCGTATGCCAGCGCGTGTTCCACCGTTGGTGGCGGATTCGGGCTGACCAGCTCTGGCGAGCTGACCAGCGAACCGTCCTTCGACAGCTCCACCAGCACGGTTACCTGCAGCTGAGCGGCGTTGCGCGCGCCAAGCAGGGTATTGACCCTCCAGCACCCCTTCAGCGTACTGCGCAAGTAAGCATACTCGCGGTCCGACAGTGCCCCGCGTTGCCCGCTCAACTGGCGCGGCGTCGACGCGGTTTCCTGGTCCGGCTGCTCGGAAGGTGGCGGCTGCGGGGCGCCAAGGTCCTGCTCTAGCAGCGACTCCAGCGCGGCGATCGTGTCCTCGGAGGTGTCCTGCGGCGCCGGCCTCGAAACCGGCACCGGCGGAGGAGGAGGCGTGGGCTCCGGCGGCGCCGACGGCGGAGGCGGCGGCGAATCGGGCGACGGAGTCGGCTCGGGTACCGCAAAGGCCACCTGGGCGGGCGCAGGTTCCGCCGGCGCGAGCAGCGGGCGGCTTTCGGCGGGCCTGTCCGGAGGCTGCGGCGGCAGCACGGCAGGGGCGGGCGCGGGAGGAGGCCGCGGCAGCGACGTCTGAGGTGCCTCGGGTGGTGAGTCGGCCCGCACCTGCTGCGGCGGCGTCGGCGGGGCATCGACCGGCAGATCGGGGCTCTGCGGATCCAGGGCGCCGAACTGGGACACCGAGATCAGCGTCACCTCGGCCACCGCGATCGCCCCCAGATCCTCGCCGCGGAACAGCTCGCCGCCCGTGATCAGCAGCCCCACCAGAAGCAGGTGCGCCAGCAGCGAGGACGCGAATCCGATGGGCCCGCTCCGCCGCTCGACGGCCGACGGGCACTGCGGCGGCGCGATGGCGGGCGCTCTGCTCATCGCTTCCCGCTCCTAGCCGCAGGGCCGTCCATCGCGCCAGCGCACCGGATCCGGCGCCGGTCACGGGCTGTCCGCTTCCGCATTCCCGGAATCCTCCTCGGCCGGCGGCGACGAGCCGTCCATCACCAGGCCGTAGTCCCGCAGGCCGCTGATGTTGAGCGCGCCAAGCACCATCATCGCCCGCCCGTAGCTGACCGACTGGTCCGCCCGCAGGTAGACCCGACGCTCGCCCGTCTCGCGCACGATCGCCCGCAGCCTTGGCACAAGCTCGCCGTCCTCAATGGGCAGGGTCTCTACATAGACCTGGCCGTCGCTGTCGATGTGGACGCTCAGGGGCTCCTGGACATCCGCCGGCAGAGGCTGCGCCTCCCCTCTGGGAAGCTCGAGCGGCACCCCCACGGTCAGCAGGGGCGCGGCGATCATGAAGACGATCAGGAGCACCAGCATCACGTCGACAAACGGCGTGACGTTGATCTCCGACATATGCGCGGCATGCCGCGAGTACCGGCGGCTGTAACCCGTTTCATCCATGGCTCTAGAGGGAGTCAAGCTGGCGGGACACGACGACGAGAAACTCCTCGGCGAAGTTCTCCATGCGGGCGCCGATTCGGGTGACCTCGCTGGCGTAGCGGTTGTAGGCGATCACCGCCGGAATGGCCGCCAGCAGGCCCAGGGCCGTGGCAAACAGCGCCTCGGCGATGCCCGGTGCGACCACCGCGAGATTGGTGTTCTGGCTCAGGGCAATCGACTCGAAGCTGTTTTTGATGCCCCAGACCGTGCCGAACAACCCGATGAAGGGCGACACCGAGCCGACGGTGGCCAGTATCCCCAGCCCTCCCTGCAGCCGGTCGACTTCCCGCGCCACCGCCACCGACATCACCCGCTGGATGCGCATCCGAGCGCCGGCGAGCACGCTGCCGGAACTGTCGAAAGAGCGGTTCCACTCCTGCATGCCGGCCGTGAACACACGCTCCAGCGGCGACGTCGGCTCGTCGCGCACCCGGGCGAACAGCTCCTCCAGCGGCGACCCAGACCAGAACGCCATCTCGAACTCGCCTGCCGTCTTGCGGCAGCGCGACAGCGTGCGCCACCGCGAGAAAATCAGCCCCCAAGACCACACCGAAGCCACGATCAGCACAATGATCGTGCCCTGGACGAATGGATGCGCCCGCCAGAAAAGCGTCGCAAAGGAAAACTCGCCCTGGGCGAGGATTGCCGTCAGTTGTTCCATGCTCGATTTCCGCAGCCGGATCTTTGCCCGTGCGGTTCCCTGCTAATGCCAGAATCTGGCGAAATTGGGGACTCGCCCCGCCTACCCCTCCTTCGGCGGCTCGGCGCGCAGATGCCGCCATGCCTGCCTGGTGAGGACCCTGCCGCGCGGCGTGCGCTGAATCAGCCCCTGCTGGAGCAGAAACGGCTCCACCACGTCCTCCAGCGCGTCGCGGGTTTCCGACAGCGCCGCGCAGATGGTCTCGATGCCCGCCGGCCCGCCGTCCAGGCTCTCCGCCAGATGGCGAAGATAGCGCCGGTCCGCCGAGTCCAGTCCCAGATGGTCCACCTCCATCCGCCACAGCGCCCGGTCCGCCACCTTCTCGGTGATCTCTCCCTCGCCCTCGACCTGGGCGAAGTCCGCCACCCTGCGCAGCAGCCGCAGCGCCACCCTCGGCACCCCCCGCGAGCGGCGGGCGATCTGGCGCGTGCCCTCCTCGTCGATGGGGCAGTCCAGTCGGGCGCTGGCGCGGCGCAGTATCGCCGCCAGATCGTCCTCCCCGTAGAAGCTCAGCCGCATCGGAATGCCGAACCGGTCGCGCAGCGGATTGGACAGCAGGCCCAGGCGGGTGGTGGCGCCGACCAGCGTAAAGGGCTGGAGTGGAATGCGCACGGCGCGGGCCGAGGGTCCTTCGCCAATGACAAGGTCCAGCTCGAAATCCTCGAGGGCGGGATACAGCGTCTCCTCCACGGCCGGGTTAAGGCGGTGGATCTCGTCGATAAACAGCACGTCGCGCGCCTCGAGGTTGGTAAGCAGCGCGGCGAGGTCGCCAGCCCGGGCGATCACTGGTCCCGAGGTGGCGCGCAGGCTGACGCCCATCTCGTTGGCGACGATATGGGCCAGCGTCGTCTTGCCCAGCCCCGGCGGCCCGTAGAACAGCGCATGGTCGAGCGGCTCGCCGCGGCGGCTGGCGGCCTTGGTGTAGACGCGCAGGTTGCCGCGCAGCTGGTCGTGGCCGACAAACGAGTCCAGGTCCCTGGGGCGCAGCGCCGCGCCCAGTTCCAGATCCTCCAGCCGCGGCTCGGCGGACGCCACCCGCTCAGCCATGGCCCCTGCCCAGCCTCTGCAGCGCCCGGTGCAGCACACGCTCCACGTCGTCGCCAGCCTCCTCGGCAGCCTCCTGCACCGCCCGCGACGCCTCGGCGGGCGCGTAGCCCAGATTGACCAGCGCCGACAGGGCCTCGCGGCGGACGCCGGCGGGCTGGTCCGGCGCCGCCACCATCATCGTCCCCTCCGGCGCGCGGCCCTTGAGCTCCTGCACCATGCGGGTGGCGATGCGCGGGCCAATTCCCTGAGCGCGGCGCAGCGGAAGCGGGTCGCCCAGGGCGATGGCGTCGGCAAGGCCGTCCGCTCCCGTCGCGCCGAGCACCGCCATCGCCCCCTTGGCGCCCACGCCCGGCACGGTCTTGAGCAGGCGAAACCAGGCCCGCTCGCGGGGGTCCGTGAAACCGTACAGCCGCATCGACTCGGGGCGCACCTCGAGGTCGGTGTAGAGCCTCACGGCGCCTCCCGCGGCGGGCAGCGAGGCCAGCGCGGCGGCATGGCAGTACACCTCGTAGCCGACGCCCCCTACGTCCACCACCACATGGTCCTCGGCCACGTGCTCCACGACGCCGGCGATCAGGCCGATCACGCGGCCGCCATCCCAGGCACCGCCCGCCTTGCCACCCGTCCGGTGCGCTTCGCCAGGGCCGGCCGCGAGTAGCCCGCATGGCACACCGCCACCGCCAGAGCGTCCATGGCGTGCTCGCCCATCTTCGGGCAGTCCGGCATCAGGGCCCGCACCATGTAACCCACCTGCACCTTGTCGGCGCGGCCGCTGCCGACGATGGCTTTCTTGACCTCGGCCGGCGCATACTCGGCCAGCGGCAGCCCGGCCTGGCCCGGCACCAGCAGCGACACCGCCCGGGCATGACCCAGCAGCAACGTGGTGCGGGGGTTGCGGTTGACGAAGGTCTCCTCGACGGCCACCTCGTCGGGCCGCTGGCTGTCAATTACGTCCTTGATCTGGCTCGCAAGGGCGGCGAGGCGAGTCGGCAGCGACCCGGCGCCGGAAGGGCACTCGCCAGCGCCTACGTAGCGAAGGCGCGGTCCGTCGACGTCCACCACGCCCCATCCCGTGTACAGAAGTCCAGGGTCCAGCCCCAGCACCCGCCTGGCCATCTAGGCCGCCGGCGCGCAGGCGACGCCGGTGCCGCCCAGTCCGCAGTAGCCGCCGGGGTTCTTGTGCAGGTACTGCTGGTGGTAGTCCTCGGCGTAGTGAAACGTCTCCAGGGACGCGATCTCGGTGGCGACCGGACCGTAGCCCGACGCCGCCAGACGCTCGCCATAGAGGGCGCGCGACGCCTCCGCCATGGCCCGCTGCTCCTCGCCGGACGCCAGAATCAGCGAGCGGTACTGGGTGCCGATGTCGTTGCCCTGGCGGTTAAACTGGGTCGGGTCGTGGCCCTCCCAGAACACCTGCAGCAGGCGGTCGTAGGAAATCTCCGAAGGCCGATGCGCCACCAGCACCACCTCGGCGTGTCCGGTGCGGCCGCTGCACACCTCGCGGTAGGTGGGGTCCGGCGACGCTCCGCCGGCGTAGCCCACGGCCGTAACCCAGACTCCGTCGAGCTGCCAGAACATCCTCTCGGCACCCCAAAAGCATCCCATGCCGAAGCATGCGGTCTCGCAGCCGTCGGGAAACGGCGGACGCAGCGGCCGCCCGCTGACGGCATGAACTTCGGCGTCCGTATTGGCGCCCGCCCCGGCATCCGCCTTGACGCCGCCGCGCCCCAAAACTCTGTCCAGTATTGCCAGCATTCTGCCCGCCCTCCGTCGGCCCGGTCGAGACTATAGCGCACGGCGCGGCAGGCGCAGTGTATCCGCTTGCAAGGTTGACATTTTCCCTGCCCATGCCACAATTTCAGGCTGCAACATCAACTGCGGGGGCCCGGCGCCAAGCCGGCGCCTCTCAAGGCAGGATACGAGCCATGCGGATCAACGCGGCGGACTCTATGGAGTCCGCCCGAAGCGAGCTCGCCGCAGCCTACGACCTCGACCCGAGCGACGCTGCGCTGAACGCCACAAAACAAGCCTACAGCCGCGTTGAGTCGGTCATACCAATGGCCGACTGGATGCTGTACGCGCCTTACGTGCGGGAGATCGACCGCCTCAAGAAGGAGCGCGACGCCGTGGTGCTGGCGCACAACTACATGACCCCGGAGATCTACCACGGGGTGGCGGACTTCGTCGGCGACAGCCTGCAGCTGGCGATGGAGGCGCAGAAGTCGCCGCAGAGCGTCATCGTCCAGTGCGGCGTCCACTTCATGGCCGAAACGGCGAAGATCCTCAGCCCCGACAAGACCGTGGTCATACCCGACAGCCGCGCCGGCTGCTCGCTGGCTGCCTCCATCACCGCCGCCGACATCGAGTCCATGCGCCGGCGCTATCCGGGCGCGCCGGTGGTGACCTACGTCAACACCACGGCGGACGTAAAGGCGGCCTCCGACATCTGCTGCACATCCTCCAACGCCCTGGCCATCGTCGACAGCATGGACTCCGACACCGTCATCATGACTCCGGACGGCTATCTGGCCCAGAACGTCGCCGCCAAGTCCAGCAAGCGGGTGGTGTACTGGGAAGGCGCCTGCGAGGTGCACGAGCGCTTCACCGCCGAGGAGATCCGCGCCTACCGCGAGGAGAACCCCGGCATCAAGGTGCTGGCCCACCCGGAATGCCCGCCCGAAGTCATCGCCGAGGCGGACTTCACCGGCTCGACCTCCGGCATGATCGGCTGGGTGAAAAAGCGGCAGCCGCGGCAGGTTGTCATGGTTACGGAGTGCTCCATGTCCGACAACGTCGCTGCCGAGCTGCCGCAGACCGACTTCGTCCGCCCCTGCAACCTGTGCCCCCACATGAAGCGCATCACCCTGGAAAACATCCTGTGGTCGCTACACACCCTGCGCGAGGAAGTCACGGTCGACCCCGAGGTGGCCGGGCGGGCCCGGCTGGCGGTCGAGCGCATGATCGAGTTTTCGCGGCGCCAGCACTGACCGCCCGAAACCGTCCGTGGCCGACACCCGCATTGACACGGGCGGCGGCGCGCTGATTGTCGGCGCCGGCCTGGCCGGGCTGTATGCGGCCCTGCGCCTCGCTCCCCAGCCAGTCACCGTGCTTTCGCCAGACCCCGTGGGCAGCGGGGCCTCCACCGCCTGGGCCCAGGCGGGCATTGCCGCGGCTTTGGACGGCGACGACTCTCCGGAAATGCACGCGGAAGACACCGAGGCCGTCGGCGGCGGCATGGTTGATGCGGCGCTGGCCCGGGAGGTTGCCCGCGAAGCTCCCCGCCTCGTCGAGGATCTCGCCCGCCTCGGCGCCCGCTTCGACCGCGACGGCGAAGGCCGTTTCGCCCTGTCCCGCGAGGCCGGGCACCGCCGCGCAAGGGTGGCGGGCAACCATGCCGA
>CAZPIN010000029.1:0-1719 GCA_964586735.1 uncultured Rhodobacterales bacterium | reverse complement strand
GGCCTCGGCGGCGCGTACCTACGCCAACCGCTACGCGGCTGCGGCAGGACGGCGGGTGGTGGTGGCCACCTGCAACGACTCGGCCTACGCCGCCGCCCGCGATCTGGCCGCCGCCGGCGCCGACACGGTGCTGCTGGACTCCCGGAAGGAGGAGGGCGGCCAGGACGCGGGCGCGGCGAAGGTGATGCGGGGATGGACCCCGCGGGCGGCGGGCGCAAAGGAGGTGGAGATACAGTCCGGCGGATCCCGCCAGAAGCTGCCCTATGACGCGCTGGCGATTAGCGGCGGATGGTCGCCGACGCTGCATCTGGTGTCGCAGCGCGGTCTGCGGCCCGTCTGGAACGGCGACCTGGCGGCGTATCTGCCGCCCGCCGAGACGCCTGGCCTGGCCGTCGCCGGCGCCGCCGCTGGAGTATGGACCTCCGACGCCTGCGCCGAGTCAGGGCGGGCGGCGGCGGCGCAGCTGGCAAGGGAGATGGGAGCGGACGTGGCCGCGCGGACGTGGCCCAAGGCGGGCGGATGGAACCGGCCCATCCAGCCCCTGTACGAGACGGAGGGACCTGGCGGCGGCGGCAAGAGTTTTGTGGACATCCAAAACGACGTTACGGCCGCCGACGTGCGGCTGTCGCAGCGCGAGGGCTACGACTCGCCGGAGCTGCTCAAGCGCTACACGACTCTGGGCATGTCGCCCGACCAGGGCAAGACGTCCAACGTGGTGGCGCTGGGCATCCTCGCCGCCGCCCGCGGCGCGGACATGGCCGACATGGGCACGACCACCTTCCGTCCGCCCTACGACCCCGTGGAAATTGGAGTACTGGCCGGGCGGGCGCGGGGGCGGGGTTTCCGGCCGATACGCCGCACGCCGGCCCACGCCTACCACTACCGCTACGGCGCGCCAATGATCGACGCGGGGCTTTGGCGGCGGCCCTGGTATTACCCGGAGATGGGGGAGGGGGTAGACGAGGCCTACGTGCGGGAGACTGAAACCGTGCGCGGGACGGTGGGCGTCACCGACGTCTCCACTCTGGGCAAGATCGCGGTACAGGGGCCGGACGCCGGACGCCTGCTGGACTGCGTCTACGTCAACGGATTTTCAAAGATGCCGACGGGACGCGCCCGCTACGGGGTGATGCTGCGCGACGACGGCATGGTGCTGGACGACGGCACCACCTGGCGGCTGGGCGAGAACGAGTACTTCATGACCACCACCACCGCGCATGCGGGGCCGGTGATGCAGTGGCTGGAGCGGCTGCTTGCCACCCGTCTCGCCGGCCTGCGCGTACACGTCACGTCGGTGACCGACCAGTGGGGCGGCATCGGGGTGGCGGGGCCGAAGGCGCGCCAGGCGCTGGCGCGGGTGGTACGGTCCATGGACCTGTCGGACGAGGCGTTTCCGTACATGGGCGTGCGCGAGGGGCGCCTGGCGCTGGAGGGAGGCGAAGTGCCCTGCCGAATCGCCCGCATAAGTTTTTCGGGGGAGCTGGGCTACGAGGTCTATGTCGAGGCCGACTACGCCGAGAGCGCCATGGAGGCGATGGTGAACGCCGCGCGGGAAGAGGGCGGCTGCCCATACGGGCTGGAGGCGCTGGGGGCGCTGCGCATCGAAAAGGGGCACGTAACGGCCGCCGAGCTGGATGGGCGAATCACGCTGCGGGATGTCGGCCTGGAGCGCATGGCCTCCAAAACCAAACCCTACGTGGGCAAGATGATGGCGCAGCG
>CAZPIN010000028.1:0-9239 GCA_964586735.1 uncultured Rhodobacterales bacterium | reverse complement strand
GTCTCCCGCGCCGCCCGGCGGGGGTTCGTGCCCGACGCGAAAGCCCCCACATCGACGGCACGGCCGCCCAAACTGGCATGGGAGGCGGCCCCGCCTTGCCGGTGCGCCTCGACCCGGCTCCAGATATCGCTGACAAGGCTGATGGCGGCGGACCGCCCGAATGCAGCGAGCGCCCCCGTGGCCGCCATGTCCGATGGCGACGCGTTTGATGGCAGTACCACGTCGAAGACCGCTGCAGCCACCCGGCCGTTGGAATCAACCGCAGTCTGCAGTGGACCGGAAATTTCGTCGGACTGACGGACTTCGACTCCATCGGCTCCGACTGGCCGTTCCAGCTCGATCACCAGCTGTCGCCCGTCAATGCTCTCAAGATCAATGCCGACAATGCCTGCGCTAGTGGCAATCTCCGACGTTCCCGCTGGCAGGACTACAGTACCGCTTGCCATCTCGCTTGTGAAGACGTTGCGGGCAGCTGGGCCTCTGGAAAACGGACTTTCCTGCTGCTGAACTTCTTCCTCCGCCATCACTTCGCTCAGGACCCAGCCAACCGTAACCGCGCTGGTCAGCGGCTCCGAAAGCTGCAGGGAAAACTCCACTTCTGGCCTGCCTTCTTCCTCACCCGCGGCAACCTGCGGCGAGGCAACCTCCAGCGTAACAGGCTCGACGGCGGTTGCGGCGGGAAGAATGGTGGCGGTCGCCTCCGCCGACTCGAACGGGACGCCTGCCCCGTCGACGATCATAACGATCACCGTCTCCGGGCCCTCGGCGACAAAGTCGCTCTGCACCAGAGCCCGAATGGACTTGCTTGCCTCGTTCGCCTCGAATGCGAGCACGCCTTCAGCCGCGGTCTGGGTCGCGTCCGAGAAGTCGAAGCCCTCTGCCGCCGTCCCGCCAAAGATGTACCGCACAGGGACAGCGGCCGTCGGAGCGGGAGTCAGCGTTACGGTGAAGACCAGCTCTTCCGTTCCCGATTCGGGCTCGTAGAGCGGGCCGGGAGGCGCCGCGACCTCGTAGCTGAAGTCGTCGTTCACGATGGTGCCGGTTCCCGCAATCGAGGATGCCCCGCCAGCAAATATGGCGCCGCCCGTCACGCCCGACAGCGTGATCTCGACCGTCTCGTCGTCCTCAGAATCGGTGTCGCCGATGACCCGTATCTGGACTGTCTTCGAGACTTCGCTCTGGCTGCTGTCAAAGGTCAGCGTCCCGTCCGCCAGTGTTTCAAAGTCGGAGCCTCTGGCGGCGGTCCCTCCCGTGACGCTGTAGCCAACGGAGATGTTCTGGTCCCAGGCGACATCCAGCGTCACCTCGAAGTCAAGCGTTGCCCCTCCCCCGTCGTCGCCCTCGATCACGCTTGGAGCGCCAATCTGGATGATGGCCGCGTCGTTGTCGTTGATCGTTCCCGTTCCGGTACCCGTCTCGATTCTTGGCTCGACTCCCCGCGGACACCCGGCGCACGCCGGACTGGACAGGGTTGCGGTCAGCGTTTCGCTGCCTTCCGGCATCGTGTCGCCAATAACCGTGACGGGAAACTCTTGCGTCAGGTCGCCTCCAGTGGTGAAGGTCAGCGTTCCTGATGTCGCATCAAAGTCCAATCCCGTCGTCGCCTCGCCGACCACCGATCCGCCGGTTACCTCGTAGTCGACCGTTACGGCCGCTGGTGTTTCCGACGCCAGCGTCACCGTGTACGTCAATGCAACCATTCCGGCGTCACCCTCCGTTACGCTCGGAGAGTCGATGGAGAGCGCGAGGTCGTCGTCGTTGGCGACCGTCCCCGTGCCCTCCGCGCCGTTCGGGGCCAGCGTGGCGCCCGCCGGATTCGACAGCGTTGCCATCAACGTCTCGTCGGCTTCGGCAAGCCTGTCGCCCCGTACCTGAACCGTAATGGGCTTCGATGCTTCGTCTGGCGCGAAGTCCAGCTGGCCGTCCGCCAGAGGCACGTAGTCGTCGGCCGCCCCCACTCCCCCGGTGGCCGTACCATCCGTCACGGCGAAGGCGACCGACGCGTCCAGCCGGGTGTCTCCGAGTTTGGATACCGTAAAGACCAGATCGGCCATTCCCGAGTCGCCCTCCTCGACCCGCGGCGAATCGACGGAAAAGACTGGAGGATCGTCGTCGTCGACAATGACGCCGCTCCACTCTGCTATTTGGATGGCGGCGTTTGGCGACGCGTTGGACAGCACTAGCGTAACCGTCTCCTCGTCCGCCTCGTCGAAGCTGTCGCCAAGCACCTCGACAGAGACGGTCTTGACGGTTTCGCCGGGAGCGCCGCCGGCGCCGGGGCTGAAGGTCAAAGTGCCGGAAGTCGACCTGAAGTCCTCGCCGGCGGTCGCCTCGCCCGCCGCCGTGCCTCCCGCGGCGCTGTAGTCCACAGTCACCGTCTCGCGCCATGCCGGAAACATGGTGACCTCAAAGACCAGAAGGGCGGTCTCGCCCTCGCCGCCCTCGTCGACCCGCGCCGGGCCAACCGTAAATGACGGGCTGTCGTCACTGAGGATGGTGCCCGTGGCCAGAATCTCGGTTACTGACGGGCCGCCCGGAAACTCCGCGTTGGGACTGAGGCCATGCAGTCGGGCAGCCACCGTCTCGTTGGGCTCGCGGTCATCATCTCCATGTACTGTCACCGCAAACGTCTTGAGCTGCGGCGCGGCGACGCCCGCCTCGAACGTCAGCGTACCTGTCAGAGCGGTAGCCGTGTAGTCGTTGCCAGCGCCGCCCGGTCCATGGCTGGCCGTGCCGCTCCCGCCGCCGGCCGTCAATACTGTATAGTCCACCGTCACGGGCTGAAGCGAGCGCGCCGCCAAGGCGGCGGTAAAGGTCATCGAAGTCGTTGTTCCAGTCTGGCCTTCCGCCACATCCTCCGCTTCCAGGGTGACGACAGGCAAATCGTCATTGGCGATGGTGCCCGTACCCTCGATGGACAGCGCATCGCCCGCGAACCGGACGCTGTCGGAGCTTGACAGGATTACAGTCACGGTCTCGTCAGGCTCGGCTAGGTCGTCCCCGCTGACGGCAATGTCAATAAAGGCTGAATCCTGGTCCACCGGTATGGAAAGAGAGGAGCCGCTATGCTCGAAGTCGGGGTCGCTGCCGGACGATGTCGCCGTCCCTTCGATCGAGTAGCTGACCATGGCGGGCAAAGCGGTCGCCCCCTCCTTCGTCACCTCGAACCGCAGCGTCGCCGTGCCGCCGGGGTCACCCTCGGTCACGGTGGGAAGCGGACCAAATGCCAGCGCCGGCGCGTCGTCATCGTTGGTGATGGTACCGGTGCCGTTGATCGTTGCCGCCTGACCCGCGAACGCCGCGTTGACGGGGCTGGAAAGCGTGACGATTACCCTCTCGTCTCCCTCAAATACCGCGTCGCCAACGACAGCAACTTCTATGGTCGCCGCCGTTTCTGTCGCTGAAAGTGTAATCGGCGAGATAGATGTGTGGGCGATGTCCGCTCCGTCGCCGCTCAAGGTCGCGGTGCTAGCCTCCGCGACCGCGTAGCTGACCGTTGCGGGCAAGTCTGTCGCCCCCTCCTTTGTCACCGTGTAAACAAGCACCATCGTGCCGCCCGCGTTGCCCTCCTCAACGGCCGGATCGTTGATCGTCAGCAGCGGGGCGTCGTCATCGTTGGTGATTGTACCGATACCGGCAGTCGAGGAGGCCGAGTCGGCAAGCACGGCGCTGCCCGTCGGGTTGGACAGCTCCACCACCACCGTCTCGTCCTCTTCAAACGTCGCGTCGCCCGTTACCGTCACCGAAATGGTCTTCGATACTTCGTTCATGGCGGAGTCGAAGGTAAGAATGCCGTCCGCCAGAGCCTCGAAATCGGCGCCGCTGACCGCCGTTCCGCCTGACGCGACGCTGTACGAAACCGTTATGTCCTGATCCCTTGCCTGGCTGAGCGTAACCTCGAAATCGAGAGTCGGGGCATCTCCGGCGCCGCCCTCGGCTACGACCGGGTCGGTGATGGAAATCTGCACCGCCTCGTTGTCCAGTATGGTGCCCGTAGCCGCATCCCCGCCCGAGGCAAAACTCGGGACGGCGCCTGCCGGGCAGCCAGCGCACTGTGGATTGGAAAGAGCCACCGCCAATGTCTCGTTCGCCTCGAGCATGTCGTCGCCGACCACCGAAACGTCGAACGTCTGCGTCTGGGGACCTCCCGCCGTGAACGTCACAGTGCCGGTCGCTGCCGTGAAGTCCGTGCCCGCCGTCGCCTCTCCGTCCGCCGTTCCTCCGGTCACCGTGTAGGAGACCGTTAAATCGGCGGGCGTCATCTTGCCCAGCGTGATAGTGAAGGTCATGGCGGTGGTTTCGCCGGCATCCCCCTCCATCGCCGTCGCATCCGCAATCGAGAGCTCGAGCGCGTCGTCATCCTCGATTGTCCCGGTGCCGTCAAGTGTTGACGCGCCTCCATCGAACGTGGCATTCTCGGGGTTGGAAAGCCGGACGATAACCGTTTCGTAAGCCTCGGCGAGGTTGTCGCCGTTGACGGCAACCTCGATCGTCTTCGTCGTCTCGCCCGTCTCAAAGGTAAGCGGCGAGCTGGCGGCGTGCGTGTAGTCGTCTCCATTGCCCGTCGAGCCAGCAGTGCTTTCGTCGGCGATCTCGTAGTTCACCGTAACGGTCTGGGAGGTGCTGCCTGCAAGCGACACTACGTACTCGAGCGTGGCCGTTTCGCCCATGTCGCCCTCGGTCGCGCTGGGAGAGGATATTGACAGTACCGGCTGGTCGTCGTTGCTTGAGACGCCAACGCTTCTCGTGACCGCGTTGCCATTACTATTCTGTCCCAAATTAATGATGATCGTTTCGTCGTCCGGCTCGTAAAGGCTGTCGTCCACGGCTTTTAGCCTGAACTTGAACTCGGTCGCTCCCGACGCAACGCGAAATCTCGCCGAATTTGCCTGGCTGCTGCACTGCTCCGAGCCGCCGTCGCCGGTGAACAGAAGCACGCTGACGACATAGTCTTCGCATCGGACCGCCGTGCCTTCCAGGTCAAGCGAAAGGGAAAGGGCGACGGACTGCCTAGGCACGTTCAGGGTGATTTCGTTGCTGCGTTCAAAGGCCCCTCCCTGCTCGTACGAACTCAGATCCTCGGTGATGGTCGCTGGGGCGCCGCCGAACGTAACGCCCGCCTCTGCAGCCGGAGCGGGACGGTCGTTGTCGAAAAGGCGCACGGTACGCGTTTGCGCTCCGCGCTTGCCATCAATACGCAGGTTTCCGGGATCAAAAGTGATGACAATGGACTCGGTGTCCTCCTCGATGCTGTCGTCGAGTACCTTGACCCGAAACCAGAATCTCCGCTCGCTCTGTCCCTCCTTCCAGATGGTCCAGGTCAGGACGGGATTGCTGCTGGTGGGGTTTGTGATGACCATTCCTTCCCTCGCTGAATCCGACTTTTGTGACCGGATGATGTAGTCGACTCCATATTGCGCCGTACCGCCAAATCTGATTTCCATCACCGTACCTCCCCTTCTCGGAAGATTTCTTCCCGCAATCTCAATTTGCTGCTCGCTTCGAAAGCTGCTTGAGCCCGTCCCTCTCTCCGCGCTGAATAGATCCTCGCTCAGGATGGTGGGAAGTGATGTCGACGGCAGCAGGTGAAACGTCGTCCCTCTGTCGTCGTCGTTGTCCCGAATTAAAAGACTTATCTCGCTCACTGCGCTTAAACTGGCGCCGCTAATTATCTCAAGCGTAATTTTAATCGCTTCCTTCTCGATTTCATCAACACGGTCGTCGCGAATTATGACGGTAATTGTTCTACATTCCGTTGCGTTTCGCTGGCCGCTGACTCTGTAGGTGGCACTTGTGCTTTCGCTGCTCTGAAACTCGCTGGCCTGCAAGTCTCTTGCATGAAGTCTGTAGTCCTGCAAGATTGTCGCGGTGCCACCCAGCCTGACTCGAAAGTTTGCAGTGCCGGATGTGTCGAAGTCTACGCATGCAGACACCGTCACTCCAGAAGTCGTGGCCCTGCTGTCGCCCTCGTTTACCAGATACATGTTGTCGCCATCTTGAGGAATGAATGTTGCCGTGCCGCTGAAGTTTGGCCTGACGAGCGCAACTTCGCCGACAGGGTCGTCATCGTCCCGTATTTGAACCGTTATTTTGGGAAATCTATGAATTCTACCTCTTGTAGGGTTCTCTAGAGTCACGGCAATCGTCTCGTAGCTGCCCTCGTAGACACTATCACCGATGATTTGGAAGGAAAGAGAGTTCTGTCTCGTTCCTGACCAGCCCCATATCTTATACCGGCATCTGGTGGTCGAGGCGGTCTGGCACCGATCAGGATGAATGTCGCTTGAATGAATTCTGTAGTCTTCGCCTAGTGTTGCGGTACCGCTAATCACGAGATCAATATACATGTATTCTCCCCAAGGCAGGTCAGTCGAGTAAATGTTGAACTGAATGCCACTGGTTTGCGCCCTGCTGTCGCTTTCGTCTACTCTGTTCTTGGTATAACCAGCACCGGGAAGCAGGTCGTAACTGGCGTGGTAGGACGCTTGGCGCTGCTCGAAGCGGACGTCCTGAGCCTGCGCGGTATCGGGCACAGCTGCCAGCACCCCCGCAAGAATCGCAAGGGACACCGCCACAATCGCGGCTGCCCGCCGCGGGAACTGATGAGGCACGGCACTCACCTCCCCTGGGGGGGGGGGATTGGATATGCGATACCGCGCTCGGCCCGCTGCCAGTTGGTACGATCATGGTGTGCCTCTCTTCGGTTCCTGTTTGACTTCTGCCGAAGCCTCGACAGAAATCAGACGACTGGGCAGCAGCCCCCGCAGTGCGGGAGCCGCCGATGGTACCAACCATGACTCGCTTCGCGGCAGATGTCAAGGGGATGCTCATTTTCCAGTCATCGCAACTCGCTTCCCTCTATCTCTATCCCACCCAAGACCGCCTTCTCCGGTGTCTCGACCAGCGCCATCATGACCGCCGCCAGCAGCCACAGCCAAAAAGATTCATATGGTCAGCCGCTCTCGGCACCGCCTTACCTGCCTGGCACCACCGCCAACCATCGGTTGCGGGCAGTGATTCGCGGTTTGGTCCCGGCAAGTGCGGTGAGTCGCCCCCCAGTATGCCATGCATCTCGTCAAGGTTTGGCGGGTATATCACGACTTCCTCAGCGGTCTGGCCACCTACCGCCACCGCCCGGAGCTTATATCTACTAAGCGGTGGAGCACAGCCGAATCGCCGTGCCGTACATCACTCCCGCGCCCCCGGCGGCTTCCTCAGACGCGACTTGAATCTCCAGTCTCGATACCAGCGGATCTTGCTCAGACGCGCAGGACGGCAGTCCGCCAAGACGGCAATCGCCCCATCGCGGCCAAGAGCGCGCATCTCCTCGGGACGCATCAGCGGCTGCTCTACCTGCGTAACGGTCACCGACCCTTTGCCCGCAAACAGCCCCGCCCGGCCGGTCCGGCTGCGCTGTCTGGCAATGCGGGTACCCAGCAGCCGGGACATCGCCTCCGCTTCGCCCGCGCTGCCCGGGGCAAACATCAGCCTGCAACCGCAGTTGTCGATCAGGGTCTGCGCACCCTGGTCTCCGTAAACCAGCCGTAGCTGCGCCTCGCTCTGGGCGACGATGCAGATGCGGATTCCGTAGGCGGCCACGAAGGAGATTCCACGCTCGAACCCAGTCACTCTGCCGAAGGCGGTGAACTCGTCCAGCATCAGCAGCAGCGGTACCTGGCATGGCGTGCCCGGCCCAAAGCCCTCGCGGGTGTTGACCTCTACCAGCTGCTCGAACAGCACCCGCAGCACCTGCGACAGCCGTCCCAGATCGGAGGGCGACACCGCCACATAGAGCGAGACCGGCCGCTGGCGCAGCGTCGCAAGATCAAAGTCGCTCGCCGATGTGGCGGCGTCGAGAAGGGGGTCGCCCCAAACAAGCATCCTCTCGCGGGCGCTGGCAAGCACCCCCGCCCGGGTGATGGGCGCGTCGGTGGCGGCCCATGCCAGCAGCCGGTCGGCGCCGGCAGCAGCTCGGTTTCCCTCTCCCGCGATCTCCTCCTTCACAAACTCCGCGAGGTCCGGATGGTGCAGCAGCCGGTAGACGTCGCCCAGACTGGCCTGTCCGCCGCGGGCGTCCATCGTCGCGAGGGCCGCTCCCGTAAAGAGGTCGCGGGCCATGCCCGCCCAGAATTCGTCGCGGCCTTCGGAGGCAGGAAACAGCGTTGCCGCCAGGCGCAGGATGTCGCGCTGGCGAGCCACCGGGTCGCGGGCGGCCGCGGCCAGGGGATTCCAGCGATGGCCGCCCGCCTCCCCCGGGGAGAAGCGATACACCTCCTGGCCGTTCTCTTTCCGCCAGCCTGCTGTGGCACTGTAGTTTTCGCCCTTGACGTCCAGCACAACCACCGACCCCGGCCAGTCGAGAAGGTTGGGTATCACGAAACCCGCCCCCTTTCCTGAGCGGGTCGGCGCCGCCAGCAGCACATGTCCTTCACCCGGCGCCCGCAGCAGCCTGCCCTTCCACTGGCCAAGGATGACGCCCCGCCCGCTCAGGAGTCCGGCGCGGCGCAGTTCGCGTCCAGTAGCCCAGCGGCCGTCACGCGCCCTGCCCTCAAGACGGGGCATCGCCAGCAGAAGCGCCAGTACCGCGGCCGCCACGGCGACCGGCCCCAGCTCGCCCTGCAGCAGCCGCAGCGCGGCCTCCATCAGTATCCCCCGATCAAGCGGTCCGCTATGGCGGTCGCTTTCCGGTCCTCCAACGCCACCACCACGTCGATTAGGCGGGCAGCGAGTCGACGCATCTCCTTGACGCCGTATCCCCGGCCCTCGCCGGACTGGCGGGCCAGCAATGCCAGCTGGTCGATGGATCCGCTTGGCGAGCCCGCATGGATCGAGGTCAGCGAACCGGGGTGGCCCGACCCCAAGTTGCGCAGGAACTGAAACGCCTCGCCGCCGCGCAGCTCGCCAAACAGAATCCGGTCCGGACGCATTCGCAGACAGGCTTCCAGCAGGTCGCGCGGCTCCGCGCCGGCGGTCCCCTGCCCTCCCTTGGAGTAGCGCATGCGGATGGCGTTGCCGTGCGGCGTGTCCAGCTCGCGCACGTCCTCGATGGTGACCAGCCGCTCTTCAAGCGGTATCTCGCGGGCCAGAGCCATCAGCAGCGTGGTCTTGCCCGACCCCGTCGGCCCCGCCACCAGGACGTTACGGCGGTGAAGCACGCACAGGGACAGGTAGTCCCGCCAGCGGCGCTCGTCGTAGGCGGCGCGGATGTTTTCTGGCAGGGCATCCCCCTCGTCCCCGCC
>CAZPIN010000027.1:0-12622 GCA_964586735.1 uncultured Rhodobacterales bacterium | reverse complement strand
TCGTAGGGGATGTACTTGACCTTCGTCGGGTCCTCGCCGGCCGCCTCGAAGGCCATGGCCGCGACCAGATGGTCCATGCCGCCAGGCACCGAGCCGCCGCCGATGGCGACGGTGGAGGGGCTGGAGCGGCATGGACCATCTGGTCGCGGCCATGGCCTTCGAGGCGGCCGGCGAGGACCCGACGAAGGTCAAGTACATCCCCTACGACGCCGGCGGCAAGGCCATGGCCGCGCTGCTGTCGGGCGAGATCAAGGCCCTGTCGACAGGCTTCTCGGAGGCCGTGGGCCTGGCCCGCGACGGCGAGGTGCGCATCATCGCGGTGACGGCGCCGGACCGGGTGCCCGCCTATCCCGACGCTCCCACCCTATCCGAGCAGGGATACGACGTGGAGTTCGTCAACTGGCGCGGCTTCTTCGCCGCTCCCGGCCTGCCCGACGAGAAGAAGCAGGTGTACATCCGTGCCCTCACCAAGATGTACGACACGCCTGAATGGGAAGAGGTGCGGGCCCGCAACGGCTGGGTCAACATTTTCAACCCTGACCGAGACTTCATCGCCTTCCTCGAGGGGCAGGAGAAGGTCATCGGCGACCTGATGCGCAAGCTCGGATTCCTCTGATCCCGTATCCTGGCCCCGGCGGCGGTCCATGCCGCTCGACCGCTGGCTCGCCGCCGGGGTGCTCGCCGTCTGCGTAGTCTACGGCTACGCCGCCTACACCTACACGCTGCTGCCGTTCGAGCGCCACATCGCGTTCCGGCCCAACACCATGCCCATGGCGCTTTCCTTCGTGGGCGCAGCGCTGTCGCTGCTGGTGCTGCTGGCGCCAAGAAAGCCCTCCGCCAGCCCCGACATCGACCTTGACCGCCTCGCCGACTACCGGCTGGCGACCGCCGCGGCGGTGATCGCCTCCATGGTGGCCTACGCCCTGCTGCTGCGGCCCGCCGGGTTTCTCATCGCCACCACCGCCTTTCTGGCCGGCAACGCCTGGCTGCTGGGAGAGCGGCGGTACTGGCTGCTGGCAACGATTCCGGCGGCCGGCGCGCTGGCGGTATGGCTGCTGGTGCAGGAGGCGCTGGGCATATTCATGCGGCCCTGGCCGGGGTTTTTAGGCGGTTAGGAGAGGGTCATGGTCGAGGGAATCCTGATCGGCGTCAGCGCCGCGTTCACCCCGCTCAACCTGCTCATGGTGGTCTGCGGCTGCCTGATCGGCACCTTCATCGGCATGCTGCCCGGCCTCGGCCCCATGTCGATCATCGCCATCATGATTCCGGTGGCCATCAAGATTGGCGATCCCTCCTCTGCACTGATCATGCTGGCGGGGGTCTACTACGGCGCGATCTTCGGCGGGTCGACCTCATCGATTCTGATCAACGCCCCGGGCGTGGCCGGCACGGTGGCCACCGCCTTCGACGGCTATCCCATGGCCCGCGCCGGCAAAGCCGGCAAGGCGCTGGCCATTGCCGCCATCTCATCCTTCGCCGGCGGCACCGTCGGCGCCGTACTGCTGCTGGGTTTCGCGCCGGCGCTGGTGACGGTGGCGCTGCTGTTTCACTCGGCGGAGTACTTCGCCCTGATGGTAGTGGGCCTGTCGGCCATCGCCGCCTTCGCCGGCACCGGCAAGGTGGCCAAAGCCCTGCTGATGACCGTACTGGGGCTGATGCTGGCGACAGTGGGCGAATCGGCGCTGTTCAACGCCCCGCGCTTCACCGCCGGCATCCGCGACCTCCAGTCGGGCGTCGGCTTCATCACCCTCGCCATGGCGCTGTTCGCGCTGCCCGAAGCGCTGTTTCTGATCCTCGACCCCAGACGTGGGCAGACCGGCGGCGAAAAGGGCAGCGGCACCAGCGACCTGCGCGTTACCCGCGGCGAGCTGCGCGCCATCGCACCCGTCGTCGGACGCCAGTCGCTGCAGGGATTTCTGATCGGCGTGCTGCCCGGCGCAGGCGCCACCATCGCCTCGTTTCTGGGGTACGCGGTCGAGCGCAACATCGCCCCGCCCAAGGACCGCGAGGAATTTGGCAAGGGGTCCATCAAGGGACTCGCCGCGCCCGAGACCGCCAACAACGCTGCCTGCACCGGGTCGTTCGTGCCGCTGCTGACTCTGGGCATCCCCGGCTCCGGCACCACCGCCATCCTGCTCGGCGCGCTGATCGCCCTCAACGTGGCGCCGGGGCCGAGGCTGATGGTGGACCGGCCGGAGATTTTCTGGGCGGTGATCATCTCCATGTATCTGGGCAACGTGGTGCTGCTGATCCTCAACCTCCCCCTCATCCCCTACATCGCCAAGCTGCTGGCCGTACCGCGGGTGTGGCTGGTGCCGTTCGTGCTGTTCTTCACCCTGATGGGGGCCTACATCGGCCAGAACAACGCCACCGAGCTGCTGATTCTGGTTGGGCTTGGGCTGATGGCGACGGTGTTCAGGGCAGCCGACTACCCGCTGGCCCCGCTGCTCATCGGCTTCATTCTGGGAAGCATGATGGAGAACAACTTCGCCCGCGCCGTAACCCTCCATGACGGCATGGCGTTTCTCTACACCCGGCCCATCACCGCCGGACTGCTGCTGTTCGGCATACTGCTGCTGTTCGCGCCCGCTTTCGGCAGAAGACGGCGCGCCAAGGGGGTCGCCGAGGGTGATTAGCTCTGGCGGTCACCCAGTGTCTTGCGCCGATGTCCATCAAGCGATATGTTGGGCATACGTTTCGTTAGCGTCCCCATAGTGACAGTTGGCCAGTGCACCCGCTCTAGAGTGTGCCGCGGGGCAAGGTCGCTGTTGGGTGTATTCGTGAGGAAATTGCCGTGCTTGAACGCTGGATACCGTCGAAAAGACTATCTCATCTTCCCGAGAGGCACAGATGCCGCTCTGGCGCATCCGACATAGTGCGGACTGCATGTCGCGTGGCGACCATAGCAATATTTTGTGGCGGCCTGGCCGCTTGCGGGGGTGGAGGTGGCGGAGGGACGTCTCGTGCTGAGCTCCCTAATACACCGCCTTCAATCCCGCCAACCACTACCAACCCGCCGGACACATCCAATCCGCCTGATACGTCCGATCCACCCGATCCGTCCGATCCGCCCGATCCGTCCGATCCGCCCGATCCTGATTTGGCGTTGGATGAACTATTTGTGTTGCACTCTGATCAAGCTGCACTACAGACCGTGAACGCTCCAACAGCTCGCAGAAAAATCGAGGGTTCTGCCCGACCAGGCACCGGAGTCACGGTTGGGGTACTGGATTTTGGCATTCAAACCGACCATCGTGCGTTTGAAGGACTCAATGTCAACCAGAGTCCTAGCCAAGTACCTGAATATTACAGTGAAAACCCTCAACATGGAACAGGTGTTTTGAGCCTGCTCGCTATGATTGCCCCAGGCGCAGAATTGGTTTCCATCATCGACCGCCCCACTTTGTGCATTGCCGCGACAAATGCGGATGAATCCGAGCCAATCTACTGCGATTCAAGCATTTCTAATGCCATGCCTGGAAAAAGAAACTATGAGCCGGAACCCATCGAGGACTGGAGAGGGTCCGATAGATACTGGGTAGAAAACGTGAATGCCGCAGAAGATGAGGGAGTCGACATTCTCAGCATCAGTCTCGGTTATGATGTCATTGCAGGCGACTACAGCGAAGAAGATAAAACAACCTTTGGAGACGTAGAAGATGGTTTCGGAAGTACCATTGACGCTTTCGCGCAAAGCGATATTGTTTTCGTATGGGCCGCAGGAAACGCGCATGGCGAACCTTGCGAAGATGGCGCTTTCCCAAGTTGTAAATATAGCCCGGAAGAAGACAGATATGTCGTCGACGCCAGTAACGTCGAAATACTGCCGGGCATTGCTGCAATTTACGGAGATGAGACGGGGAGAGAAAATTTACTGGATAATTTCGTGGCGGTAGTTGGAATTAGCGCCGATCCAAATGGTGTCCCTGGCCCTATCTTGAATTTTTCAAACCGCTGTGGAATAGCCGCCGACTACTGCATTGCGGCACCCGGTGGGTATTTAATTGCAGCTCAAACCGATAAGAACGATCCGGATTATATGGACGGGTATGCTCCCGAGGGCGGAACTTCGTATGCCGCGCCGCTAGTTGGTGGCGGGCTAGCTCTGATTATGCACAATTTCAGATCTGAAAATTCTGAATATTCCGCCAAAGACGCACGGAGACGACTGTTTGCCACTGCCAATAGCTCGGGAATGTATGCAGCAAGCGCGACGTACGGCCATGGCATCATGGACCTAAACGCTGCCACTGAGCCCATAGGCGCCACCAGCATCGTAATCGGGCCGTCGGTCGGAAGCTCCGGCAGCCTGCTGAGCAGGACTAGGCTCTCACTCGGCCCGGCGTTCGGCGCAAATTCCCCCCATTCCCTGTCAGGTCGCGAAGTTGCCGCCTTCGACGAGTTCGCCGCGCCATTCTGGTACGATCTTGGTTCGCTTGTTTCTATTCGCCAGTCTTCATCGCTCTCGCACCAACTGCAGCGCATGCTCAAGGACACTCCCCCCATCGAAGGCAAGCCGCACGATCCACGGTATTCCTCCCAGCTGTCGAGCGGCGTCAAATTGGGACTGCTGCAGGGCGAATCCGGATTCCAGGGAATCGCAGGACCTGCCTTGGTGATGAAGTGGTCGAATCAATCCTCTCCGTTGGCGATTTCGGCCTTTACCACCGAAGGCGGAAGCCAGCAGTTGCCCATAACTGGAACCTCCCTGTCCTGGAAACCGCTTGGACTAAGTGCTGGTCTGCTTGCCGAACGTTCCTCTGCGCTAGGAGGAAAGACTGAAGGTGGATTCGGTAAACTGTCCGCCACTTCGCTATATGCTAGAGTGCAACGCGGTATCCATGCTGGCACATGGCTGCTTGGCGCGATGGCGGAAATTGGAGTTGCGAACCCTACGGTCAGAAACGGGATGCTGGCAGAAATGCGGACAATGATTGCTTCGAGCTTTTCTGTTAGTGCCTTGCGACCAGTCGATGCTGGCAAGGAAGCCGGACGTATTCGATTTTCACTGGAGCAGCCGTTGCGTGCAGAACGAGCACAAGTTTCGCTCCGAATTCCGGTTGGGCGCACGAGAGCAGGTGAGACAGTAATGGAACGGTGGCAAACGGATTTCGCTCCAACAGGCCGCCAAGTCGACCTGTCCGCATGGTGGAGCGGCCCGCCAAGCGAATCTGGCCAGCTGCATCTTGGCACAATTTTCTCACGGCATCCCGGCCACGATGAGGAAGTTTCACCCTCCCTATCGCTTCTAGCAGGATACAGGCTGGCTTTCTGATGCAAGGATATAACACCCCCTTCACTCGTTCTTGCAATCGCGCAGATGCATTTGGTCTTGCGCGTACAGCATGGATTGTTGCGCTGTTCTGCACTGGCCTGGCGGCATGCGGCGGTGGAAATGGGGGAGGTAGTAGTAGCAGGATTCCTGCCGGCGTGGTTCCTGAGCAGAAGATTGAATTCGTGAATCCCGCACCATCGGATCCTGACCCCCTCATTCCTGAGAAGCAAATTGAAGTGAGCATCACGCCGACGGAACCTGATCGCATATTTCGACCCGATTCAGAAGTTGAGACTCAAACATCAGACAGTACCTTGTTTTCTCTCTACCACCTTGAGCAGAATGCATTGATTGGCATCAATGCCCCGATCGCCCGCAGCAGGATACAGACAAGCAGCGAAAGTGACGTCAAGGTTGGCGTACTGGACTTCGGTGTCCATACGGACCATCCGGCATTCAATGACATTACCATTCGCGAGGTGTATTCTCACAGCGTGTTTAACCAAACAGGAGTAACCTTTTCACATGGAACGGCCGTGGCAAGCCTGGTTGCCATGACGGCACCCAGAGCTGAGATTATTTCTATCGCCGTCGACGAGCCAAGCTCCGATAATGCAGTATCCTCAAGATACACATATGACCATTACACGCCGGATGAATTGTCGTATTTTGACGGCCGCTGGGAAAAGCATATTGAAATAGCTCTGGATGAGGAGGTCGATATACTGAATGTCAGCATTGGATTTGATGGTATTGTCAGCGATTATGTTGAGGAAAGCGTCAAGCAAAGCCTGCGGCGTGAATTTGGCGCCGCCATAGACGCCATGGCCCAGGCTGACACAGCGGAGGCGGAGCGCGCAGTACTGGTGTGGGCCGCAGGAAACGCAAATGGGGCCAAATGCAAGGGAGTGGCAGTTCCCAGCTGCGAAAATCGCGGAACTGGCTTGATATCAAACTACAAAATTGTAGCAGATCATGCTGAGGTGCTACCCGGACTCGCGGCACTTTTCCCAGCTGAACTGCAAGACCATTTCATGGCTGTCGTTGCCGTTGGCACCCCCGTAGGCGATAGTCCCGCGCCAATCGCAAATTTTGCCAACCGCTGCGGCATGACCGCCGATTACTGCATAGCCGCGCCGGGCGTCGATATCACCTTTGTATACTACGGGGATGAAGACTGGGAGTATGCCTATGATGACGGCTCTTCCTACGCGGCTCCACTCGTAGCGGGCGGCCTGGCTCTTGTTATGGAAAGATTCAGCTACACTGCCAAAGAGGCGCGCAGGCGACTGTTAGTAACCGCCAATAGCACTGGAATATACGAGCCAGACGAAGGCAGTGATACGAGCGCAGTCTACGGCCATGGACTTTTGGACCTTGATGCCGCAACCCGGCAGCCAGTTGGCGCCAGCAGCATCGTCCTCGGCCAGTACGCCAGCGATTCGGGAGTTTCGCTCAGTAGAACGCGGCTGTCACTCGGTCCGGCTTTCGGAGCGACTTCAGTACGCTCTCTAGCGGGCCGTAAGGTCGCAGCGTTTGACACTCTTGCAGCTCCGTTCTGGCACGACATCGGAAATTTCGTTGGCGTACGCAAGCCTTCACTATCCGGCCAACTCCAGCGCCTGCTCAATAGCGAGCAACTCACATTCAACAGGATGAGTACGCCCTGGCAAACTGTGGTGTTGCCGGGAAATGCAAAGCTGGGACTGTCCAGAGACGAGTCTGGATACCAAGGCCTGGGTGGTCCGTCTCTAGTCCTAGCGTGGGCCAATCCAGACTCTTCGCTGGCATATTCAGCGTTTACTACAGAGGGCATGGACCAGCAGCCCCCCATGACCGGTACCTCTATCGACTGGAAGCCTTTCGGCCTGAGCGCGGGCGTACTAGCCGAACGAACCTCAGCGCTGGGTGCCGAGGCCGAGGGCGGGTTTGGGCATCTGTCCACAAACACGCTGTTTGCAAGACTGCGCCGCAGCGCCCATACCGGCCATTGGCTGCTCGACGCGGAAGCGGAGATAGGCTATTCGAAGCCGCATACCAGCCACGGCTTGCTGGCAAGCATGCGGCCAATGGCCTCCTCGAGATATGCCCTCAGTGCATCGCGTGCTACAGGCCACAATGAAGGTGGACGTATCAAGCTGTCCCTTGAGCAGCCGCTGCGGGCAGAACGGGCGCAGACTACTTTGCGCGTACCGATCGGGCGCACAAAGGCGGGAGAAGTGGTGCTGGATAGTTGGGAGACTGACATGGAACCCACCGGCCGTCAGATTGATCTTTCTGCCTGGTGGTACAATCCCGACAGTCGCTATGGCGTGCTTCGGCTGGGTACCGTCTATTCGCGCCATCCCGGACACGACGCAGACGCCACACCCTCGCTGGCACTGCTCGCCGGATACCGTCTGGCATTCTGACATCCCAAGCTTCTCCATGACAAAGCTGTGGCAAACCAGCATCTGCTTGGGCACTCTGCCGTCCTTAGGTAGGAGTAGTCCCATCTTCTTCCTCAGTCGCTGCCAGCACTGGGGTATGCCGCTTGCAATGGCACTTGTCCTTTGCACCACCCTCGCCGCCTGCGGAACATCGTCCAGCTCCGCAAGAAGCATCTCGACCCCCGTCACAGTACCGTCCACCACGGTAACTTCACCCCCACCTAGCGGGCCGCCGAATCCAAACGCCTATAACAACCAGGTGGGGCTCGCCAGCATAAGGGCAGCGGAAGCCTATGAAAGCATAAAGGGGGATCTTGGTTCCGACGCGGTACCAGGCGAAGGAGTCACCATTGGCGTGCTCGATTCTGGAATCCATGTCAATCACGAAGCGTTCGCCGGCAAGACCATCCGCAAATTTTACCTCAACGGAGCAAGAGAAGAAGACGGTTCTGGATTTTCGCACGGAACAGCGGTTGCAAGCATAGCCGCCGCCGTTCCAGGCGTTTCCAGCGACAGCATGCAAGGCGTAGCACCCGGCGCAGACTTGGTAGCGTTTGCCATACCGCTTGGCAGTCCGCCAAGAGTCTACAGCCCTATTTCTCTAAGCGGCTTACGTTCGGCCAATGCGCGCTGGAATACTTATATAGAGCACGTTCTAGCGCAGGATATTGACATACTTAATCTGAGCGTAGGATTTGGTGGAATCATAGAGAATTATTCCGAGGCTGATTTGCGCACCAATTTCGCCGACGCAATTGCCAGCATGGCGCAAACCGATTCAGATAATCCGATGCTGATGGTCTGGGCCGCCGGCAACGCCCACGGAGACGGGTGCAGGATCGGAACTGGCAATTGCGAGTGCAATGATGTGTCCGGCAATTGCGCAGAAGGAACAATTGATGGAACCATTACTGCCTCATCAGTTGAAATTCTCGCAGGACTGGTTGCCCGCATTGAGGAACTGCAGGGGCACACCGTGGCGGTCATTGCCAAACAGGAAAACAGCGAAATAACCGACTTTTCTAATCGCTGTGGAATCGCTGCCGATTACTGCATTCTAGCCCCAGGTGAAGATATTACGGTAGCCTACTTCGGCCCCGGCCAAAGCAAATACCGTGCTGGCAGCGGTACTTCCTACGCGGCGCCGATGGTTTCAGGGGGTCTTGCACTGATCATGCAGCGCTTTCGCGGACAGCTGTCGTCTAGGGAGGCGCTGTCACGGCTCTTTGTCACCGCTAACAAGGAAGAAGAGTACGCCAACCGCGAAATCTACGGCCAGGGCCTGATGGACCTTGAGGCGGCCACTACCAATGTCGGCGTTTCCAGCATCATCCTTGCTGACACGGTCGATGCTCCGGGCGCACCCCTTAGCAGCACAAGGCTACTACTTGGCCCTGCCTTTGGCGCCAATCCCCTTAGTTCGCTTGCCAACCGAGAGGTCGCCGCTTTCGATTCACTTGGGGCACCGTTTTGGCATAGCCTCGACTCTCTTGCCGCCGTCCGCCAAACTTCCCTTCGGGACCAGCTTCAACGGCAACTTGCCCACAGCGCTCCCGCGAAGGACGCTTCCGTTCCGCTGTCCCAATATGCGGACTTGGGACTTGCTGGTGAGAAGCCGGGGTTTCTGGGACTTGCGGGACCGTCCCTGTTACTGGACTGGTCCTCGCCAAACTCGCCAGTCGCCGCCACCGCCTTAACAACTGAAGGCAGAAGCGAACAGCCTCCGACAACCGGAGCCGCACTGACCTGGAATGCCCTTGGACTGCACATGGGCCTGGTCGCCGAGCGCTCTTCCATGCTGGGCACTGCGGCCAAGGGCGGGTTTGGTAACCTGTCCGCCCACTCGCTGTTTGCTGGACTGACCCGCAGCCACGAGATTGGCCACTGGCGGCTAACCCTTGATGCAGAGGCTGGCATGGCCGGCCCCTCCACCGGTCACGGCATGCTGGCATCCTTGGAGACGGTAACCGCCACCCGACTTGCGCTCCACGCTTCCCGCGCAGCGGGCCGACAGGGCAAGCTGCGGCTTTCCCTAGAGCAGCCGCTGCGGGTCGAGCGTGCCCGCGCCACGCTGGTGGCGCCTGTTGGACGCACCAAGGCTGGTGAAGTAATGCTTGAGCGGTGGCAGACGGACCTTGCTCCCTCGGGGCGCCAGGTGGATCTGTCAGCTTGGTGGACTGTTCCGGCATTCAGTGGCCTTCTAAATCTGGGCGCCATCTATTCACGCCATCCTGGCCACGATGCTGATGCCACTCCTAACCTTTCGGTTCTGGCAGGCTATAGGCTAGCGTTCTGATGCCCGTTGCAATCTGCACAGGCAGCCGCCTGAATCTCGCTCAAACTATACTTCCATCTTTACCCGATGGCCGACTTGATAAGCATCCAGCCTTAAGCATGTGTACATACGCGGGTTAAAATTCTGTATTTGGCCTGTTTCTTATCCAATATCTGAAAAGCTCATCTCCAATGATACAGTCACCATTATTCCTTACGGCCACACCGAGATCAAGCAGACGGTCTACTGCGGTTACCAGTTCATCTTCCGCATTCTCATGCCATCCGGTCAGCTTGCGGCTGTTCTTCTTGCCGTCATCACCGTAGATCGTTAGACGATCTGCAAGTAGCCGCGATGCAACTCTTTCGGCTGTACTGATTTCCGTCCAAGTCCTTCTGTATCCCAATAGCCCAGCTGCCGTTTCTAACGTTTCGGCAAGCGCCTCCTCGTGGTCCATCTTTGGATACAGCAGCAGGTGCATCAGCCACCGCTGCAGGATCATTGGGTTTCCGTTGAAGCGATGGAAAACATCAAGAGCGGCGCTTCGTTCAACGTCAACTCGCGAAAGGCTTCTGAAATAGTCAAGCTGGTGGTCAACGAAGTCTTCGTCGAGCTCAGGCAGGTTGTACCCATTCGCATAAGCGAAGAACGGCGCGGTCCGGTCATTGAACATCTTTCTCAATTCATCCTGCGATGAGCCGCTGAAAACAGTGATCAACCTGTCCCGTTGCCTGTTTATGATAGACCGCAGTGAGGCAACAAGGTCTTCGGCGTATGGCGCCTTGTTGATTTCCTGAAATTCGTCGAAAAGCAGAAACGTAGGACGGTCCATCTTTGCTAGACGGTTAAGATACTCTTCCATCAGCAACAGAAGCTCGTCGGGCATTTCATCCTTCAGGCTGTCCGCTCGAATCTCAAGTTCCACAGTTCCATCGGGAGACTTGATCCTGATTTTCGATGCAATACTCTCGATTGCCGTCTTCATCCGCTCCAAAAAAGAGACACCTCGCTGCGCTTGATCAAGCGCCTGCAAGAGCGCCACTAGGGACTTGTTTTCCTTCTTCCAAAAGTCCACGAATACCACGACGTGCCCTCGCTCTTCTGCGTATGGCGCAAGGTCCTTGACCAGAAACTCGGTCTTGCCTGTCTGCCTCGGTCCAAACAGCGTCAAACCCTTTGTCGGACCGTATGCAAGAGCCGTGTAAACCCTCTCCACGATCTCGGATCGCGGGTAGTGCCAGCCTTCGTCGATCATTGTTCCTCTCCATGCGCAGCTACTCAGAGAACCTGCATAGCTACTGTGTGCGGCGTTCCAGTCACGATCATACAGCGGTTGTCATGCAAGAGCAAGCGGCGATAGGCCATGCGCCGCCCCGAAGCGCTTCACAGCGCACCAACAAGGAATACCCCTTGCCTGTACAGAATCGGGCAGCATCGCCGGCGCCGACGCCTGCGCCGACGGACAGCCCTAGCTCTGCACCGCCGCTTCCAGCGAGCGGCCGCGGGTCACCAGCCGAGAAGAGACCACCACGACCGCATAGCACATCAAGTACGTCTCATGCACGGCGGTTGCAACCCGGAAGCCTCGTTCGAAGCTGATGGTCGCGAGCAGCTGCAGCGACAGCCCGGTGGCAACTTCCGGCCTCGCCGGCGGCGTGTAGACCATCTCCCGAAATCAGGGTCTGCCTGCGAAACCGCTCGGCCGCACTCCAGACTAGTGCCACCAGCGTGCACAGGGCAGCGGCAACCGTCAGGACAGCGGCACCACGCCCCGCCGCTATCCGAGCGGCGGCGATGTAGCCCTGAAAGTGTACCGGGTCGCCGTATCAGCGAGTGGAGCATGTGGCAAGCATCTATCAGCCGGCTGTCGCCATATCCTCTACGCCAACTGGACGTAGAAGACTATTCGTTCGGCTCAGCAAGAGTTTGCCTCTGATTCCCGTTGCCCGCAGCGGCAGGTACATCAAGATTACTGGACGCGGTACACTCTGGCTCTGGCGTCGAGCCGAGTATCGCCCGGCGCAGGGATTCTCCCAGCTCCTCGTGAATCGATCTGCCGCGCCTGCTTGCCCGCCTGCTAAGGCGGCACATCATGCCCACGTCAAGCCTGAGGACGAAAACGTTGCTCATGGATGCACTCCACCGCCAATCTCTCGCATAGTATACGCAGACAGCCTGACGGTCAAACGGCGACATCCAGCAGAAGCAAGTCGCGAATTGCCAGCCCGGAACTTTGGAACGCGCACGATATCGGCCAGGTGTTCGGGAAACGGGATATAGACAGGGGAGGCCGCCAGCGGGTCTGTCAAGAGTTCTCCGCGACGCAGCCTGCCAATTTTCCGGTTGCCGCCGCAAAACCGGTTACCGCTTGTCAGCGTCTGTCACGAATTCCCGTGGGTTGACAATCTCAACCCCGCAGTGCTCGAAGTCCCTTACGTTTCTCGTCGCTACGGTGGCGCCATAATGAGCGGCTATGGCGGCTACCTGGCGGTCCGCAAAGCTAGGTCAAGTCCCAATCTTGCTGGATAATTTGGCATGGGGGGCGGCCCGCCGCTTCGCGGCGGGGAGGCCCGCAGACTTCTCGTACTCCTCCGAGAGCTCCACGCGGATCCGCTCAAGCTGACGAGCCTCGAACTCGAGGAC
>CAZPIN010000026.1:0-6677 GCA_964586735.1 uncultured Rhodobacterales bacterium | reverse complement strand
CACCTTCGGCACGCCCTCCCGCGTCCTCGCCGCGCGGACGCGGGCGGGCGTGGCTCCGGACGGGAGACGGGCTCCGGCGGCCCCTCGTGGCGGCTGAAGCGGGTGGCCATGTCCAGGCGGCGGCGGCCGCGCGCCCGCATGGCGGCGATGGCCTGGCGGCCGGCGGGACCGGTGCCCTCGAGGAGGTTGGTCAGGCGCAGCAGCCAGCGGCTTGCCACGGTGGGCTCCTCGTTGACGGTGATGGCGCGGGTCAGAATGACCTTCGGCGCCGCGAACAGAATCGAGAAGTCGTGGGCGATGGTGCCGATGTCGCGCTGCCGGCTCGGCAGGGCAATGGCGTCGCGCATGGAGCGGTTGAGCCAGACGTCCTTGCCGCGCCCTCCGGGCGCGTCCTCCTCGTTGAGGCCGCCGAGAATGACGAGGTCCGGCGGGTCGAAGCGTGATTCGAGGTTGCCCCGAAGAGAAATCCGAGGGTGGCGCTTTCTGCTGCTCCACCGCTCCCGCGCCAGCAGTGCGGCAAGCGTGCAGGGATACTGGTCCGGGGGCAGGCGGCCCCGGAGGCCGGCGTCCTTCTCCAGGCCGTCAAGAAAGGTGCGAAGGCGGTCCATGCTGTAGGCGAACTCTTCGCCAGTCGGCGGACCTGTAAGGCTGTCGATCACCTCCCTGTGGGCGTCGAGCATCTGGGCGAAGTCGGCGGTTTCGCGCTGGGCAAACGACGCCAGAGGCTCGAGGCGGACCTCGACGTCCCGCAGCCAGGCGAGGATGTCCTTGGCACCGTCGGCGTCCTCGACCGCCCTCTGCAGCCCGTCCAGTCCGGGATGCTGGCCAGACTGCCCGCGCAGGCGGCGCTCGGCCCGCGACAGGAGCCGCAGGTGGTCGCTGCGGTTGTCATCGGCGCGGACCAGGCCGTTTTTAAGGAGGGCGAGCAGCGGCGCAAAGTCCGGCGGCTCCAGCGCCACCCGCGCCGAGAGCAGGCACAGCCGCCCCACGCCGGTGTCAGCGAGCGGGATGCCGCTGGTGTACTCCGGGTCCAGTCCCCACATCGCGCATTTGGCAAGGACGCGGCGGCGAAGGTCCCTGTCCTCGGTGACCAGAGAGGCGCGCAGGCCCATTGTCTCCGCCGCCTCGCGCAGGGCCATGGCCACCGCCATCGCCTCCCGTTCGGCGCTGTCCGCCTCGAGCAGTTCCACCCCCTCCATGGCAGCTTCGGCGATGGCCTCGTAGTCGCCAGCCTGCGACGTCCATGCGTCGGTCACGGGCGCGGGCCGCAGCGCTTGAGCCAGAAGGCGCACCCGCTGCGGGCGGGGCTCGGTACGGCTGGACCAGGGGAGGACTGCCTCGCGGTCGAGGCCGAGCCGCTCGAGAAAGCGCTTCATGGTGTACTGCGGGTGCTCGGGGGCCAGGTTTCGCTCGGTGCCGATGGCGGACCAGGCGCCGGAATCGAGATCGCGATCAAGGGCGGGCAGCACGACCGCCCCCTGGGGCAGCGCGGCGACGGCCTCGGCCAAGCGGGCGGTGGCGTCGTCGGTGAGCGTTGAGCCGGCCACAAGCACGGGAGTGTCTGGCGGGGAGGACTGCCAAGAATCAGCCAGCGCGTCGACGGCCTTGCGGTAGCTGAGCGCGGGGTCATCAATGCCTCTGGCCTGCAGCCAGTCGGGCCATGCCTCGCCGATGATGTCGAGAAACCGCGCCGAGTCTTCCCAGTGTCGGGCGAGGTCCTCCGGCACGCAGTCCTTGAGGGAGCCGGTGTCCAGTCCTTCCAGATGGAGTTCCTCGAGCAGGCCAGACAGGGTGTTGGCGAGTTCAATGGCGCCTTTGCCGTCGACGGGCGCGGAGGTTTTGCTGCGAAACTCCGCCACCAGACTGGCCAGTACCAGGACGCGCGCATTGAAGCTGACGGACCTGCTGGCGGACACCGAGAGGGACGGGTCGCGGGCGAGGTCTCGCATGGCGTGGCGGTTCGGCAGAAACATCGCGCCTGCATGTGCGCGGAACGCGTCGCGCAGGATGTTGATCTCGCTGCGCCCGGACAGCAGTACCCGCGTCTGGCCGAGGACCCGGGGTGAGAGGGGGCGGCAGCGCTCGATCAGGCCCTCGGCGAAGGTGGCGGCGAAAGGCAGCCCGGCGGGCACAGTGTAGATGCGGGGCTGGGACTCGGCATCGGGGAACAGGGTGGTCATGGGAGGTCGCCGCGGCCGCCGAGGGGAGGCGGCAGCATAGGGCAGGGAGGCGGCGCGGTCTTGGCGCTGCGTCCGGAAACGGCTGCGGTTGAATGTCAGCTGCCTGTCAGACCGGCAGGCAGGGCAGCGATGGAAGAAGCGGCCGGTGCAGGGGCTGTGGGAGAGAGGGCTGGCGGGTACCGGCCGCTTCCCCCTGACGATGCGCTCATGGTGACGCGGGGAGACAGGTCGCCCGGTCCCGTACGGTGGCGCGTGCCAGACCGCCGTCCGTCAGCCGCCCGAACGGAAGATCATCAGGCAGCGGCTGCCCGTTCGGCTTCTTCTGCTACGAGCTGTGGCCGTTTGCCGCGCTGTCGTCAAACACCGAAGCAAGGCTGGTAGCGCTGGATGCCTGAAACAGCCAGTCATCTATCTGTTCTGGAGTAGCCGAGCGCACCTGCGCTTCCCGATACTTCGGGACTCGCTTGAACTTCCGCCGGGTAAAGACGAGAAATGTATCAGCCTTGCCTTCCGTAAATTTCCTGGCTAAGCCTTCGGTGAAGTTCTTGGTGTAGCTTTCGGTGAAATTCTTGGCGAAGCTTTCGGCGAAGCTCTTGGCAAAGCCTCAGTTTTCGGCAGCCTCAATTATGCTTTCCATAGCTGCCCCTCCACGTAACCGTTCCCTACGCGCAGGGGAATCGGCATCAACCGCAACCCGGCCGATGCAATCAGCGTCAGGGGCTGCCGTTTGGCTTCTTCCGCGCCGGGTCTTGGCCGTCGGCCGCGCTGCCGTTGAACACCGACGCAAGGCTGGAAGCACTGGACGCCTGAAACAGCCAGTCGTCTATCTGCTCTGGCGTAGCCGACCGCACCTGCTCTACCCGATACTTCGGGATGCGCTTGAACTTCCGTCGCGCAAAGCGGAGAAACGCTTCAGCCCCGCCTCTGTTTTCGGCTGCCTGTTCTATGCTTTTCATTGCTTCTCCTCCTATGCCGACCTTTTTCAGGTCACGGCACAGCATACCATCATCGTCTTCAGCATGCAACCTGCGCAGTAAGAGCACAACATTCTCAACCTCATCTCTGTCGTTGAGGTTCACACGCCGCAGCACCCGCACTAGATCCGTCTCTCCATGTCGTTTCTGGTCGTTTGCGCAGCGGACAAGCGACAGGCAGAGCGCAAGCCGGCGATGGGGTATCGCCATCAGCTCGTCCAGCTCGATCGCCATCACGTCCGCCACGGGAATCTGGCCGCCTCGAATCGGGAGGTTCTTGAGACACTTCCGCTTCCGCCCGTCAAACATCCCCCCGACCGATCTCCGCCCTCTCCAGCGCCAGCGACCAAGGTTGAAGATCAGCGATATCCGCTCCGTCAGGCTTCCCGCCTTCGCCGTGCCCGACCTGAGTTCCTGGCCCGCGTCCTCCAGACAGTAGATTCCAACCTGCAGCGGCGCGCGGGCTTCGTTGGACCCCTTGATCTCTACCTGGATCCTAAGCTTCCACGGCTCCTCGTCGTCGATGGTCGCCTCGATCCAGACGTCGCTATGTCCCGAGCGCAGTCCGCTCTTCGCGTGGCGCGTGGGCTTCAGCTCCAGCTTGGCGGTCTTCAGCTTCTCTGCCAGCTCCAGATACCCTTCCCTTCGCAGGAAGTACACCAAAAACGCCCGCGCCGTGTCGAGGTCGCTGAGTATCCAGTAGCCGTACTCGTCGTAGACGTGATACGGCACCATGAAGCGCTTCCGCCGCCCCCTTTGTCCGTTCAGATTCTGCGTCGTCCGCTGTGTCCGCCGTCTAGCCATGTCCGTTTCCTCCGCTGCGCAGCCTGCAGGTGACCGCCCCGCAGCGCGGCGCAGCCGCTGCTCGGGGAGGCTGGCCCCGAAAGGGCCGATGGAGCGGGCAATGCAGCGGTCAGACGCGGTGGCTGAGGCAGCTGCCTCCACTGCGCGTCTGTGCAGACACTCGGGCGATCAGACACGCAAGACTTCCGTCTCTGGCGCGGCTGTCAGTCGCTGGGCACCATGCGACCCGGAGCCTGCTGGCTGCGCCTCGTAGACCCCATGAAGCGCTAAAACGGCTGGTCACATTCATGGGGCTGGGACAGGCATAACTGCCCCGAGGCGTCGCCAGCCTACCAAGACGTCTGGGAGGCGCAAGGGACGTTGCGCGCAGCGGACTCCGGTCAGAAGGCGATTCGATAGCCCGCAAGCAGCGTCAGCAGAGGCGAGGCGCTGGCGTCATGGCCGGGGTGGCGCGAGACGGTGGCACCAAGGCGCAGCTGGCCAAGGACGTCGGCGGGGGCGGTCCACCGCGCCGACAGGTCAATCTGGCGGCCGGCGGGCGCGAGGTCCGTGCGCCACCGCTGGCGAATCACTTCGCCCGCCCGGGTGCGTCCGACCGGCGCCTGGAAGACGGCGGGCGCCCGCTCGACCCGCAGCGGCTGCTCCAGCGACAGCCGGACCCTGCCCATGCCTTTGGCGCCGCGCGACGCGCCAAGCGCAAACCGGGTGGCAAGCGCGGAGTCCATTCGGGCGATCATGCCCCGTCCGGCGGAGGGGTCTGTGACGCCAAACTCGGCGCTGGCGTCCAGCATCCATGCGCCAAACGCGCGGCTGCGGTCAAACCCAGCGTACACCGACGCCGCAGACAGCCTGCCAAAACCTCCCTCGGCCTTGAGGCCCAGCGCGGACTCGCGCTCGGCGACCAGACCGGTGCGCAGCCCCGTGGGCTTCCAGGCAAGGGCGATAGCGCTGGCTGGCGGCTGTCCTTCGCGGCCCTCGGTGGTGAAGGCGGAGGCGGCAAGCGGCGAATCGGACTCGCCCCAGGACATCTCCAGCGCGGGTCCGCCGATGCCGAGATAGCCGGGGGACTCGATGGCCGGGCCCAGCCGGACGCCGCCTGCGAGCGGCGCCAATGGATGGGCTGCTGGAGCGCCCTCGGATATGGGAGCGTCGAGCAGGCGCCGAAGATGGCGGCCAAGGTCATGGACGGGGGCGGTGGCCAGCGAATTCAGGTCATGCCAGAAGGGCGCGCCGAGCTCGTCGAATGCCGCCACCTCCCGGCCGGCCAGAGCGGCCAGCTCGCCAGCGCCAAACGCCGGGCCCAGCGAGAGACGGGTGCTGCGCAGGCTGGGGCCGGGGCTGTCGGCGGTGGCGCCGCTGACGATGCTGGTGGTGCCCCGCGGTTGGGTGGCCTTGTCGAGGTCCATCAGGCCATGGCCGTAGACGGGTGACGTCTCGGAGCCCTCGGGTGGGGCGTAGATGCCGGTCTTGTTGGCGGTGATGTACAGGCGCTGCAGAGCGTCCGAGGGCGACAGCTGGCCGCGGAAACGGTGCATCACCAGCGCCAGTCCTCCGGATACGTAGGGCGCGGCCAGCGAGGTGCCGCGCACGCCGCTGCGGTAGGTGAATTCCAGATTGCCGTCGGCGACCCTGAAACTGGCCGCGGTTACGTCATCTCCAGGCGCGGCGATGCAGTGGTCCCTGGCGATGCCGCAGCGGTTGGAGAAGCTGGAGATCTTGGGCTCGGCGGGATTGTCTGGGTCCTGGCTGACCGCGACGACCGCCACCGAGTGTGCCTGCAGCTCCTCGTAGTAGGCCATCAGCCCCGACAGTACGACTACGGAGTCGGCGCGGATCTCGCCGCCATCGACCATGCGGTGTTCGCTGGTTGCAATGTCAAATCGGCAGTACGGGCCGCTGCCCGCCATGCAGATATCGCCTTGGGCGACAATTCTGTGCGTGCCGTCGGAGCCTTCGAGGCAGTACCAGTTGCTGTCCTCCTCGCATTCGGCGCCGCTGGTCTGCTGAGGTAGCGGGTCGCAGTGCTTGCTGCTGCCCAGCAGACAGGCGCGTCCGTTGGCGTTGCCGGCAGCCCAGACCAGAACCGCGCGGTCGCTAGGGGTCTTGTATTCCTGCGCCATGGAGGCAATGGCGTCGGATAGGCTTTGGCGCAGGTCGCCGGGGTCGTAGTCGTCGATGATGCCCGACACGCCTAGGCTCAGGTTGAGGATGTCGATGTCCTGCAGCAGCATGAAATTCGCTCTGGTCTCCCAGCCGGGGTTGAACCACCGCCGCAGGGAAGAAAGCGAAGTAGCCACGTAGGGCTTGGTTCTGTCGGCGCTGCCAAGCGGGATCGCATAGGACTCGAGTTCGATGCCAGGTGCGGTATCGGCGATGACGCTGGCGACGACGGTGCCATGGGTGCCGCCGTAGGTATTGGTGCTGGAACTGACCGCGCCGGACCACGCGTACTCCGTAACGCGCATTCCCTCGAAGACAGGGTGCAAAGCCTCGACGCCGGAATCGTATATGCCCACTTTGACGCCAGCACCGGGGATGGCGTCATTTCCAAGCGCCGTACGGATGCTGGCATGGGCGGCGGCGGCGTTGATGGCGGCCGGTCCCCACTGGTCGCGGTAGTTGGCGGGCGGGGGGTCAGTCAACCTTGGCAGCTGCTGGGCGGACGGTACGGAGCGGCTGGCAGGAGTGGATACACGGTCACTTGAGGGCGGGGGCGGCA
>CAZPIN010000025.1:0-26016 GCA_964586735.1 uncultured Rhodobacterales bacterium | reverse complement strand
CCGCCGAGCGCATGGCCGACTGGATGTTGGTGATCTTCTCCATCACCTCGTTGCGCGGGCCGTCCATCATGATTCGGCCCTGGCCGATGACCAGCACGCGGTCGACGAGATTGAGAATCGGCGTCCGGTGGGTGGCGACGAGGAACGTGCGCTTGGCCAGCCACCGCTCGAGATGCTTGATGGCGGCGGCCTCGACGTTGGGGTCGAAGCTGGCGGTCGGCTCGTCGAGCAGCACTGTGCCGGGGTCGTTGACGATCAGCCGGGCGAGGCCGACGCTTTGCCGCTGTCCCACCGAGAGGCCGGAGCTGGCGTCGGAGAGGCGCATGTCGAGGCCGGAGGGGTGGTTGCGGACGAATTCGCCCAGCCCGGCGCGCTCGAGGGCCGACAGCAGCCACTGGTCGTCGATGTCCTGGCGGCGGAAGGTGAGGTTGTCGCGCAGGGTGCCGTTGAACAGCAGCGTGTCCTGCGGCAGGTAGCCCACCGAGCGGCGGAGGTCCCGCGGGTCGATCTGCCGCAGGTCGATGCCGTCGAGGGTCACCCGTCCGCCGCTGGGTGTGAACAGGCCCGACAGGCAGCGCAGCAGCGTGGACTTGCCGGAGCCGTTGGGGCCGAGGATGGCGATCCGCTCGCCGCGTCCGATGCGCAGCTGCGGGATGTCGATGACCGGGTTGTCATCCTTGGAATAGAGGAAGTTGACGTTTTCGGCGACGAGCGTGCCGGGGCGGCGGCCGCGGGGAAGCTTCGGCTGCTCGCCGGGGGCGTCGGATTCGGCGTTGGCGATGGTGTCGAGGCCGTCGAGCGACGTCTTGACCTGGTGCCAGCGCATAAGCACGGTGCTGAAGCGGGTCATGGGCGAGAGCGAGCGGCCCATGAGCAGGGTGGTGGCGATGATGCCGCCGATGGTCATGTTGCCGGCGAACACCTGAAACACCGCCGCCGTCACCGTGAGGGCGTGGGCCCACTGCTGGACGCTGGTCGCCCACTGGGTGAGCTTGGCCGACAGGCGGCGCTGCTTGGCCGAAGAGGCGGCGATCAGGCGGCTGATCTCCTTCCACTGGTCGGTGAAGAAGGTCTCGGCGCGGTTGACCTTGACGGTCTCGAGGCCGTAGGAGACCTCGTTGAACACCCGCCCGGCCGCGGTGTGCGACCCCAGGGCCTCCTCGGCGATGCGCAGCATTCTCTTGCGGTACAGAATCGGAGGCAGAATCATCAGCACCATGGCCACCGCCGGAATGATTACCACGGGACCGGCGATCCAGTAGATGATGCCGAGGAACATGATGGAGAAGGGGATGTCGGCGAGCGCGCCGACCGCCGCCTCGGTGATGAATTCCCGCAGCGAGGAGAACTCCCGCATGAGCTGCGCCAGGCGGCTGGGACGCGGCACCTCGGGGGTCAGCTTGAGCATCGTCAGCCGCCGCAGAAGGTCGCTCGAAGCGGCGACGTCCACGGTGCGGCCGGCGCGGTCCAGAACATGTGATCGGGCGACGCGCAGCAGCGCCTCGAAGACAAGGGCGCAGCTTACGCCGATGAGCAGGACGAACAGCGTCTCCACTGACTGGTTGGGGATGACTCGGTCGTAGACCTGCAGGGCGAAGAACGAGGCTGCCACCGCCAGGACGTTGGCGACGAGGGAGGCGAGGATGATCTTGCCGGTGGGGATGTTGCGCGACGCCACCCGCGACCAGAACCAGTGCCGCTTGCCGGGCATGGCCTGCTGGTCGACCGCCGTCTTGTCGAGGCTTTTGCGGACAGTGACGGCGAGGCCGGTGAACGTGGCCTGGAGGTCGGCGAGGGGCGCCTTAGAGAAGCTGCCCGGCAGCTCGGGGTCCGCCAGCACCGCCTCGTCGCCTTGTATGGCGTAGAGCACCACCCACCTGTCGCCCTTGCCGTTGCTACCCTCGTCTATGCACAGCGCGACCGGCAGCGGTACGCGCCTCAGGCGGCTGCCGATGCGGAGGTTGGTGACTTCCAGCCCGGCCTCCTGCACCAGGTAGCGCAGGTCGCGCCGGTCGTCGCCGATTTCGCGAATCGTCTGGTCGTCGATGTGGACGCCAATCAGGGCCGACTGCACGCGGAGGGCGTTGCCGTACTCCGTCGATGCGGTGAAATGCCTGGGGGTATCGTCGCTTTCCCGCTGCGCCTCGGCTTCGTCAAAGCCATCCGCCACCCGCGGAATTACCGCCGGCAGCGGCGGCGCGTTGGATGCTTCCGTGGACTTCCCTGAGTCGGTAGGAGGATCGCTTTCGCCGTCTAAACCAGCCGATTTTGCCCGCTCCGGGTCGTCCGCACCGTCCGCTGCGGAGTCCCAGTCGGCGTCGACGCTGTCGGGCTGCTGCGGAGTGATGGAGGGCGAATTGCTGTGAGTCTTCGCCGTCTCTGCGTCTTCCTCCGCTATGGAGAGCTCCGGGGGACGGCCGCCGTCCCGCGTCTCATCGCCGCCGGAGGATTTGGAGTCGCCGCGGTCGTCGGCACTCCCGGGAGGGTCGCTTCTGAAGGTCATGGGCTGATGATGGGCTCGGCCAGGCGGCCTTCGATGCCGGCCAGGCGGATCGCCACTTCAAGCAGCGACGCCTCGGTTGTTGCCAGGTCCCGCTCTGCCTGGAGCAGGGTGCGCAGCACCGTAATGCCGTCGGTAAGGGGGCGCGCGCCCACCGCCTGCTGGTCCTCGAAGAGGGCGGCCGAGCGGAGGCTCTGCTGCACCAGCCTGCCAAGGCTGCGCCGCTGGGTGCGCAGGCGGATGGCGTCCAGGCGCAGGCGGTCGCGCTCGGTCTCGAGTTCATGGCGGGTGCGGAAGGCCGACGCCTCGGCGGAGGCGAGGGCGGAGCGGGCCGCCTGTACGTTGTCCCTTGCCGAAAACAGCTGGGTGTAGGCGCTGTCGAGCGACACGGAGGCCACGGTGTCGGTCTCGTCGCCGCTGTTGACCGCCTGCGCGCTGAGCAGGATTCGCGGCCAACGCTCGGACAGCGCCTGCTCCACCCGCAGACCGGCGATACGCTGCTCGACCTCGGTCTGCACCACGACCGGCGCCCGGAAACCTTCCTCCGTTTCCGTCACCAGAGAGGCTTCGATGCCGTCGAAATTGGGTATCTCCGCCAGGTCCGCGCGGCGGTCGATGGTGTCGTTGAGCAGTGCGAGCGACAGGTCCAGCTGGGCCTGGTCCCGCTCCACGTCGCTCTGCAGTTCGGATTCGCGCAGCGAGATCAGCTCCGTCTCCGAGCGGTCGGCGACCTGCGAGGCGACCCTTGTCTCCGCCAGACTCAGCAGGTCCTGCACCGCTTCCTGCGACGCGCTGCTCAGCTGCAGCAGCCTGCGGGCTTCCGCCGCGTTTACGACATGCAGCAGCGTGGTCTGGACGGCCTCGTTGTGCTCCTCCCAGCGCCGCACTTCAGCGCCTTCCACTGCGACGGTCGCCTGGTCGACCCGCGCCTGGCTGCGGCCGAAGTCGATGAAGGCGACGGACATGCCGATGCCCACCTGTGAGGTGCCGTTCGACTGGGTCGAGGCGACGGGCTGCACCGTAGGACGGCGTTCCCATCGCAGCGTGCTGAGTTCGGCGATTCGCTGGGAGACGAGGCCCTCGGCGGCCGAGCGGGTGGCGTTGGCGGCAAGGGCATCGCTGGCGAAGCGGGCCAGGGCGCTGCCGGGACGGTACGCAAGCGTCCGGCTGCTGTAGGACTCCAGATTGGCGACGCCGGCTGGCGCCCTGGCGGGAAACAGGACGCTTGAAAGGCCGGATTCATCTCCGCTGGCCTCCGCGTCTGGCGGGGGCGCGCACGCTGCAATCATCATGCAGACGACAGCCGCCGCTATGCGGGGGCAAGCGTCCCCAAACGCGAGGGAACTCCTCGTAGCAAGCATATCTGGCCCTCAAGATGGTCCCGTCTGCGCGGGACGCGTCGCCACAGGCGCGGCGCCAATGCGTCGATGCGGCTGCAGGTTTGGTTGGGCCGCCGCTGCCTGTATAGCTAGCGGGGCCTTCGCCGTCAAGCCGCCATGCAATGTATTTAGCGCAAAGTTTGCTCGGTGCTATACTTGCGGCCGCGAGTATGGAGGGGAGACCATGGTCGACGACTTTTTCCAACCGGTGTCGGGTTTCGACCTGCCGCGCTTCGCGGGCGTGCCCACCTTTATGCGCCTGCCGTACGTGCCGCCGGGCCACGACCGCTTTGACGACGTGGAGGTGGGACTGGTGGGCGTGCCCTGGGACGGCGGCACCACCAACCGCCCCGGCGCCCGCCACGGCCCGCGGCACGTCCGCGACGCCACGACAATGGTGCGGGCTATGCACCCGATTACCCGCCAGAATCCCTACGCCACGGCATGCTGCGCGGATCTTGGCGACGTAGGGCCCAATCCGGCCGACCTCGACGACACCCTCGACCGCGTCACTACGTACTACCGGCGGCTACGCGAGGCGGACATCGCCCCCCTGACCGTGGGAGGCGACCATCTGGTATCGCTGCCCGTGCTGCGGGCCGTCGCCGAGGCTCGGTCCGTGGGCATGATCCATTTCGACGCCCACACCGATCTGTACCGCGGCTATTTTGGCGGCTCCATGTACACTCACGGTACGCCGTTTCGACGGGCGGTGGAGGAGGGGCTGCTTGATCCGGCCCGCACCACGCAGATCGGTATCCGCGGCACGGCCTACGACTTTGAGGACGAGGAGTGGGGCAAGGAGCAGGGCATTCGTATCATCCGCATGGAGGAGCTGCACGATATGGGTCTCGACGCGGCAATGGACGAGGCCCGCGGGCGTGCGGGCGACGGGCCGGTGTACGTGAGTTTCGACATCGACTTTCTGGATCCTGCCTACGCGCCGGGCACCGGCACGCCCGAGATTGGCGGCGCCACCACGCTGGAGGCCCAGCTGCTGCTGCGCCGTCTGGAGGGCCTCGACATCGTTGCCGCCGACATGGTGGAGGTGTCGCCGCCGTTTGACCCCAGCGGCGTCACCGCTTGGGCGGGAGCCTCGGTGCTGTTTGAGCTGCTCTGCCCGCTGACTGCTGCAGTCGCCAAGCGGCGAGAGGAGTAAGACCATGCGCTTTCTGGTATTTCAGCACATTGCCTGCGAGCACCCGGGCAGTTTCCGCGACGTCATGCGCGAGGAGGGGGTTGAGTGGGACGCCGTCGAGCTGGACGAGGGGGAGAACATCCCCGAGCTGGAGCGCTATCAGGCGCTCATCGTCATGGGCGGCCCCATGGACGTCTGGGAGACCGACGAGCACCCTTGGCTGGTGCCGGAGAAGGAGGCGATTCGCACGTGGGTGCAGGATCTCAAGCGACCCTATCTGGGTGTCTGCCTCGGCCACCAGCTGCTGGCCGACGTGACAGGCGGAGCGTGCCGCAAGATGGAGCAGCCCGATGTAGGCATCACAGAGGTGTTTCTCACCGAGGAGGGGCAGGAGGACCCCATCTGTCTGGGGCTGGACCAGATCATGCCCATGCTGCAGTGGCATGGGGTGGAGGTGGAGCGGATGCCTGAGGACTCGACTCTGCTGGGGCTTTCGCAGGCATGCGGGGTGGAGGCGTTTAAGGTCGGCAAGCACGCCTACGGCATTCAAGGCCACGCCGAGATCACCCGCGACACCGTGCGCGAGTGGGGGGAGATTCCGGAGTACGCGGCGGCGTTCGAGAAGGTCAAGGGGGAAGGCGCGCTGGCCGCGTTTGAAGAGGAGTGCCGCGAAAACCTCGAGGACTTCGAGCGCACTTCGCGGGTGACCTTCCGCAACTTCCTCGACATCGTCCGCTACTAGCCGATGGCGGACGCCGGTCTCCAGGCCCCGCCGCGCCACGCGGCGCACGCCAGAGAGGGGATGGCGGCTACATCGCACCCGCTGGCCAGCCTCGCCGCCGTCGACATACTCCGCGCTGGCGGCAGCGCGATGGACGCGGCCGTCGCCGCCTCGGCGATGCTGGGCGTGGTCGAGCCAATGTCCACTGGCATCGGCGGCGACGTCTTCTGCCTGTATGCGCCGGAAGGCACGTCGCCGCCGATAGCCTTCAACGGATCGGGCCGGGCGCCGGCGGGCGTCAGCGCCGAACGGCTGCTGGAGCAGGGCGCCGAATCCATCGACATGGACAGCGTCCACTCGGTGACGGTACCCGGCGCTATCGACGCCTACTGCCGTCTGATTGAGGATTACGGAAGGCTGTCCATCGCCGAGGTACTGGAGCCTGCAGTGCGCGCCGCCGAGGAGGGGTTTGCGGTTGAGTCGGTGGTGGCCGAAGCCTGGAAGAGGAACGCCCATCGGCTGCGGGCGCGGGCGCCTGCGGCGGCGATCTATTTGCTCGATGGAACGGTGCCGGCGGCGGGCGACATCTGGAAGTTTCCGGCGCTGGCTTCGACCATGCGAAAGATTGGCAGGGAGGGCAGGGACGGCTTCTACCGGGGACCGGTTGCCGAGGAGATGGCGGCATGCCTGAAGGAGCACGGTGGAGAGCATACGGTAGAGGACTTCACCGGCACCAGCGGGGAGTACGTGACTCCCATATCCACGACCTTTATGGGCCACGAGGTTTTCGAATGCCCGCCCAACGGCCAGGGTCTGATCGCGCTGCTGATGCTGAATGTCCTTGACGGCATGGGGCTGGAGGACATGGAACCAATGTCGCCGGACCGCCTTCACTTGACCCTCGAGGCCGGGCGCCTGGCGTTTCGCGACCGAGGCCGCTATCTGGCTGACCCGCAGCATGCTGAGGTGCCGGTGGAGGAGATGCTGTCGTCAGGCTATGCCGCCAAACTGCGCGACTGCATCGATGTCGAGCGGGCGATGAAGACGCTGCCCGAGGAGGACCCGCCGCAGAAGGGAGACACGGTGTATGTGACGGTGGTGGACGCACAGCGCAACGCGGCGAGCTTTATCAGCTCGCTGTATCAGGGGTTTGGGTCCTGCATTCTTGCGCCCCGGTCAGGCGTAATGCTGCACTGCCGGGGGGCAGGTTTCGTGGTGGAACCGGGGCATCCCAACTGTATCGCTCCCGGCCGCCGTCCCCTGCATACAATCATTCCAGGGATGCTTTGCAAGGAGGGGCGGGCGGTCATGCCCTTTGGCGTGATGGGAGCCGACTACCAGCCATGGGGGCATGTGCATCTGCTGCACAACCATCTGCTGTATGGCATGAACGTCCAGCAGGCATTGGACTTCCCGCGCTTCACGCATGACGAGGGACTGGCAAAGGTGGAGACGTGGGTGCCGCAGGAGGTGCGACAGAACTTGACTTGCCGCGGGCACCGCGTGGCCACCGCCAGTCCGCCGCTTGGCGGCGGCCAGGCAATACGCATCGACTGGGAGAAGGGGAGCCTCGAGGGAGGCAGTGAGCCGCGCAAGGACGGTATCGCTCTGGGATACTAAGAGGCTTGCAAGCTGTGGCGATGCTGGAGGACTGGCTGGCTAAGCCGCCATGAAGATCGGGAGACGCAGTAACTTGAGCGAGACGCCACGCAGTCGAGACGCGCAGCGGCAGCTTGCAGTCCTCGATGAGACCTCTATAGTCAACCTGCAGAAGTAGATCGCCTGCGCAGCCTTGAGACAGTCGGGGCTGCGGGGTGGTCGGTATGGCATAGGCAGAGGACAAGACATGAGCATCGAAGATTTTTGCAAAGCGTCCGAAACGCCGGTGGGAGACCCCATTGGAGCATGGCGGTTTGAGTCGCAGATTCGCGGCGGTAACGCAAATCATCAATGCATTACCCAGCCCCCCCCCCCCCCAGGGGGGGGAGAATGAAGGTGTGGTACAAACCATTAGCAGGACACCTCGGGCCGGAACAGCATGTCTCTGGTACCATGAAGGCTACTTGCAGCCACGTCTCTCAATCTGCCAATAAATTAGTTGGATGCTGGAGCGAAAGTACCAATGTAGGCGGAATGGGTGGTGGCCCGGTACACGGCTACCTGACCGGACTTCCCGACTGCGGGTCGGAGCGGCCTGCCCCAAGGCACTGTGGGCGGACGGTGCGGGGCATGGTCGCCATTGCCCTGTTGGTGGTTGCCTGCCTGTTTCCCGCATCGTCCCAGGCGCAGGACACGCAGACGTTTCTCGATAATCTGGTAACTGGCACAGGTGCACAACATGTATCCGGCTTCGGTTTCCTCAGTTTCACAGATCAAGCCCGCACCTTCGCGCAGGGCTTCATGACTGGAGGCCACAGCACCGGATATGTTCTCGACAGCGTCGACTTAGTATTCAATATCGTTCCAGATGCCGTCAGCGTGCAGATCAGGGCAGATAACGGCAGCGATGCGCCGAGCGATACAGTACTTTACCAGTTGACCAGTCCAGGCTCGATCACGCAAAATGCAGCAACGAATTTCACTGCGCCGCGAGGCGCTGTTCTGACCACCTCCACTAAATACCATGTGGTCATGTTTCGTACAGGATCAACTAGTAATAGTGGGAGTATACGCCTCAGACTCGGTGATGACCCGCGGCTTGAAGAGACCGCTGCGGCTGGATGGGAGTTTGACGGGCAGATGTATTGGAAGTCCAGCCCCAGTGCGGCATGGGCGGACCAAGGGAGCGACAACCATATTGGCCTGCGCATCAAGGGACTGGAAATGCCTGCTACCGCAGGTACGCCGCGAGTAACTGGCATAGCCCAAGTTGGTGAGGTGCTTACGGCCGATACCCGGACCGTTACCGACGAGCACGGATTGACTGGCGCCAGTTTCACCCACCAGTGGTGGCGAATAGATGCGGATGGTACGAATCCGGTTCGAATCACCGGCGAGACCAATGCGACTTACACCCTTGTGGTGAACGATGTGGGCAAGAAAATTCGGGCGCGGGTTGGCTACATGGACGACGACGGCAACTTCGAAACGGTCACAAGCGATCCCTATCCAGCAACGGGAACGGTGGAGGCGAGGCCCAACTCAAGTGCCGGGGGTACACCTGTGATTACAGGGACAGCCAGAGTCGGCGAAACGCTGACGGCGACGCCCGGTGACATTGCAGACACCAACGGGTTTGACGAGGCCAACTTTACATACACGTGGCGGCGGGTGGACGCGGATGGAACGAGCAACCCTGAGGATATCACCGGTGCCAGTGGCATGGGGGTAACATTTAAGACCTATACCCTAGCTGATGCCGATTTTGATAAAAAGATCTCGGTGTCGGTGTCGTTCACCGACAACGACGGCTACCCCGAAGGGCCATTTACGTCAGCGCGGGTGCCGGGCAGGGGAAGCGTGGACGCTGCCTACACTGCGGGCGTACCAAGAATCAGCGGTCCACGCCGGCCCAAGGTTGACGAGACGCTTACGGCCGACACCTCATCTGTCACAGATCCGGACGGGGTGATGGGTGTGACTTACACCTATCAGTGGCTTCGGGAGGATGCGGACGGCACGAATCAGGCCCCTATAGCTGGAGCAACCAATGCGAGCTACATGCTCGTGAAGGCCGACGAGGGTAAAAGGGTGCGGGTGCGGGTGAACTTCACCGACGAAGGCAGCAACGCCGAGACGCGTACCAGCGACGAGCACCCTGCGAGGGTGACGGTGGAGCGCAGGCGGGTCTGGGACTCCACTGGCAATGCGGAGATTACAGGAATTGCCCGAGTCGGAAGGACGCTGACGGTAATGCCTGGAGCCATTGCAGATAGGAACGGGTTCGACGAAGCCAACTTTAGGTATCAGTGGCTTCGACACGAATTTGCTTCAAGTATTGATACTACAATCAGTGGAGCGACAGAGAAGACCTACAGACTAACCATGGATGATGAGGGGTTCCATGTGTATGTGTTTGTGCGTTTTAATGACAACGACGGATATCAAGAAATTAGAGAAAGCCTCCTTTTCCCTTCAAGCACCTCCGATACTATAGCCGCCCAAGCCGCCAACGCCCCCGCGACGGGCGAATTGGAAATCGACGACGGCGCAGCAGCACAGGTGGGCGTCCAGCTGTCGGCAGTTCGAGCGATTACCGACGCAAACGGCCTGGATGATGCCGAATACGCCTACCAGTGGGAACGGACGGCCGACACTGCCCCGGTCAACCCAACCGTGACCGATGTGGGTGCCGATTCAGAAGACTACACGCCGGATGCAAATGATCAGGGCATGTATCTCCGCGTAGCCGTAACGTTTTTGGACGACGATGGCCATGAGGAAACCATAACAAGCGCATGGACCAGGGCGGTGGCGGCGACGGCCCCGATCCTAACAGGGACAACCTTTATCAGCAATGTTGAGAAGACCGTCCAGGCACTCGTGGATGACACCAATGGTCAGGCGTTTACCACGGGGTCCGATGCTGCTGGCTACACCATTAGCGGTATCGATTTGCACGTGGGAGTTGTGGGGACGGTTACAGCCAGCGATCCATGGAGAGTTGCGATATATGAAAATTTAAGCGGACCTCCGTCAGGTTCCGCGCTGTACACTCTAACAGCTCCAGCCAGCATAACCGCAAATGCAGTGAACTCGTTCACCGCTCCGGCTAATACCTTTCTCAATGCAAACACAAAGTACCACGTTGTAATCGATCCGCCTAGCGCAGGAATGCCAACATACGGCAGGATAGGAATTTCTGATGGTTTGGATGGCACCGCCGCCACAGGTTGGGATTTCCCCGAGGGGCTCAGATTAGGACCCTCTGGCGATCGTGACTGGAGTGCGGCCAGTACCTCTCGACGATTGATGGTCCGGGTAAGGGGAACGGTTGGAGGGATGGCAATATCAAGGGTAACGGTCGACGGTGCGCCCCGAGTGGGCGTTGAGCTCACGGCGAACACAGACAGAATCATCGATCCGCATCCGACAAATCCGGAATATAGCTACCGGTGGGAGCGGGCAGACGATGCGACCGGTACAACCGGTTTGACCAACGTAGGTAACGCTTCAGCGACATACACGCCGGAAAGAGCTGACCTAGGCAAGTTCATCCGCGTGACGGTATCGTATACAGACGATGGCAACAATGCGGGAACTTCCGTTACAAGCGACTGGACCAGCGCGATTGAAAGGCGTCCCGATTTACAGAGTAGCGGCATGCTCGAGATTGAGGGGATAGCACGGGTTGGAAGACTGCTTACGGCGACGGTCGGAAACTACATGGACCCGAATGGATTCGACGAGGCTACGTTTAGGTACCAGTGGGTGCGCAATGTTCTTGCTGGAGGTAATGAGATAGATATCGTCGGAGCGGAGTCTAACACCTATAGGCTGACCGTTGACGACTTGGGGTCGCGGGTTTATGTGACAGTGCGGTTTACTGACAATGACGGCTATCCAGAACTGGCGATTAGTCCTGGGTTTCCGCTAAACCTCAGCGAGACTATAGCCGCCCAGGCCGCCAACACCGATGCCGGGGGCAGCGTGACGATTGACGACGGCACAATGGCGCAGGTTGGCGTCCAGCTGTCGGCAGTTCGAGCGATTACCGACGCAAACGGCATGGATGATGCCGAATACGCCTACCAGTGGGAACGGACGACCGACACTGCCCCGGCCAACCCGACCGTAACCGAAGTAGGTACCGACGAAAACTACACGCCGGTTAAGGCCGACCAAGGCATGTTTCTCCGCGTGTCGGTGACGTTCTTGGACGACGACGGCCATGAGGAAACCGTAACAAGCGACTGGACCAGGGCGGTGGAAAGGCGTGCCAACTCGCCTCTCGCTGAGCCCTCCGGTGGTGGACTTGCGATCGACGGAATTGCCCGCGTCGGTAGGGTGCTGACGTCGAGGGTTCTAAACATCAGCGACGCGAACGGGTTCGACGTGAACAACTTCAGTTACGTATGGTTCCGGCATGACATTGCTACATCTAATGATACTCCGATCAACGGAGCGACATCGGACACCTATAGGCTAACCATGGCCGACCAAGGATTTCATGTGTATTTGTATGCAAGAGTTGTGGACAACGACGGCTATCCAGAAGAAACATTTAGCAGTCTATTCCCTTCGGGCGCTGGCGAGACTATAGCCGCCCAAGCGGCCAACACCGACGCGACGGGCACCGTGACGATCAACGACGGCGCAATGGCGCAGGTTGGCACCCGGCTGTCGGCAGTTAGAGGGATGTTTACCGACGCAAACGGCCTGATTGCGGCTGAATACACCTACCAGTGGGAGCAGTCGAGCGACGTGACAACCGACCCGACCAATCCAGCCGACCTGACCGAAGTGGGTACCGGTTCAGAAAACTACACGCCGGATGCGAATGATCAGGGTATGTTTCTCCGCGTGTCGGTGACGTTTTTGGACGACGACGGCCACGAGGAAACCATAGCAAGCGCCTGGACTAGAGCGGTAACGGCGGCGGCCCCGATCCTGACAGGGACAACCTTTATCAGCAATGTTGAGAAAACTGTCCTGTTCCTCGTGGAAAACGTCAAAGGCCAGGCGTTCACCACGGGTTCCGAATCTGCAGGCTATACCATTGGCAATGTCGATATACATGTTGGAGCTGTGGGGACAGTGACAGCAAGTGATCCATGGAGGGTTACGATACGTGAAGATGCAAGCGGCATCCCGTCAAATTCAGTTCTGTACACGCTGACCGCTCCAGCCAGCGTGACCGCAAACGCGATTAACACGTTCACAGCTCCAGCTAACGCCTTTCTCAGTGGCAGTACAAAGTACCATATCGTGATCGACCCGCCCGACGCAGGAACGCCCACATACGGGAGGACGGGCGTTTCAGACGGCTTGGACGCCACCGTCGCTGCAGGCTGGAACTTCCCCGAGGGGCGCAGGAATGGGCCCAATCGTGTCGCCGGTTTAGGTTGGAGTGGAGCCAGCGGAACACGTCGTTTGATGGTCCGGATCAGGGGAACGGTTGGGGGGATGGCAGTATCGAGGGTAACAATCGACGGTACGCCACGGGTGGACGTCGAACTCACGGCAAACACAGACAGAATCATCGATTCGGATGGACTGACCACCGCAACCTACAGCTACCAGTGGGAGCGGGCGGACGACGCGGCCGGAACAACCGGCTTGATCAATGTAGGCACTGCAGCAACCTACACGCCGGTGAAGGATGACCAGGGCAAATTCCTCCGCGTGACGGTATCGTATACAGACGATGGCGACAATGACGAAACTATAGCGAGCACTTGGACCAGCGAGGTGGAAAGGCGCGTCGACTTGTTTAACAGCGGCAATCTAGAGATAGAGGGAATAGCCCGAGTCGGAAGGACGCTGACGGCGGTGGTCGGATCCTTCAACGATCCGAACGGTTTTGACGAGGCCAACTTCAGTTACTCGTGGCGTCAGATCGACCCTGCTACATTTGCGGTAACTCCGATTCCCGGAGCGACGGCGAAAACCTATAGGCTGACCATTGACGATCTGGGAGTAAATGTAGCTGTGAGGGCGAATTTCAATGATGACGATGGCTATCCAGAAGTTGCGGAAAGCGACATATTTCCTGCTGAAGGTACTGTAGCCGCCCAAGCTGCCAACACCCCCGCGGCGGGCGACGTTACCATCGACGACGGCGCAGCGGCGGAAGTGGGCGTCCAGCTGTCGGCGGTAACGACAGGTACAACAGGCATTAGCGACGCAAACGGCCTAACTACGTCTGAATACAGCTACCAGTGGCAGAGCGCGGAAGGCATAGCCGACCCTGCCAGCCCAACTGGCTCGGCCAACATAGGTACCGATTCAGCGGACTACACGCCGGCTGCGGGTGACGTGGGCAAGTACCTGCGAGTAGTGGTGACATTCACAGACGACGACGGCCACGAGGAAACCAAGACCAGCGAGTGGACCATGGCGGTGCTGGCGGCCGGCGCCTCTCCCAGCACCCCGGCCACAGGCAACCTGACCATCGACGGCGGCGACACGGCGCGGGTGAGCGTCGGTCTCATGGCCAATACGTCGGACATCGACGACCCCGTTAACGGTCTGACTCGAACCCCTACCACCTTTACGTACCAGTGGCAGCGCGCCGACGACAGCGCCGGTGCTGGTTCGACCAACGTAGGTACCGGTGTGATCTACACCCCGGTTGCCGAGGACGAGACCAAGTACCTGCGGGTGGTGGTGACGTTCATGGACGACCAGGGCAACGATGAAGCCAAAACGAGCGAATGGATTGGGCCGATAGGAGCGGCTCCGGCCACCCCCGACACGCCGGCCACAGGCGACGTGACAGTCGTGAATGATCCGCCGCCGGCTGACGGCGTGACGGTGGTAAAGGTGGGCGTCGGGTTAACGGTGGATACGGATAGCATTGACGACCCCGTCAACGGCCTGACCCCGCCCACCACATTTACCTACCAGTGGAGGCGTGCGGACGACGCTGCAGGGACGAGAGCCGCGGATATCACCGGCGCAGCCTCGGAGACCTACACGCCGGTGAAGGATGACCAGGACAAGTCTCTCCGCGTGGTGGTGACATTCAGGGACGACGATGGCTACCCTGAAACCAAAGCGAGTGCCTGGACCAGCGCGGTGGCAAGGCGCGACGACACGGCCGCAACGGGCGACGTAACAATCGACGGAGGCACGGCTCCCCAGGAAGGCGTTCAGCTGTTGGCGGACATTTCGGGTATCGACGATCTCGTCAATGGCCTAAACACGCCAAACTGGCGTTATCAGTGGGAGAGAGCTGATGACACCGCTGGCACGGGCCTGACAGACGTAGGAGCCGATTCAGCGAACTACACGCCGCAGGCGGTGGACGCAGGCAAGTTTCTTCGCGTGGTGGTGACGTACACGGATGACGACGGATACGAAGGAACCTCGACAAGCGGCTGGACTGGCGTGGTGCTGGAAGCACTCGAATACACCGTTACGGCAACGAAAGCCGAGGCGTTCGAGCTTGCTTTCGGCGCGGATGCTGCGACTGCCACCACCGCCAACCAGCTTGCCTTCACGATAGCTCTGAACCGCCCCCCCGAACAGACGGCAGAAGTGACCTACCGATTCAGCGATCAATCATCGGCAAATGAAATTCTGGACTTCATCGTGACACCCGCCAGCAAGACGTTTTCCTTCGGTCCCAATGCCCCCTTGACGCAGACGATCACGGTCACGGCAATTGGCGACCCTGTCGCAGAGGGCGATGGCGAGTCGGTGATCGTCGAGCTCGTCGGGGTCGAAGGAGCCTCTGCCAGAGGCACGATCACAGAGCCGTCTACTCAGGTTGCCATCAGTACAAGCGCTCCCACCTACACGCATGAAGATCGTACTGTCAGCTTTGTCGTCTCGGTTGACACCGCACCTGCCTTCGACCTTGACGTCGACTGGAGAGTGGTGGGTGGCAGAATTAGCGCTGGCAGTGGCCTTGGCCGTTCGGCTGTCGCCCGCGTTACCCAATCCTGCACCGCCATCCCGTGTGAGGGCACGGCGACAATTCTGGCAGGCAACACCGAGGTGACAGTCGACGCCGAGTTTGAAGAGCAAATAGCATCCGGTACAAAGATTGAGGTTCAGATCAAACCTCCCCCAAGCTACGCCGTGGAGTCGGTGATGACGGTTGACACCGGTAGCCAAGCAGTGCGTGTGGGCAACGAGACCTATGTTGTTGCAGCCGCAATAACGATTGTCTTAGAAGCCCCCGCTGCGCTGGTTCATGCTGTTGCGGGCGTTGGCCGGACTGTTGCCACCGGCATTGTTGAAGGCATCTGGCGCCGCGCCGCTGCCCGCCGTGCCAGTGGCCATGAGTCGCAGGCGACGCTGGGGGGCAAGACGCTGGATACCAACGCGCTTACCAGTGGAGACGCTGGCCGTACGGTACGGGAAGTCGCCAGCCTGCTCGGCCTCGAGGCTGCGGCGCCAGACGCTTCTATTGACGGACTGGACAGCGGCCACGGCGGCGGCATCGACGACTACCGCGCCTGGGCAGGCATACCGGACCATAGCCGCCTGGCCAGCCAGAGCAGCTTCGCGCTGTCCGTCGGCGGCTGGATGGGCACGACTGGCCCAATAACCATCTGGGGCGAGATGTCCGTATCCGGGAGCGTTAGCAAACCGAGCGACACCACCTCCATCGACAGCGAGTCGTCGGACATTCTACTGGGCTTTGATCTGCCGGTAGGCGACGGCCCCCTGTTTGGCATTGCGGTCAGCCGCTCTTCGGGCGAGTCGGAGTACAGGGACTCTTCGGCGAACGGCGAGGACGGCGAAACCGAAACCAGCCTCATGACCTTCGCTCCGTATGTGCACTGGACCAACGCGTCGGGTATCAGTATGTGGGGCAGCCTCGGCACGGGCTCGGGTACGCTGGAGATGGCCAACAACGGCAGCGCCACGGAGGAGACGGACATCAACATGGCAATGGTGGCGGCAGGCGCAAAGAGCCCCTCTACGCGCATCGGCCGGGGTGAGTTCGCCGTGCGGGGAGACTTCTTCAGGATTGCGCTGGACGCCGCCCAGACGGCTGGTTTTGGAGAACTCTCTGCCGAGGCTTCGCGGATTCGCCTTGCGGTGGAGGGCACTGCGGTCTGGGAGAAGGACAGCGGTGCAGTAACTTCGAATCGCATGGAGCTTGGAGCGCGGATGGACAGCGGTGATAGCGAGGAGGGCGCTGGCGCGGACGTGGCGGTGGAGATTCGCTACGCGACGCTGGATGGCCTGGAGATCAAGGGACGTCTGAGCTCGCTTCTGCTGCACCAGCAGGATGGCTTCCGCGAGTGGGGAGCGGGTCTCGGTTTCGCCTACGCGCCCGGCGTCGCGGGACGCGGCGTAAGCATGTCGTTCGAGCCGACCTGGAACGTCCCCCGCTCCGGCGTGGCGGAGTCCATGTGGGGGTTGCGGGACCTCGACAGCTACGCCTCCTCGACTGCCGACGCGGAGATGACGGCGCGTCTGGGCTACGGCGCCAGTACCATGCGGGACCGGGTGTTGGTGACGCTGTACGGCGAGACTGAGTCCGGCGACGACAGCCGAAGGCTGCGGCTAGGTGCCGAGATGCGCGGCCTTGCCGGTTCGCTTGAGCGGCTGAGCCTCGACGTCTACGGCCAGCGGAAAGAGGGGCAGTTGCCGCGTCCTAGCGACTCCATCATGCTGGAGGGCAGCCTGGGCTTCTGACCCGTCGGCGCACTGCCTTGGAACACAGAATTTTCGGGGTAGGCTGCTTGGAGCACCCTCGCTGATGCTTATGCTGGTACCGGTCAGCGGTCCGGCTTCACGTAGCTTGATCTCGCCCTTGACGTTTGTACCGACGTCGGATAGGATGCGGTTGAGCAACGTGGGCAAGGGCAAGGTTGTGTAGCACTCAATCTGGGCCACTGCCGCTCTTGGGTGGACTCGAGAAGACGGATCAATGGCTAGAATGGGACTTCCGATTGGAATTCAGACCTTCAGCGAAATCCGCGAAGAGGGCATGTAGTACGTGAACAAAACGCCATTCGCCGAGATGTTGGCTAGGAAGGGGAGGGCAAGCACATTTTCCTGTCTCGCCTTCGCCGCTTCGGTAGAAGCCTATTTGTCGATACTCTGAAGGAGCTGTTTGAGGGCAACGAGCCTCTGTTCAGGGGACTCGCGGTGCATGTCCGCTGGAACTGGTCTGAGCGGCATCCAGTGGTGCGGCTGGACTTCAGCAGCGGAAGCTTTAGAATGAAAAGAGAACTGGAGGAAAGTGTCGATCAGCAGCTGTCAATTTATGAAAAAAATGGCGGAGCTGTCAAACAGGTATGTGAGCCCTTCCGTGAGGTTAAGGGAATTGATCAGACATTTGGCGCAGACTACCGGCAAGAAAGTGGTTCTGCTAGTGGACGAGTATGACAAGCCTATACTCAATGTGCTTGGCGACAAGATTCTGGTGTCTTCCCGCCGAGAGCACCTAAGCGGAATCTACTCTGTGATCGAACAGACGGAATCTGAACTTGACGACGTGTTTTCACGGGAACTGAAAGGACTTGATCGCGAAGAAATTCGAGAATGGTACAATGGGTATAGCTGGTAGGGAAAGGAGAAAGTTTACAATCCGTTCACCATCCTGCAAATGCACGACGAGCGCAAGGTCGAGGCGTGGTGGTTTGAAATCAGTACGCCGACATTCCATGTTGAAGAAATTTTGTCCATGCCACAACGAAGTGCAACAGCGACGGCAGAGAGGGGCAGTGCAGCCGCCTGACAGAGGTGTTGCGTTTGGGCCAGGCGCTGGCGTTATCCAGCGGCGAAGTTGGCCGGACGGTACGGGAAGTCGCCAGCCTGCTAGATATCGAGGCAACAGCGCCCGACGGGTCGCTCGATGTACATGGCTGCGACCATAGCGGCGGCATTGACGATTACCGCGCCTGGGCGGGCATGCCGGACCATACCATGCGGGGCGACCAGAGCAGCCTTGCGCTGTCCGGCGGCGACTGGGTGGGACAGCTAGCCCAATCACCATCTGGGGCGAAGTGCCCGTAACCGGGAGCGTGAGCAGGCACAGTCCGAGAACATCTGCGCCTCCAAAAGCGTGACTCTCCGCAGATAGTGCAGGTTGGCGTTACCGAGGCCGGAGGAGCCGCCAGATGCGGTGGCAGGCCAACTTCCCAGTGTCCATAGAGGCGTTATTGTAGCTCCGCTGGAGATGGCCTGCTGAGCGCGGGGGCACGTGCCCCGCTGCCTGCGTTCCCCAAGTACGATACAAGCATCTGCTGTACTTGACAGAGCAGTAACCACCGCATACTATCGTACGCAGTCGCTCACCGTTATAGAGGGGACGGGAACATGTCACTAGCATCCACATTCTCGGAGACCTTGATAGAGCCCCCAGTAAGGGCCACCTATCAGGATGTGCTCGACGCACCGCCAAATATGGTTGCAGAGCTCATTGGGGGGCAGCTTCATCTAATGGCTAGGCCGTTCCAGGGTCATGCTGCGGCATGTACGGGCCTCATTGCAAAGATTGGCGGCCCGTTTCACGTTGATGATGACCCAGGTGGGTGGAAAATTCTTCCCGAACCAGAGCTACATCTGTCTGAGGATGTCTTAGTGCCTGACATTGCTGGCTGGAGAGCACCTTGGGAAGAGACCGACCCGAACAGTCACATCACCGTAGCCCCTGACTGGGTGTGCGAGATTCTTTCTCCGTCCACCCGTAGCGTTGATCTAGGTCCCAAGCGAGTGATCTATGCAGACCACGGAGTTGGCCATCTGTGGTTCGTAGAACCGGCTGCCCGGACGCTTGATGCATTTGCGCTTAGGGATGGCAACTGGGCAGGTGTTGGCTCTGCGTCGTATCAGGATTTGGTATGCCTGCCTCCGTTCGAGGCCATCTCGTTTCCTCTCCGTGCTCTTTGGCAGTAGACTGGCAGGAAACAGCCGCATACCAGATGCTTGTATGGAGGCCGACAGAGCTGGCTGAATAAGAGGCAACTCGCGCCATGTGCGGGACGTCGCCAGATGCTGTGGCAGGCCAGCTTTCCAACGACCACAGAAGCGCCTCAGCGGCGTTGCTGGAGGCGGCCTGCGGAGTGTTGAGGCCGCGCCCCTCGGCCTGCGTTCACCCGGCACATGACAGGCAACCTCTGGACTTGACTGGGCAGCATCCACCGCATACTATCGTACGCAGTAGCTCACCGCCATAGAGTGGACGAGGAACATGTCACTAGCAACCACATTCTCGGAGACCTTGGTAGAGCCCCGAGCAAGGGCCACCTATCAGGATGTGCTCGACGCGCCGTCGAATATGGTCGCGGAGATCATCGGCGGGCAGCTTCATCTAATGGCTAGGCCTTTTCCTGGACATGCTAGGGCATACGGGGCTCTCTTTTCGAAAATTTGCGGCCCGTTTGACTTTGGTGATGACCCTGGTGGGTGGGTGATTCTCCCTGAACCAGAGCTACATCTGTCTGAGGATGTCTTAGTGCCTGACATTGCTGGCTGGAGAGCGACTTGGGACGAGTTCGATCCGAACAAACACATCACCGTAGCCCCTGACTGGGTGTGCGAGATACTTTCTCCGTCCACCCGTAGCGTCGATCTAGGCCCCAAGCGAGTGATCTATGCAGACCACGGAGTTGGCCATCTGTGGTTCGTAGACCCGGCTGCAACGACGCTTGATGCATTTGCGCTTAGGGATGGCGACTGGGCAGGCGTTGGCTCTGCGTCGTATCAGGATTTGGTATGTCTGCCTCCGTTCGAGGCCATCTCGTTTCCCCTCCGTGCTCTTTGGCAGTAGTCTGGCAGAAACAGCCGCATACCACAATCCTACTTGGTTGCCAACAGAGCAGGCAGAGCAAGAGGCAACCCGCGCCTTGTACGGGACGTGACTCGCCGCAGATAAGGCAGGCTGGCACCTCCGACGAGGCTGGGGAATCGCCAGATGCGGCAGTATGCCAGTTTCCCAAGGACCATAGGGGTGCTATAGTGGCTCCGCTGGCGATGGCCTGCAGAGTGCGGGGACACGTGTCCCGCTGCCTACGCTCACCCTGAGCCAGCCCAAATTTCAGAAGCCCCGTAGTCGGACTTCTGGCTAGCGAGACGAGCAGCAGCGAGACGGCGGCATGAGCCTTCGCACCATTGAGATTGACGGCAAGGCAATCGACGTCGCCCCCGAGCTCACGCTGCTGCAAGCGTGCGAGCTGGCGGGCAGGGAAATTCCCCGCTTCTGCTACCACGAGAGGCTGTCTATCGCCGGCAACTGCCGCATGTGCCTGGTGGAGGTCAAGGGCGGCCCCAAGCCCGTCGCCTCCTGCGCCATGCAGGTGCGCGACCTGCGTCCCGGTCCCGACGGAGAGCCGCCCTCCATCAGCACCGCCACCGACACGGTGCGCCGCGCCCGCGAGGGGGTGATGGAGTTTCTGCTGATCAACCATCCCCTCGACTGTCCGGTCTGCGACCAAGGCGGCGAGTGCGACCTGCAGGACCAGGCGATGGCCTATGGCGCGGGCATGTCGCGCTATCAGGAGCCCAAGCGGGCGCAGGTGGCCCTCGACCTTGGGCCGCTGGTCAAGACCGAGATGACGCGCTGCATCCACTGCACCCGCTGCGTGCGGTTTCTCACCGAGGTCGCCGGGGTGCCGGAGCTTGGCATGGTGGGACGGGGCGAGGACGCCGCCATCGTGCCGTATCTGGACCGCTCCCTGCACTCTGAGATGCAGGGCAACATCGTCGACCTGTGCCCGGTTGGGGCGCTGACGTCGAAGCCCTACGCCTTCACGGCCCGGCCATGGGAGCTGCGTCCGGTGGAAACCATCGACGCGATGGACGCACTGGGGTCGGCGATTCGGGTGGACGTGCGGGGGCGGGAAGTGATGCGCATCCTGCCGCGCAACCATGACGGCCTCAACGAGGAGTGGCTGGCTGACCGTACCCGGTTTGTCTGGGACGGCCTGGGGCGTCAGCGGCTCGACCGGCCCTATCTGCGCGGCGGCGACGGCCGCCTTGCCGAAACGACATGGCCGCAGGCACTAGTGCATGTAGCGGAGCGCCTGAAGGCTACGCCCCCGGAGCGCATCGCCGCGCTGGCTGGCGGGATGGCGCCAGTGGAGACGCTTTGGGCGGCGGGCCAGCTGCTGCGGGGGATGGGCGTAGCCAGTATCGACTCGCGTCCGCCCGGCGTAAGGTGGCCCACCGACAATCCGTCCGCATGGCGTTTCAGCTGCACCGCAGCGGGCATCGACCACGCCACCGGCATCCTGCTGGTCGGAGTCGACCCCCGCGCCGATTGCCCAGTGCTCAACGCCCGCATTCGCCGGGCATGGCTGGGCGGGGCTCGGGTAGGATCCGTGGGACCGGCGCTGGACTCCACCTATCCGGTCGAATCGCTTGGAGACGGACCGCGGGAACTCGCAACAGTTGCGGACAGCGCGTTTGGCAAGGCCATGGGCGACCGGCCGCTGGTGATCCTCGGCGTCGACGCTGTGGCCCGCCCGGACGGCCAAGCCGTGCTGGGCGCGGCGATGAAACTGGCTGAGCGACTGGGCGCGGTGAAGGAAGACTGGACCGGGTTTGGCGTCCTGCACCGCACGGCGGCGGCGGTGGGCGGACTGGAGGCGGGCTTCGTGCCGGACGAGGGTGGACGCGACGCCGAGGGCATACTGGAGGCCGCCGAACGGGGCGAGATGGACCTTGTGCTGCTGCTGGGCGCCGACGAGATCCCCATGGAACGGCTGGGCCGCAGCCACGTGGTGTATGTCGGGTCGCATGGCGACGCTGGCGCGGAACGCGCCGACGCGGTACTGCCGGGGGCGGCTTGGACCGAGCAGGACGCCCTCTATGTCAATCTCGAGGGCCGGCCTCAGATGGCGACCCGGGCGGCGTTTCCGCCTAGCGAGGCGCGCGAGGAGTGGCGGATATTCCGGGCGCTGTCGGGCGAGATGGGCAGCCCGCTGCCCTACGACGACCTTGCCGCACTGCGCGCCGGGATGTTCGCCGAGCTGCCTGGCCTCGCCGCTTTGGACGAGACGCCGCAGACCGCGTGGCGGGCGGAAGCCGAAGGGACGCTTGACGAGGCGCCGTTCGCAACGGGCGGCGGCTGCCCCTATCTTCGCAATCCCATCGCCCGCGCGTCCGAGGTGATGGCGGATCTTTCGCGGCGGAGGAAAGCGGCATGACGGGCTGGACAGTCTGCGGGGCGGAGGCGCCATGACCGGCTGGGTGATCGAGGGGGCGCTGATCGTCGCCCAGTGCCTGGCGGTGACCGTGGGGCTGCTGGTGTCGCTGGCGTTTCTGCTTTACGCGGACCGCAAGGTGTGGGCGGCGGTGCAGATGCGGCGGGGGCCCAACGTGGTGGGGCCGTTCGGGCTGCTGCAGAGCTTCGCCGACTTTCTCAAGTTCATCGTCAAGGAGATCGTCCTGCCGGCCGGGGTCGACCGGGCGGTGTTTCTGCTGGCGCCGCTGGCCACCTTCGTGCTGGCGATGGTCGCGTGGGTGGTGGTGCCGTTCGCCGAGGGGTGGGTGATTGCCGACCTCAACGTCGGCATCCTCTATCTGTTCGCCATCTCGTCGCTGGGGGTGTACGGCGTGATCATGGGAGGCTGGGCCTCCAACTCCAAGTACCCGTTTCTCGGCGGGCTGCGTTCGGCGGCGCAGATGATCTCCTATGAGGTGTCCATCGGCTTCATCCTGGTGGCGGTGCTGCTGACGGTGGGGTCGCTGCGCATCACCGACATCGTTCTCGCCCAGGACCGCTGGGGCGGCTTCTGGGGCTGGTACTGGCTGCCGCACCTGCCGATGATGGTGCTGTTTTTCGTGTCGGCGCTGGCCGAGACCAACCGCCCCCCGTTCGACCTGCCCGAGGCCGAGTCCGAGCTGGTGGCCGGATACCAGGTCGAGTACAGCTCCACGCCGTATCTGCTGTTCATGGTGGGCGAGTACGCCAACATCGTCCTGATGTGCGCCATGGTGTCGATCCTGTTTCTCGGCGGCTGGCTGGCGCCGGTGGCCGGGCTGCCCGACGGCGTGCTGTGGCTCGTGGCCAAGATCGTGGCGGTGTTTTTCCTGTTCGCGCTGGTCAAGGCAGCGGTGCCGCGCTACCGCTATGACCAGCTGATGCGGCTGGGGTGGAAGGTCTTCCTGCCGCTGTCGCTCGCCTGGGTGGTGGCCACCGCCGCCGCCATGCATTTCGGGGGCATCGCCCCCTGGTCCGCGGGATAGGGAGGCGGCCATGGCCCTGACACCACGCTCGTTTCTGCGCTACGCGTCGCTGCAGGACTTTCTGCGCGGGCTGCTGCTGGCGACGCGCTACATCTTCCGGCCCAAGGCCACCGTCAACTACCCCCATGAAAAAGGACCGCTGTCGCCGCGGTTTCGCGGCGAACATGCCCTGCGGCGCTATCCCAGCGGCGAGGAGCGGTGCATCGCCTGCAAGCTTTGCGAGGCCATCTGCCCGGCCCAGGCGATCACCATCGAGGCTGAGATCCGCGCCGACGGCAGCCGCCGCACCACCCGCTACGACATCGACATGACCAAGTGCATCTACTGCGGCTTCTGTCAGGAGGCATGCCCGGTAGACGCCATCGTCGAGGGGCCGAACTTCGAGTTCGCCACCGAAACCCGCGAGGAGCTGTTCTACGACAAGGAGCGGCTGCTGGCCAACGGCGACCGCTGGGAGCGCGAAATCGCCGCCGCCCTCGCCGCCGACGAGCGACCATGACCGCCGCGCTGCCGGCCTTGGCCTTCTACATGTTCGCCGGCGTCGCCGTGGCGGCCGGGCTGCTGGTGGTGCTGGCCCGCAACCCCGTGCACTCGGTGCTGTGGCTGATTCTGGCGTTCTTCTCCTCGGCCGGGCTGTTCGTGCTGCTGGGCGCCGAGCTGCTCGCCATGCTGCTGGTGATCGTCTACGTCGGGGCGGTGATGGTGCTGTTTCTGTTCGTGGTGATGATGCTGGACATCGACTTTTCGCGGCTGCGCCCGGCCCTCGCCGAGTACTTTCCGCTGGGCGCGCTGGTGGCGGTGGTGCTTCTGGTGGAACTTGGCCTGGCGGCGGCCCACTGGCGGTTCGCGCCGGCCGTCGAGCCGCTGGGGCCGGTTGCGGGGGAGGTGTCCAACGCCCGCGCCCTTGGGCGGGTGATCTACACCGAGCACGCGGTTCTGTTCCAGCTGGCGGGGCTGGTACTGCTGGTGGCGATGGTGGGGGCCATCGTCCTGACCCTGCGGCCGCGCGCCGCCGCCCGGCGGCAGGACGCCGCCGAGCAGATTCACCGGACTCGGGAGGAGTCGGTGGAGCTGCGCGACGTGGCGCCGGGAAGCGGCATCTGACCATGCTGGCGGTCGGCCTAGAGCACTATCTGGCGGCGGCGGCGGCGCTGTTCGTGGTGGGGGTGTTCGGCATCTTCCTCAACCGCAAGAACGTGATCATCATCCTCATGTCGATCGAGCTGATGCTGCTGGCCGTCAACATCAACCTGGTGGCCTTCTCGGCCCATCTGGGCAACCTGCAGGGGCAGGTGTTCGCCCTGTTCGTCCTCACCGTGGCAGCCGCCGAGGCGGCCATCGGCCTGGCGATTCTGGTCTGCTTCTACCGCAACCGGGGCTCGATCGCGGTCGAGGACGTCAGCCGCATGCGGGGCTGAGCGGATGGCCGCCCTCATCGTCCTGCTGCCGCTGCTGGGCGCGGCCATCGCCGGGCTGCTGCCGCGGCTGACCGGGGACCGCGCCGCGCAGTGGATCCCCACCGGCCTGCTCTGTCTGTCGGCGGTACTGAGCTGGGTGGTGTTCTTCCAGGTGCTGGGCGGCGGCGGCGGACGGGTGGAGCTGGCCGGCTGGATCGCCTCGGGCACACTCGACGTCGCCTGGGCGCTGCGGGTCGACTCGCTGTCGGCGGTGATGCTGGTGGTGGTCACCACGGTCTCGGCCCTGGTGCACCTGTACTCGGTGGGTTACATGGAGCACGACCCGCACCGCCCGCGGTTTTTCGCCTACCTGTCGCTGTTTACGTTCGCCATGCTGGCGCTGGTCACGGCCGACAGCTTCCTGCAGCTGTTTTTCGGCTGGGAGGGCGTGGGCCTTGCCTCCTACCTGCTGATCGGCTTCTGGTTCAAGCGGCCCTCGGCCAACGCCGCCGCCATCAAGGCGTTCGTGGTCAACCGGGTGGGGGACTTCGGCTTCGTTTTGGGGGTGTTCGCGGTGTTCGCGGCGTTCGGCACGCTGGACTTCGATCCGGTCTTCGCCGAGGCGCCGGGACTCGCCGGGCGCACGGTCAATCTGCTGGGCTACGACCTGGGCCTGCTCGACGGCATCTGCCTGCTGCTGTTTCTGGGGGCGATGGGCAAGTCGGCGCAGTTTCTGCTGCACACCTGGCTGCCCGACGCCATGGAAGGGCCGACTCCGGTCTCGGCGCTGATTCACGCCGCCACCATGGTGACGGCCGGGGTTTTCATGGTGGCGCGCTGCTCGCCGATGCTGGAGTACGCGCCGCTGGCGCTGGGGGTGGTGGCCGTCACCGGGGCGGCAACGGCGCTGTTCGCCGCCACCGTGGGCCTGGTGCAGAACGACATCAAGCGGGTGATCGCCTACTCGACCTGCTCGCAGCTGGGCTACATGTTCTTCGCCGCCGGCGTCGGCGCCTACCAGGCGGCGATGTTCCACCTGTTCACCCACGCCTTCTTCAAGGCGCTGCTGTTTCTCGGCGCGGGCTCGGTCATCCACGCCATGCACCATGAGCAGGACATGC
>CAZPIN010000024.1:0-8941 GCA_964586735.1 uncultured Rhodobacterales bacterium | reverse complement strand
GCTACATCATGTGCCGCGGCATGAACCGCAATTTCGTCAGCGTCATTCTGGGCGGCTTCGGCGGCGAGACCCAGGCGGCGGCTGGCGGTGGCGAGGAGCGGCCGGTGAAGCGGGGATCGGCCGAGGACGCGGCTTTCATTCTCGGCAACGCCGGCTCGGTGCTGGTGGTGCCGGGCTACGGTCTGGCGGTGGCCCAGGCGCAGCATGCGCTGCGCGAGATGGCCGACATGCTCAAGGAATCGGGCGTCAAGGTGCGCTATGCCATCCATCCGGTGGCCGGGCGCATGCCGGGGCACATGAACGTCCTGCTGGCCGAGGCCAACGTGCCCTACGACGAGGTGTTCGAGCTGGAGGACATCAACAACGACTTCGGCACCACCGACGTCGCCTTCGTGGTGGGCGCCAACGACGTCACCAACCCCGCCGCCAAGACCGACCCCAGCTCGCCCATCTTCGGCATGCCGGTGCTGGACGTGGAGAAGGCGCAGACGGTGCTGTTCGTCAAGCGGTCGCTGGGATCGGGCTACGCCGGCATCGACAACGAGCTGTTCTTCCGCGACAACACCATGATGCTGCTGGGCGACGCCAAGAAGATGTGCGAAAGCATCGTCAAGTCGCTCGGCTGAGCGGCGCGTTGCCCATTCCCGCCAGACTCTGCCAGACACCGCGCGCGGCGGGCCGGCCAGTTTTCCATGAAGCGGCGTCCAGACGCGCCTTGGCAGGGACGGCTCGCGGCCAGGCGGCGCGGCGGCTACAGGGCCAGCAGCTCCTCCACGGCGTCCACGATCAGGCCCAGCTCGGTCGGCGAGCTGAAGCGGTGGTCCGCGCCGCGCTGGATGGTCAGGCGGGCGTCGTCGCATTCCAGGGCGTCGATGGTCCGCAGCGCGGTGTCCAGCGGCACGTCGGTGTCGGCGGTACCGTGCAGCAGCCGCACCGGGGCCTTGACAGGCAGCGGGCCATTCAGAAGCAGGTGGCGGCTGCCGTCGGCCAGCAGGCGCGCCGTGACCAGATAGGGCTCCTCGTAGTCGCTGGGCATGTCGACGCGGCCCTTTTCCAGAAGCTGCGCCCGCTGCTCCGGAGTCGCCGCCCGCAGCATGATGTCCTCAGTGAAGTCCGGCGCGGCGGCGATGCCCACCACGCCCGCCACCGGCACCGCCCCGTCGCGCGCCAGCAGCAGCGCGATCCAGCCGCCCAGCGACGACCCCACCAGGATCTGCGGTCCCTCGGTGAGCTCCGTGATGGCGCGGCGCGCGTCGTCCGCCCAGCCGCCGACGCAGCCGTCGGCAAACTCTCCCGACGAGCCGCCATGGCCGGTGTAGTCGAAGCGCAGAAACGACTGCCCCGTCCGCTGCGCCCATGCGTGCAGGTGGACCGCCTTGGTGCCGGTCATGTCCGAAGACAGGCCGCCGAGAAACACCACGCCGGGCGGCCCGCGCCCGTCGACGCGGTGGTAGGCGATCCGCCGCCCGTCGGCGAGGTCGAGATGCTGGGGAGCGTCGTCTGCGGTCATGGCGCGAGTATAGGCGGTACTGGGGAAATCTTGACAATTGGGCCAAGCCCGCCAATTGATGCGGCGTGGCGCCTGCAGGGGCGCTGCGATTGCTTCCAGCGCAAACCGGATTGACATGGCATCCAGCCAGCAGGTTACGCTCACGCTGCCCGACGGCGCACAGCGCCGCTACCCGGCTCCCGTGACTGGAGCGGAGGTGGCCGCCGACATTGGCCCCGGCCTCGCCCGCGCCGCCATCGCCTGCTTTGTCGACGGCGCGCTCTCCGACCTGTCGCTGCCCATCGAACAGGACGCGGCGTTTGCCGTCGCCACCATGGACAGCGAGAAGGAGGCCCTCGAGCTTGTGCGCCACGACTGCGCCCACGTACTGGCGCGGGCGGTGCAGGAGCTGTGGCCCGACACCAGGGTCACCATCGGTCCGGTGATCGAGAACGGCTTCTACTACGACTTCGACCGCGACGAGCCTTTTTCCGACGAGGACTTCGCCGCCATCGAGAAGCGCATGCGGGCCATCATCGCCCTTGACGAGGAGATCCGCCGCGAGGTGTGGAGCCGCGATCGGGCCATCGCCCATTACCGCGAAAATGGCGAGCCGTTCAAGGTGGAGCTGGTGGAGGCGATTCCCGAGGGGGAGGAGATACGCATGTACTACCACGGCCCGTGGCTGGACCTGTGCCGCGGGCCGCATATGCCGAGGGTCGGGCGCATACCCGCCGACGCCTTCAAACTGACGTCGGTAGCCGGAGCCTACTGGCGCGGCGACAGCGACAACAAGATGCTCCAGCGCATCTACGGCACCGCCTGGCGCAGCCGCAAGGAGCTGGACGCCCACATCGCCCTGCAGGAGGAGGTGCGCCGCCGCGACCACCGCACGCTGGGCACCCGCCTCAACCTGTTTCACTTCCAGCCCGAGGCGCCGGGCATGGCGTTCTGGCACCCGGCCGGCTGGAGGGTATGGCGGGGGCTGGAAGACTACATGCGGCGGCGGCTGGACGGCGCCGGCTACGTGGAGGTGCGGACGCCGCAGGTGGTGGAGCGGACGCTGTGGGAGAAGTCGGGTCACTGGGAGAAGTTCCGCGAGCACATGTACCTGACGGAGGTGGACGAGGAGGACTCCAAGACCCGGCGGATCAACGCCCTCAAGCCGATGAACTGCCCCTGCCACGTGCAGATTTTCAACCGCGGCCTCAAGTCCTACCGCGACCTGCCGCTGCGCATGGCGGAGTTCGGCTCCTGCCACCGCTACGAGCCCTCCGGGGCCATGCACGGACTGATGCGGGTGCGCGGCTTCACCCAGGACGACGCCCACATCTTCTGCACCGAGGAGCAGATTACCGAGGAGACCCGCCTGTTCATCGAGCTGCTGAGCTCGATCTACGAGGACCTGGGGTTTCCGACGTTCGCCATCAAGTTCGCCGACCGCCCTCCCGTACGCGCCGGCGAGGACGAAGTCTGGGACCTTGCCGAGGCGGCGCTGATGGAGGCGACGCGGGCGACGGGCAGGGAGTTCGACCTCAATCCGGGGGAGGGGGCGTTCTACGGCCCCAAGCTGGAGTTTGTCCTCAGGGACGCCATCGGCCGCGAATGGCAGTGCGGCACGCTGCAGGTGGACTTCGTCCTGCCTGACCGGCTCGACGCCGACTACGTGGACGCGGACGGCTCGAAGCGCCGCGCCGTCATGCTGCACCGCGCCATTCTGGGGTCGTTCGAGCGGTTCCTGGGCATCCTCATCGAGAACCACGCCGGACGCCTGCCCGCATGGCTGGCCCCGTGTCAGGCGGTGGTAGCGACGATCGTCTCCGACGCCGACGGGCGGGCGCGGGAGATTGTCCGCCAGCTGGAGGCGGCGGGGCTGAGGGCCGTGGCCGACCTGCGCAACGAGAAGATCGGCTACAAGGTGCGCGAGCACTCGAAGCGTTTTGTGCCCTGGATCCTTGCCCTGGGCCGCCGCGAGGTGGAGGACGGCACGGTGGCGCTGCGCCGCCTGGGAGAAAAGGGCAGCGAATGCGTTGCGGTGGAAGACGCCGTCGCTATGCTTTGCGCCGAGTCGCGGCCGCCGGACGCGGCGCGCGGCGGGAAACCGACATCAGAGGAGGCCTAGGCCATCGTACGCAGACAGCAGCTTGTGCAGCCGGTCAGGGATACCGGTCTGCGCGTCAACGAGCAGATTACCAATCCCTCCATCCGACTCATCGACCATACGGGCCAGAACTGCGGCGTCATCGACGTCGAGGAGGCCAGATCCCGCGCCGTGGGCGTGGGCTTGGACCTGGTGGAAATCCAGCCGAAGCTGGAGCCGCCGGTGTGCAAGATCATGGACTACGGCAAATTCAAGTACGAGAAGCAGAAGCGAGCCTCGGAGGCGCGCAAGAAGCAGAAGTTCATCGTCGTCAAGGAGGTCAAGCTCCGTCCCAACATCGACGACAACGACTACGGCGTGAAGATGCGCTTCATTCGCCGCTTTCTCGAGGATGGGGACAAGGTCAAGATCACCATGCGGTTTCGCGGACGCGAGATGGCCCATCAGGAGCGGGGCATGGAGGTGCTCAACCGCGTCCGCGATGACGTGGAGGACTTGGCCAGGACCGAGTCGATGCCGGAGATGGAAGGCCGCCAGATGGTGATGGTGGTCAGTCCGGTGCGCTGACCCGTCCCGCACCGGCTTTGGCCGGCGTCAATCGGCAAAGGATTCCAGCCGTGTCCAGTCGTCCAAGCCGCCATGTTCCTGTCCAAGCGCTTGGCCTGCGCTGTCCGCTGCCTGCGGATTACGGCCCCGGTCTTCGTATCGCTACGCCAACGCGGCGGCCGTTGCGGCGCCATGGTCCACGGGCATGCACAGCGTGATGACGTCGGTGTCGAAGTACTTCTGGTGGCGCACCTCGGCGGCGTAGTGGCGGAGGAGGCGCAGCGAAATTTCGCTGATGTCGTCGGCAGGACTGCGGTCGGCGAGCAGCACGATCTGGTCCTCGATGTTTCCGCCGCCTGGCGCCGCCAGAAACTCCAGCTCGACCGTGTCGTCCTCCTTGCGGGCGGCGACGCGAAGCTGCCGGGGAGGCTGCCCGTCCTGCCGCCCCTCCTGGAGGCAGTGAAGCGTCTCCTCGCCGGCGGCGGCGATGCGCAGGGCCATGGCCTCGGGCAGGCGATGCTTTCGGGTGAAGCCGTCGAGGAAATCGTTGAGCCTGGCGAAGGCGTCGGCGTCAAGGGCGAGGCGGACAGTCTGCCGGCGCGGCCGCGTGAGCTCGACGAAGAGCGAGATGACGATGGCGGCGAGTGCGCCGGAGGTCATGCCGTTGCCGAGCAGCGTACTGGCCATTGCGCCCAGACGGTCGGCGAAAATAGCCTCGCTTTGGAATCCCGCGCCTACCCAGAAGGAGATTCCAACCACCAGCGACTTGCGGAAGTCGAGGCCGTCCTGCACGACCATGCGCATGCCCAGCACGAACAGCATCGCCAGCAGCACGGTGACGTAGGCGGCGACCACCGGGCTCGGCACGGCAAGCAGGAGGGCGGCGAATTTGGGACAGAACGCCACCGCGAAAAACGTGACGCCAATCCACACGCCTATCTGCCGGGCGGCGACTCCGGTCAGCTCCGTGATGGATATGGAGCTGGAGTAGGTGGTGTTGGGCACGGTGCCGGCCAGACCCGACAGCAGGTTGCCGACGCCGTCGGCGCCCAGCGCGCCCTGCACGGTGCGGTAGTCGGCCGCCCGCGGCTGCCTCCATGCGACGCGCTGTATGGCCACCGCGTCGCCGGTGGTTTCGATCGCGCCGACGATGGTCACGAAGGCGAAGGCCGGAAGCAGCGCCCAGAACTGAATCCCGAAGTCGAGGTTTAGGCCGGGCCAGGCCAGGTCCGGTACGCCCAGCCAGGCGGCCTGCGCAACCCTTTCCGAATCGTAGATGCCGAAGGCTGTCGCCGCCGCGCAGCCGACGACCAGGCCGATGAGTGGTACCCACAGCCGCAGCATGCCGCGCGCCCGCAATGCCAGAGCAACAATAAGAAGCAGCGTTATGGCGGCGCAGGCGGGCGCGGCGACGGCGGGCGCGTCCTGCGGGACGTCCTCCAGCATGCCGAACAGAATCGGCATGACCGTTACGGTGACAAGCATGATGACGGTGCCCGCCACCGTCGGCGTGATAACCCTGCGGAACATCGACAGCCGGCTGGCGAAGGCGAACTGCAGCAGCGACGAGGCTGCCACCAGCGTTGCCATCAGACCGGGGCCTCCCTCCACCAGGGCGGTGACGCATACGGCGATGAAGGCACCGGAGGTGCCCATCAGCAGCGGATACCCTGCGCCCAGCGGCCCTATCCTCCGCGCCTGGAGGATGGTGGTCAGGCCACTGACCAGCAGCGCCGCGAAGACCGCCCATGAGAGGTAGTCGCCAGCGTCGAGGCCGGCGGCACGGATGACAATGACGGGAGTCAGCACGATGCCGGAGACGGAAAGCAGCGCCTGCTGCAGGCCCAGGCCCATGGCTAGGGGAGTCGGCGGCGCCTCGTCGGGCTGGTAGCGGAGGTCGTGGGCGGTCATGGCATGGGCGACGGGGTACGGGGACTGGCGGGCGAGAGGGGTTAGGATAGCGGCGCAGGGCAGCGGGGGAAGGGCATGGAACTGTCAAGCAAGACAAAGGTGGCGGACGCGCATCTGGGGGGATGGCGGGCGTCGATGGAGACCGTCGGCGGAGTGCTGGACCCATGGCGCGCCCGCGCGCTTGCGGCCGCTCTGGGCCTTGACAGTACGCCGCCCGGAGCCGGAGACCCGCTGCCGCCGGCCTGGCACTGGGTGTACTTCCTGTCGACTCCGGAACACGAAGACCTGGGCGCCGACGGGCATGTCGCCTTGGGCGGGTTTCTGCCGCCGGTGCCGCTGCCGTCGCGGATGTGGGTGTCGGGACGTGTGCGCCTCGGCGCGCTGCCGCGGCTGGGCGAGTCCGCGCAGCGGGTGTCGCGGGTGGTTTCCGTCACCGACAAGGTGGGACAGTCGGGGCCGATATGCTTCGTAACCGTGGGCCATCTCGTGGTAGGAGCGAATGGCGACGGACTGGAGGAGGAACAGGTGCTGGTGTACCGCGAGCGCCAGAAGAGCGGGAGAAGGCGCGAGGGGGTAAAGCCGCCGGGGAAGGCGGCGCGAAAGAAGGAGTGGCATACCGACGAGCGGATGCTGTTTCGCTACTCTGCGCTGCTGTTCAATGCCCACCGCATCCACTACGATCTAGGCTACTGCGAGGATGAGGGCTATCCGGGCCTGGTGGTGCACGGGCCGCTGCTGGCGACAGCGCTGTGGGAGGCGGGGATGGAGCTGGCGGCGGGTAGGGAGGCTGACGAGTTCCGCTACCGCGCCCATGCGCCGGTGTTTCATACGGAACCGTTTCGGGCATGCGCAGCCGGACGCGCCGGTGGTGCCGTGATGTGGATCGAGGGTCAGGCGGGCGACGCCCGCATGACCGCAGAGATCAGCTGGCGCTAGACGCGAGAGCCGGACAAGGGGGTAGTAGGGTATGGCTGGACTAAGATGTTCTGAGGCGGTGGGAGTGGCATCGTCTCAAGTGACTACAACGGTTTCCTTCATGTCCGTTGTTTATGGTAGGCCTCGCTCTATGCCTCCTCTAGACTGGTGTACCCCCCTAGACAACGTCTGCCTCAGTGCTACTCTCAGAACGCACCAGTCCAGAACGGGCGCGAAACTCATGTCGGTGAGATTGTCATGAATGACCGAGATAAGGCCCTAGCATTGCTTAGGAAAGCAACGGCCAATCCCAATGCAGACTTCCACCCCGGACAGTGGGAGGCTATCGATGACCTTGTCAACGGCAGAAAGCGGATCTTGGCTGTACAGCGCACGGGATGGGGAAAGAGCTCAGTTTACTTCATCGCCACGCGGCTGCTTCGTGAAAGGGGTTATGGTGCCACTCTCATCATTTCACCACTATTATCTTTGATGCGTGATCAGATTACTGCGGCAAGTCGACATGGTGTAAGGGCAGTGAAAATTGATAGCACCAATCATGCAGAGCAAAAAGAAATTGTTCAGTGTGTTCGAACCGGTAACGCAGATGCGCTTTTGATATCACCGGAACGTCTTGCCAATGATGACTTCTTGATAAACTGCCTCCGCCCCATTTCCTCCAATATCGGAATGCTTGTAATTGATGAAGCGCACTGTATTTCTGACTGGGGTCACGACTTTCGACCGGATTATCGGCGGATATTGAATATAATTACACGAATGCCAGCTAATGTACCGATTGCATGTACAACTGCCACCGCCAATGACAGAGTGATAAAAGACATAGAGTCGCAGATTGGATCAATTAACATAAGAAGAGGAAAATTAACTCGAAAATCACTTTACCTGCAAACATTTCCAGTGCAACCCAAAGCAAATAGGTTAGCTTGGATATCTAAGAATATTGATCAGTTACCAGGCTCTGGTATTATTTACACGCTAACAAAAAGGGATGCGCGACAAATTTCAACCTGGCTTTGGAAGAATAGAGGAATATACGCTCCGCCATACTATTCAAATGTAACCTACAAGGGATACTCCAACTCCAATGAGTATCGCATTCATCTAGAAAATTTGTTGATGAACAACAAAGTTAAGTGCCTTGTGTGTACTACAGCATTGAGCATGGGATTCGATAAACCAGACTTGGGATTTGTTGTTCACTATCAGGCGCCTGCATCGGTTATAGCCTACTACCAGCAGGTGGGGCGCGCCGGGAGAGCAATCGATCAAGCGCACGGAGTTCTAATGACTGGCGCGGAAGACCCTGCAATACTTGAGTCCTTCAGAAAGTCTGCATTTCCAAGTAAACAGTGTACAAGTAAAATACTTGACGGTCTTGCTAACAGTGACGGCATGACAGTCAGGGACATGCTATCTTCAATGAATTTTAGTAAAGGTGAAATTGATAAGACACTCACGTATCTCTCAGTCGAGGATCCGCCTCCGGTTGTAAAGGATGGATCGACGTGGTATCGAACACCGACAGCGTATAAGTCTGACAGTGATCGTGTTAATCGGCTTGCAAGGCAACGTGTAGAGGAGTGGGTTGAAGTTCAAGAGTGCATTCATTGTCAATCTTGTTTGATGAAATACTTGGCCAACGCGCTAAATGACAATCTCGCTCATCCATGCGGTAAGTGTAGTCAGTGTATTGAATCAAAGTACTTTTCAAGTTGTACTGATTCAAATGCAATTTCTGCAACAGCCGACTTTCTTCTGGCAACAGAAGTCGATCTAAATTGCAAGCGGAGAATCCCAAAGAATGAGTTTAGCGAGTACAGGTTCATGAAGTATTTTGGACCGAAGCTATACGCGGAAGCCGGCCGTATTTTCACAGGTTGGGGGGATTCAGTTTGGGGAGAGAAAATTGCAAGCGACAAATTGAGTGGAAGTTTCCGCAACGAGATTGTTGAGGC
>CAZPIN010000023.1:0-2203 GCA_964586735.1 uncultured Rhodobacterales bacterium | reverse complement strand
TACAGCCACGGAAGATACGGACTACACGGTGGCCCCCTCCACTGAGCTTACCTTCGGACCCGGCGCCGCCGCTACGCAGGAGATAACAGTCACGGCGCTTGGCGACATCATTGCCGAAGGCACCAACGGCGAGACAGTGACCGTTGCGGTTAGGGGGCAGACCGCCACTGGCAGAATCAACGAGCCCGCCGCCCAGATCGCCGTCGGGACAAGCCGTCCCTCCTTCAGAACTGAAAACGGCATGACTGTCGTCAGTTTTTCCTTCCTGCCCCTTGTCCGCGCACCCTCCAGCAGCCTTGACGTCGAGTGGAGAGTGGAAGTTGAGGGCAATGCTGGCAGCGCCCTTGGCCGCTCGGCTGGCGCCCGCGCCACCGTTTCCGGGTGCACAGTCAGTTCCTGCGGAGGCACGGTAACGTATGCGGCGGGCAGAACAACGCTGGCAGATCCAGTCATCGACGCCACGTTCGACACGGAGCTGGCCTCCGGCACGGACGTTCAGGTTCAAATCAGGCGGCCCGCGGCGACGGCGAATCTTGCTGTGACTCCGTCGTTGGACGTAGCCGTCAATGACCAGATTGCGGATAGTGACTGGGTTGTCGCCGGTGCGAGATCGGTAGTCTCGGAATCTCCTGCTGCGCTGGTACATTCCGTCGCGGGCGTCGGCAGCTCTGTCGCATCCGGCATCGTCGACGGCATCTGGAGACGTGCTGCCGCCCGTCGCTCCGGGGGCATGGAATCGCAAGCGACGCTTGGCGGACGGGTACTGGACACCCATGCGCTGTCCAGCGGAGACGCCGGCCAGTCAGTACGGGAAGTCGCCAGCCTTCTCGGCCTCGAGGCGACGACGCCCGATGCTACCTTCGACGGACTGGACAGCGGCTATGGCGGAAGCATCGACGACTACCGCGCATGGGCTGGCATACCGGACCAAAACCGCCTGATCGGCCAGAGCAGCTTCGCGCTGTCGGCCGGAGACGGCAAGGCAGCCTTCTGGGGCGAGTTTTCCACGAAGACTCGCGAGAGCGAGCCGGAAGAAGGGTCCAGCGTCGAAACCAAATTTTCGGACATTCTGCTGGGCTTTGACATGCCGGGAAGCGGCAATGTCCTGTATGGCCTTGTGGTCAGCCGGTCCTCCGGCGAGTCGGAGTACATGGACTCCACCGCCGTCGGCGCCGCCGATACCAGCCTCCTAACCTTCGCTCCGTACCTGCACTGGGCGGGGGAAACGGGAAGAAGTTTCTGGGCAAGCTTCGGCACCGGATCGGGCAGTCTGGAGATGACCGCCGGCGGCAGCGCGTCGGAAACGGACGTGGGCATGACGATGCTGGCCGCGGGCGCGAAGAGCGCTCCCATGCGGAGGGGCAGGGCGGATTTCGCCATTCGGGGAGACGTCTTCAGGACTACGACGGATGCAGACGGGACCGCTGGTTTCACAGAGCTATCGGCGGAGGCATCGCGTATTCGCGTGGCGCTGGAGAGGGTTTCGGGCCGGACGCTGGACAGCGGCGCGGTATCGTCAAGTCGCATGGAGCTGGGAGCGCGGATGGACAGCGGCGACGGCGAGGATGGCGCAGGGGCGGACGTGGCTGCTGAGCTGCGCTACGCGTCGCTCGGCGGTTTGGAGGTGAGCGCTCGCCTGAGCACGCTTCTGCTGCACTCACAGGAAGGCTTCAGCGAGTTTGGAGCGGGGCTTGGCGTCGCCTACTCGGCTGGCGCCAATGGACGCGGCACCAGCCTGTCGCTTGAGCCTACTTGGAACACCCCCCGCACTGGCGTGGCGGACTCCATGTGGAAGTCGCAGGACCTCGACAGCTACGCATCCTCATATGCTGGAGCGGCGATGAAGGCGCGTCTGGGATACGGCGTCGGGATAATGAGGGATAGGGCGCTGGCGACTCTGTACAGCGAGACGGAAACGGGCGACGACAGCCAGAGGCTGCGCTTGGGAGCCGAGATGCGCGGCTTGGCCGGACCGCTTGAGCGGCTGAGCCTCGACGTCTACGGCGAGCGGGAGGAAGGGCAGTCGTTGCGTCCGAGTGACACGATCATGCTGGAGGGGCGCTTGGGCTTCTAGCGGTTTGGCTGGAAAGTGCTTGACGAGGGCAAGACATGAGCACCACCGATGAAGGCAGGGACGTGCCATTCGTGGCATCTGCCGCCTGGCTGCGGCGGCGATGCTAACGCTGCCGCGGTGAGGCGGGCT
>CAZPIN010000022.1:0-3177 GCA_964586735.1 uncultured Rhodobacterales bacterium | reverse complement strand
GGTGACCCGGGCGGCAGCCGAGCGGCCAAGCGCGCTGTCGGCGCCGCTCCTGCCATCCACCAGTCTCCAGTCGACTTCAAGGGCAGAGGCGGGCGCGGAGCCAACGGTGATATCAAAGCTGACGGTACGGCTTTCAGGCTCATAGGTGGGAGGGCTTGCCTCGATGGCAACCTGGCCGGCAGGCTCGCTGACTGTGCCCTCGACGGTGACTCCCCCAACAGTGACGATCACTGTCTCGCCGCTGTCGCCTTCATCGACAAGGTCGTTGGTCACCGTGACTGTTATCGACTGCGGCGCAGTGGATCCGGATGGGAAGGAAAGCGTTTCAGGCATTGCGGTGTAGTCCAAGTCTACTGTGGCAGTACCGCCTAAACTGTAGGTAACACCGGTCACCGCTTGGGAAGGCGCGCGGGTTGGCGCAACCGTGAAGACCAGCCGGTTGGCGGCGCCGGCATTCGCGCCGGAAGCAGGCTCGAGCGCTGTGGCAGTCGTTGCAGCTACGGTGAAGCCCAGCACCGCGCCAGTCCAGACGCTTGACTTGGTTTCCTCGTATCCGTCGTCGTCCGTGAACGTCACTGCCACACTGAGAAACTTCCCGTCGTCGGCCGCCGCCGGCGTGTAGGTCTGGGAGGTCGCGCCGGAGATGTCCGCTTCACCCGTACCTGACGCGTCGTCCGCGCTCTTCCACTGGTAGCGCCAGTTTGGCGTGGTCAAGCCGTTCACCGGGTCGGCAATGCCATCAGTGTCAGCCGACAGCTCGACGCCCACCTGCGGCGCCGCGCCGCCATCGACTGTTACGTTCCCCGTCGCGGCCGTGTCGGGGGCGGCTGGGGCCTCCCCTACCGCCCCAACCCAGGCGCTCTGCAGGCTCTCGTCGACGCCTCCGCCGTCGGTGTACGACACCACGACCTGAATGTACTTGCCCAAGTCGGACGCTGTGAGCGTGTAGGTTGACGACATCGCGCCGGAGATGTCCTCTGCGCCCGCCGCGCCAGCCGCGTTGTTTGCCCGCCGCCACTGGTAGTCAAAGGGCAGCGTGGCCGGACCGTCGGCGTCGGTGATGCCCGCCGTATCCGCAGTCAGCTCCTGGCGGACCCGGACCGTGCCGGAGACCGACGGCGGTCCGCCGGCTGGGTCGCTGTTCAGCACCTCCGTCCAGGCGCTTTCAAAACTCTCCTCTGTACCGCCGCCATCGGTGTACGACACCACGACCTGGATGTACTTGCCCGCGTCGTCAGCGGTGAGCGTGTAGGTCGAAGACATCGCGCTGGAGATATCCGCGGCATTCATCGTACCAGCCGCGTCGTCCGCCCGCCGCCATTGGTACGTGAAGTCGGCGGCGGTTGCTGGCACCCCGCCATCGGCATCGGTGATGGTACCGGGCGCTGCCGTCAGCTCCTGATCGACCCGGGCCGTGCCCGAGATTGTTGGCTGCCCGCCGACGGGGTCGCTGTTCAGCACCTCCGTCCAGGCGCTCTCAAGGCTCTCGTCGGTGCCGCCACCATCTCTGTACGACACCACGACCTGGATGTACTTGCCCGCGTCAGCCTCGGTGAGCGTGTAAGTCGACACCATTGCCCCGGCCCCGGGGATGTTATTGGCATTCATAGTGCCAGCCATATCATCCGCCCGCCGCCATTGGTAAGTGAAGTCGGCGGCTGTTGCCGGCACGCCGCCATCGGCGTCGGTGATGGTGCCGGGCACTGCCGTCAGGTCCTGTCCAACCCGGGCCGTGCCGGTAATCGTCGGCGGGCCGCCAATGGGATCATTGTTGGTTCTGGCCGTCGCCGTCCAATCACTCGACACGCTCTCCATCATGCCGCCGCCATCGGTGTACGACACCACAACCTGGATGTACTTGTCCAAGTCGCCCATGGCGATGGTGTAGGACGACGAGGTTGCGCCTGTTATGTCAACGTCATTTGAGCCGCTGGCGTCGTCCGCCCGCCGCCACTGGTAACCGGTGAAGGTCAGCGTGGCCGGACCGTCAGGGTCGGAGATGCCCGTCGTCACCGCCATCGCGACCTCCTCCGTATCTAGATTTTCAGAGAATGTTGGCTGGCCGACGGGGTCGCTGTTTTCCACCTCCGTCCAGGCGCTATCGAGGCTCTCGTTGGTACCGCCGCCATCGGTGTACGACACCACGACCCGGACGTACTTGCCCGCGTCTGCTGTGGTGAGTGTGTAGGTCGACGCCATTGCCCCTGCCCCGGGAATGTCCATGGCGTTCGTCGCGCCAGCCATATCATCCGCCCGCCGCCATTGGTACGTAAAACCGGCGGCTGTTGTCGGTACGCCGCCATCGGCGTCGGTGATGGTGCCGGGCACTGCCGTCAGGTTTTGTCCGACCCGTGCCGTGCCAGTGATCTTCGGTGTGCCGACGGGGTCGCTGTTTTCTACCTCTGTCCATGCGCTCTCAAGGCTCTCACCAGTGCCGCCGCCATCGGTGTACGACACCACGACATGGATGTACTTGCCCACGTCAGTCACGACTGGCGTGTAGGTCGCGGTAGTTACCAGGTCGGTCAGGTTTCCTGTGCCGTCAGCGTTATCCGCCCGCCGCCACTGGTAAGTGAAGCCGGCTGCGCTGGTTGGTACGCCGCCATCGGCATCGGTGATGGTACCGGGCACTGCCGTCAGTAGCTGGCCAGTTCGCGCCATGCCCATGATCGTCGGTGGCCCGCCTGCAGGGTCGCTGTTCAGCACCTCCGTCCAGGCGCTTTCGAGGCTCTCGCCGATGCTGTTGTCATCGGTGTACGACGTTACGACCTGGACGTACTTGCCCGCTTCATCCGTAGTGAGCGTGTAGGTCGGCGAGGTCGCGCCTGAGATGTCCTCGGCGCCTGCCGTGCCCGCCGCGTTGTCTGCCCGCTTCCACTGGTACGAGAACGTCAGCGTGCCCGGACCGTCAGCGTCGGAGATACCCGTCGTCGATGCCGTCAGATCCTGGCCGACCCGGGCCGTGCCGGCAATCGTCGGCGGTCCGCCAGCGGGAAGGTTGTTTTCTCGCCCAATCACCTGGAACAGAAACCAAATTGGTTGTGATGACGCCGATAAAGGATTGCGTCCAGTAGTCCCTGTAACCCGTCTTGAACCTCCAAGAGCCCAGCCTGTCGCCAAAGTATTCGTTGCGGAACTTTGAGTCCATCCCCATCCGGCGTTGGCCCAGTCTGCACC
>CAZPIN010000021.1:0-2230 GCA_964586735.1 uncultured Rhodobacterales bacterium | reverse complement strand
ATGGGTGGAGGCACATCGCGAGCGGGCGTAATCGCCCTCTTGGCCGGAGTCGCCTGTTGAGACGAATCTAGCAGAGTCGCCGCTCCTGCCTTCATGCCGCTATCCCGAATCTCTTCCGTCATGGCCCAATCTCCCTGTTTTCCCTAGTGCCGCCAGTCTGTAGGGCACCACGACGACAAGTCTACTGAAGACTCTGATACCTGTCAACCCCTTACCAATCAAGCACTTACAGGGCGAATCCCCAGTACTCGCCCCCCGTCTGCTTGTTCCAGTGTATTCGACCACCCGCTCCAGCGCATTCGTCCACCCATGAACACCTTCTACCCCGCATCGGGGCCGCCGCATCAGGGCGGAGTACATGATACGAGGCAGAGCGAGGAAGTTAAAGGGGGCATAGGCAAGCCAATCCGGCCCAATGTCGTCCAGCGCCAGCAGATGCGCCTCCGACAGGCCGCGAAACAGCCGGGGATAGCTACCGTCGCCGCGAGCCGTCTCCAGCTCCCACAGCAGACGCCCCGTCCGCCGGTAAAGCGCGCTCTCCCCCGGCGGCACGACGCCTGCGCCAGCGCGCAGCAAAGCCACGTCTTCCCCACGCCGCACGGACCTGTCAGGATCAGGTTGCGGCCCTCGGCGATCCACCACCCGCCTCAGAGCCGCCCGAACAACCCGCGGTCCAGTCCGCGCCGGCGGCGTACGCCCTGGCGAGGCAATTCTGAACCGAGCCGATGGGAACCCCAAGGCTGTACGCAGCCCTGCGCCCTGAAAAACCCTGCGACCGCAGCCGCAGGACCTCGCGAATCTCTTGCATTGGTAGCCTCTTCATGGGGCTGCCCTCCTGCTACCTCAAGGTAGCGGAAGGCTAGATGGTTTCGGGTTGCCCTGGAGTGGCCTGTCAGCGAAGCATCAGGGGTACCAAGTGCTGTCGGAATCGGTGACCAAGTACTCCCGTAATTTGCATTTGTCCTTTGGTGTCAGAGAGCCCGTGGCGTGCCTCTATCGCGCACTCACGATTCTAATGCCTGCCCTGCGCGCTGCTCTTGCCACTCGCCCCAAATATTCGCCATCAGGGCCTGCGGTTAGCGTCTTCTGGACGAGCAAGTCACTATTACTGATTCGATCGCCAAAAAATAGATAGGCGTCTGATTTGCTGTCTTGTCGAGAGCTCCACACTATGCCATCTGCCCAAGGATTGTCACGCCAAATGCGTGCGGCGAGTGTACGACATGCAATGTAGCTGGTCTTGTGGGAAGAAAACAGCGCTGTTTCTTCGATATTCCACTTTCTCATACCAGCGGCCCATTCTTGCAGACACACACCTCATCAGATCTTCTACTTTGTAACCATTCTATGCTTGTTTGTACAGGGTAGTACCTACTGGTAAACGCAGTGATTCGTGGTTGTCTGAAATGTGTCAATGGGATATGGCCCTTGGTATCAGTTCTGGGGTAAACAGCGAAACCATCAACAGCTCGCGGCATACTGTGATACTGCTCACGCAAGTCGTATTCACTTTGTTTGCGATAACGCTAGAATCAGTTGATTGCTCCTGCCGGAATATCGCTTCATATACAGCAGCATCAAAGCTCTTCGCGGCATACAGTGTTGGAACTGGCTGTCCCGACATGGGCGAAATGAGTGGAGTGAATCGACTATCCAATCCAATGCCTGGGTTGAAGTCTGTGCCGCCAAAGTTCAGTCGATGACAGCGAAATATGCACTCACCTGCAGAAATCGCGTAGTCACTTGACGCAACCGCTAAATCGGGAATAGCAATATCGGTCACCCTACAGGCGCCTCGTACGCGTAAGTTATCCAATTCAAGACTTCCGGGTCCTTTCTTTGAATGGCTGAAATTGGGGTTTCTCCGTCAAGCCATTCATTTGGTGAAACGAGCCAGCCGGCGCGCTGCCAATCCGAAACATCGGTCGGAAAAGCCTTGTTCACTTCCCTGATGAGCGGATAAGGCTGCCCGTTTGGCTGGAATTGGAATGCGGGGTATACCGTAGTACCAACAATGGGCAAACCAATTATTCGCCCTGCTGACCGCCAGCTTCTTGCCTTTCTCGTTTTGTCAGCGCCCTTGCATCCTGCGAGACGATGAACTGCCTTCGCATCTAGAACCGGGTACTTGTTGAGAAAGATTACCCGAAATTCGGCTCCCATGAGTTCCATCTCCACCAAGGCCAGCAGATGCGGGTCATTGACGTGTTCGGCAGGTGACAAATCAAAG
>CAZPIN010000020.1:0-8098 GCA_964586735.1 uncultured Rhodobacterales bacterium | reverse complement strand
GTAGTAGTCCCGTCCGAGGGCGTCTCTGGCCTCTTCCTCGAGGGCCTCCTCGATGACGAGGCGGGCTGCGGTACGGACGAGGTCCGAGCGGCCTTCGGGGCCGCCGAGGCGTCCGTTGACGAGGTCTTCAAGCTCCTGCCTGGTGCGGTGGGATGCGGGTTTTCTGTCAGCCATGATGGCTCTCCTATGCTGTTTGCCGGTGCGGGGGATGCCCGCGGGATGTGTTTGGGTTGCGGCGCCCGCCGCCCCCCTGCCAAATTATCCAGCAGATTGTAGACTTGACCTTTCTACAATGTGCTGCAGCGCGAAAGTTGCACTTGACTCAAGCTGCCTTGCAATCTTCGTTGCTTTCTTGCTCTTACCATGTGAAATCTCTATTGGAACAATCAAATTTGCACTGTGTCCATTCTTATCAATGAAAATCATGAAATCTCCAATCTCCATGCCCGCCACGCACCTGCCTGGTATTCTATCCAAGTCTACAACTGCATGCGGTACTGGCGTCCGCTCTAACAGTATGCTAACCCGTCGCTTTCCTCTCCCCCTACTCAGGACATTCGGCGCCCCTTCCTCGTCGCTTCTATAGTGCGCAATTCCTTTTTCAGTGCACACATTCTTCACCTTTTCAACTATGCTCATTGTTCCTCTCCCGACCAGTCGTAGTGGTCCATTATATCTGCCCACTCATTATTTTTCTTTACTAGTACGTCGTAGAATCCCGCCTCGTATCCTGCTCCGTTTGGATCCCAACAAACCTCCTCTATTCTAGACCCACCGCTCGCTCCACTTTCTTTTGCATTGACAAAGTTCCAAATTCCAACATCCTCCGTACTCAAAACAACTTCATCATCATCCACCACCTCCCAGTTCTTCACGACACTCCGGGCAACAATATTCGAAAGCTCGCTTAGTACCCAGTCACTGTGAGTGGTCAAAATTATTCGCACTCCCCTTTGAACCAATTTCGCCAGCTCAACAACTAATGAGCATTGTAGCCCTGGATGCAGATGCGCTTCGGGTTCATCAATAATGAGAAGATCGCCTGGCATAATGTAGTATTTCAGAAACAATGCCAGTGCCCCCATCTCGGACACCATAGACGATGCGCTCCTTAAGGAAATACGCTCATCTTGTCCGGTCTGCCGGTAGAAAAAGTGTGGATAGCCAAGTTCAGATCGCACTACTTCAATTCTGCCAAAAAGCACGTTTTTCGCCAGTCCCAATTCTAAACCATTTTCATAATATTTTTCGTCGCTTGGCAATTTACCTATTTGAACGAGATTCTTCAAGACGTCGCTTAGCACACCCGACAACATAGGCGAGTTGTGCTCCCCCCGAAAACCAACGCCTGACGCTCTTTCAATTAGAGAATTTACTATCGCTGCATGAGTGCGCATGATGCCCCCTCTGTCAGATGGAAAATAGTGAATTTCCTCAATCTCGCTCATCTCATACAAATGCCTAATGCACAGTGTAATGTTTTGCCCTATCGCTGCCTCATCGTACATTTCATTTTGCGAAATTTCATTGAATGCGCTTCGTTGCTTCATGTAGTCTTCCAGATAGTACCTATGACTGTCTTTTGAGAAGAAATCGGGTGCTAGGCTAAAAATTCTTTCAGTGGCCAGTGACACTTTGTTGGATGCCTTTCCAATTTTTATTACATGCTGCAGCACGCCAATTTTAATGTTTATCTTCGCTGCATTGCGCGAGCCCCATCTTATGGCCTGCGCACATTCAGGTATGCTCAGACAGCGCAATATTTCACTTTTCACCCTGTCGCTATGCATGCTCAAATATGTGCCAATGATCAAGTTTTCCTTCTCCGTCAATCGAACAGCTGTTTTTTCTTCTATAGCCTTGCTCCACAGTTCAGGCTCTTCGGGAAAGAAGGTTAGTCCCGCCGAATTCAACGCACTTTCGAGCTTACCGTTATTTTGCGAGTGCATGAATGTCGGCAACGTTAAGCGCTTGGAACTCTCTGGAAGCGCCTTCCAGGCAGCATAGATGAGAGTTGCTAGCCATGACTTCCCAGTGTTGCTTGGTCCAGCGAACACCGTAAGCGGGCGAAGTTCCACCTTGCCTTTGGCAATTGGGCCAAAGTCCCTTACCTCCACTTCTAGGTGTGGTCTTCGCTGCTGCTGCGGCATACTCGTGCTGCGGCTACGGGGAGCGGTATCCCGATAGATTTTACGTACCATTTCTTTCTCCTACGCTCGTAGCTGTTGCAACCAAGCAACCACGCCAGCATCCACTGATACAGAAGTACCCACATGCAGAATTAGGGGCGCAGAACACCATTCCGCGCTCTCCCACTGTCTGCACTTCCATGCGTTTTCCAGTTATCAGAAGGTATGTCTGCATCCAGCTCGCTAGCAGGTCACCATAGCCAGACTGCTTCTGCTGTCAACCAGCCGTCTGTTCCATCTGCCGCAGGGCCTACAAGCACCGATGTAGCCACGGACAGGCAGCGTACGGCAGAGAGAAAAACAGAGATCTCCAGCAAGGATGGTTGACGCTTTCCACTGAACACCGAAGGCATCCGTGATCTATAGCGTAGCCTTCGCTTGCGCCCTGTCAATGGGTATAGTGCGCTTGCATGATCACTATGCCCGTTTTCCCTCGATGTGCCGAGTGGACATCTCATGACCAACCCCCTGCCCCATGCTGGCTTCCGCGTACTGGACTTTGGCCACACCGTTATGGGGCCTACCGCCGGACTGGTGCTGGCTGACCTTGGCGCCGAGGTCATTCGCGTGGAGCCTGTCCAGGGCGACCCGACCCGCCGCCTCCGAGGATTCGGCTCTGGCTACTTCCCCTTCTACAGCCGCGGCAAGCGTTCCATCGCCCTTGACCTCAAAGAACCCTGCGGACTCGACGTCGCAAAGCGCCTGATCGGCACCGCCGATGTGCTCATCGAAAACTTCGCCCCCGGCACCATGGACAGGCTCGGCCTCGGCTACGAGGCCATCGCAGACGACTTCCCGCGGCTGATCTACCTCTCCCTCAAGGGGTTCCTGCCTGGCCCCTACGAAGACCGTGTCGCCCTGGACGAAATCGTTCAGATGATGTCAGGGCTGGCCTACATGACCGGTCCTCCCGGACAGCCGCTGCGCGCCGGCGCCTCGGTGGTGGACGTGATGGGCGGGGTGATGGGCGTGGTCGCAGTTCAGGCCGCGCTGCTGGAGCGGGAGCGCACAGGCCGGGGCCAGTATGTCACCTCCGCACTCTTCGAATGCGCAGCGTTTCTCATGGGGCAGCATCTCGCATACTCCGCCGTATCCGGCGCGCCCGTGCCTCCCATGCCGGCCCGCGTCTCCGCCTGGGCAATCTACGACCAGTTCGACACCAAGGACGGCAAACGGGTGTTTCTTGGCGTCACGTCGGATCAGCAGTGGCAGCGGTTCTGCGAGGCGTTCGGCCTGACCGAAGCAAGCGAGGATTCCAGCCTTGCAACCAACAACCAGCGCATTGCCGCCCGAGATCGCCTGCTGCCCCTGGTTGCGAAAGCCGTAGGAGCGCTGACACTCAAGGACTTGGAGCGCCGTGCGCTGGGGGCCAAACTGCCCTTCGCTCCTGTTGCCCGCCCCGAGTACCTGTTCGACGACCCGCATCTGGCAGCAGGGCAGCGGCTGGCGCCCGCGACTCTGCTGGACGGCACGGAAACGCAACTGCCGGTATTGCCCGTGGAGCTCGGCGGCCGTCCCGCCGGAACAAGAGGCAACCCGCCGGCGGCGGGCGCCGACACCGAATCGCTGCTGGCGGAACTAGGCTATTCCAGCGACGATATCGCCGCACTGCTCGCCGACGGCGTCGCGGCGCAGGCAGACAGAGGAGACACTTCATGACCGACGTAGCCGACTGGTGGTCCACCGCGATCATCGACATGGAGCCAGGACGGATTGCCATCCGCGGCCACGACCTTCGCGAGCTGATAGGCAATGTCGGCTTTGTCCCGATGGTCTGGCTGATGACTCGCGGCGACCTGCCCTCGGACGAGCACGCGGCGCTTCTGGAGGCGGCGCTCGTCGCCGCGGTCGACCATGGACCCCAGGCCCCCTCCATTGCCGCCGCCCGCATGGCCGTTACCTGCGGACTGCCCCTCAACGGCGCCATGGCCTCGGCGGTCAACATGCTCGACGACGTCCACGGCGGCGCCGGCGAACAGGCGCTGGAGCTGTATCGCATGATCGACGGAGGACTGAAGACCGGAAAGGCTATCGACAAATGGCAGGCCGAGTACGGACGCTACGTCCCCGGCTTTGGCCACCGCTTCCACACGGAACGCGACCCCCGCACACCGCGGCTGCTGGCGCTGGTCGACCGGGCAGTACGGCAGGAAACGGTGTCAGGACGGTTCGCCGCCATCGGCCGCTCCGTAGAGGAAGAGCTGAAAAAGCGGGCTGGCAAGCCGGTGCCCATGAACATCGACGGCGCCACGGCCGTGGTCTTCGCCGAGCTCGGCTTCGCCCCTCCGCTGGCGAGGGGTCTGTTCTGCCTTTCGCGTTCGGTAGGCATCCTTGCCCACGCCTGGGAGCAGATGCAGGACGGCGGGCGGAACAAAGGCCCAGCGCCGCCGCGCCACCGCTGGACCTACACCGGTCCCGGCGCCACCGACGACTAGGTCCGTCTCAGGATGGCCTGAACAGCGATGGCGGGGCCGCGGCCGAAGCCGCGACCCCTTGCGTAAAGACTGGGAGGCTGGCCGTCAGCCGCTGATCCAGCCGTCGACGATGTCCCTGTTGTCGGCGATCCACTCCTCGGCCACCACCTGAGGATCGCGCTTGTTCTCGAACATCTCGACGATCCACAGGTTGACCTCGTCGCCGGTGAACTGGACATTCGAAAGCATCCGCGCCACGGGCGGGTTGCGCTTCTCGAGCGACTTCGAGTGGGCGACGTAGATGTAGTTCTCGGCGATCACGCACTCGAAGGTCGACGCCTCGAGCCAGTCCTCGCGGTCGAGATGAACATCCTCGCAGCCGTCGAAGCGGGCCGGCTCTTCGACGACCGACAGGTCGTACTGGACGTGCATGGCCTCGGGAGTCCAGTGGTAGAACAGCTGCGGCTTGCCGGAGGCATAGGCGGCCGCGAAGCCGGCCTTGAAGGTGTCGGCGGAGACGATGTTCGGCTCCCACAGCTTGTCGAGGCCGTAGGACTTGAACTTGATCTGCCACCTCTTGGTCGACGCCCAGGTCGTGTCGCCGGCCCAGTACTCGCCAAGGCCGTCGCCATCGGTGTCGAACATCGCCGCGATCTCCGGCTTGTGCAGGTCCTCGATGGAGCGCACCTTGTCCGCCATGTACGCGGGCACGTAGATGTTGGACGTGCCCTTGTAGGGCCGGTTGGCGGCAACCGTCTTGGTGCCCTCGATGTACTGGTCCCACAGCGCCTGGTGGTTGGGCATCCACATGTCGGGATGGATGTCGACCGAGCCGTCGCCCTTGTCCATGCCGGCGAAGATCACCGGCTGCTGGCTCAGGCCCGAGATGATTTCGGCCTCGCCGCCCATCGGTCCCTCGATGATGGCCTTGAGCACGTAGCCGATGGCCTTGGCGCCGTTCCAGGTCAGCTCGGGAAGCATGATCTTTTCCTGGGCCGAAGCGGCGCCGGCGGTGGTTAGGGCCGCGGCGAACGCGGCTGCTCTGACAATGTTACGCATGGGTTTCCTCCCCGTTGAAGCGTTTTGCAGGTGGATTTTCAGATCCGGCTGAACGAGCTGCGGATCCCCCGCAGTATACGGTCAATCATCATGGCGACAAGAGCTATGGCAATGCCGGCCAGCAGGCCCTTGCCGGCTTGGGCGTCGCCCAGCGACGCGGTGACGATGGCGCCCAGCCCCTCGGCGCCGATGAAGGCGGAGATCGTCGCCATCGACAGCGCCAGCATGATGGTCTGGTTGAGGCCGGCCATGATCGAAGGCACCGCCATCGGCAGCTCGACCTTGCGCAGCAGCTGGCGCTCGGAGGCGCCGAAGGCCATCGCCGCCTCCTTGGTGCTTTCCGGCACCTGGCGGATGCCCAGCGCGGTCAGCTTGATCATGGGCGGCATGGCGAACACCACCGTGGCCAGCACCGCCGGCGGCTGCGAAATGCCGAAGAAGGCCACGGCGGGCACCAGATAGCTCAGCGAGGGGATGGTCTGCATGACGTCGAGGATGGGCTCGGTGATCCATCGCGCCCATTTGTTCTTGGCCATCCACACGCCGACGGGAAGCCCCACGATCACGCACAGGGCGGTGGACACCACCACCAGGGCCATAGTCTGCATGGCGACCTGCCACAGCTCGAACAGCGCCAGAAATCCCAGCGACAGGCTGACGAAGACGGTAGTGCCGACTCCGGTGTAGGCCCAGGCGAGGGCGATAAACAGGAAGGCGACCACGAACCATGGCGTCAGCATGAAGGCGATCTCCACGCGGATCAGGGCCTGCCTGAGCACGTTGGTCATGGCGTCGAAAATCCCCGCGTAGGTGGCGCGGAGGAAGTTGATCGAGATATCGATGGTCTCGGCCGAATAGGTGAAGACGGTCACCCGCCGCCCCTCGATGGGATCCTTGACCTCGCGGAGGACCTTGGTGGCGTCCGCGTCGCCGGCGGCGATGGCGTCGGGATCGGGTATCCGGCGATAGACCGCCTCGGGCGGCGGGTCGAGGCGGGCGAGAGTCGGGAAGTCGTCGATGAACCAGCAGTCGAAGCGGTTTTTGGCGGTGGTGGTGGAATACGCCCCGATCACCTCCACGTCGCGGTCGATCTGGCGTATCTCGCTGCGCAGGGCGGAGCGCCGCGACCGCTGGCTGTCGGTGAGGCTCGACGCCGTGTCGAGCGCCTCCATCTCGGCCGCCGCCCAGTACCGCTGCTGGGCAAGCAGCGGCAGGAGGTCCGCGGCTTCGGCGACGGCATGGGCTTCCAACAGGCCGTTTACGGTTTCGATGGCGCGGATCTGGTTGAGGCAGGCGCGCGGGTCGAGCCGCTGCTCGGTGGCGCGGTAGATGGTCAGGGGGGCGACGATGAGCAGAATCGCCACCGCCACCAGCACCCGGCGCAGGTCGACGCCGCGCGCCACCTCCGGGTGGATGCGCCAGCGGGCGTAGCGCCCGTAGTACCAGCGGTTGGCGAAGCTGCCCATCCACAGGCGGCCGAGGACCAGGGACACGGCGCCGACGGAGCCGAAGGCGCGGATCCAGCGGCTGTAGCGCTCGATCAGGGTGGCGTTGTCGGCGGCGGCGGCCTGCGCCTCGGCCAGCAGCGGGGTGTACTTGATCACCTGCATGAGGCAGACGACGGCGAAGACGTCGATAGCCAGGGAAATCCAGAACATCAGCCAGACGCCGCGGTAGGCCGCCCAGAACCAGGGAATCAGCAGGCCCCAGAAATGCATGTGCCAGTAGGGCAGCCTGCCCCGCTCGATGCGCTCGAACGCCGGCATGTAATAGCCGGAGCGGGGGCCGGTGAAGGCCGCCACCGAGACGTCGCGCTCGGGGACGTCGCGCCTCTCGGCGCTGAAGTGGCCGGTTACGGTCATTCCACCGCGCTCCCCTGCAGCCCGTGAAGAAGGGTGTTCTTGTCGACCACGCCCAGAATGGCACCCTCGGCCTGTATCAGTACCGGCAGGTCGGCGTGGGTGCTGAGCTCGACGAGGGTGTCGAGATTGTCGCCGGGCAGCGCCATGGGATGGACGCGGCTGAGGTCGAGCGGGCCGTGGCGGGCCTCGAAATGGTCGCGGGGCACCATGATTTTGGCGGCCGAGACCAGTTTGAGGCGCGAGATGCCGGCCACGAAGTCGGCGACGTAGTCGTCCGCCGGGGCGATGACGATGTCCTCGGCGGTGCCGATCTGGACGATCTCGCCGTCCTTCATGATGCCGATTCGGTCGCCCATGCGAATCGCCTCGTCAAGGTCGTGGGTGATGAAGACGGTGGTCTTGCGGAGGTTGGCGGAGAGGCTGAGAAACTCGTCCTGGAGGTTGCGCCGTATCAGCGGATCGAGGGCCGAAAACGGCTCGTCCATCAGCAGGATCTCGGGGTCGGCGGCCAGGGCGCGGGCCAGCCCCACCCGCTGCTGCATGCCGCCCGACAGCTCGGAGGGCAGCCGGTCGC
>CAZPIN010000019.1:0-11724 GCA_964586735.1 uncultured Rhodobacterales bacterium | reverse complement strand
GGGGGGGGCTGGGCGATGCTGCGGCAATTCGCTCTGCTGCCATTGTTCTGCGCGTCAAGCTGCCCCGTGCCAGCGGGTCCGCCCGCTGGCATTCCGGGAGTCTCATTAAGGGCAGTGATACTCATGATGATACTTCCTCTGCTTCTGCTGTCAGGGCCGCCTCGCAGCTCCAGCTGACTGCCAAGCTGCGTATGCGACCCCATCTGCGGACCGACTATAGCGACCAGATCCAGTACCGCAACCCGCCTCCATGCGCCCTTGCGCGGTGGCAAGGCGGCAGTCGGTTGGAGCAAATTGCGGTTGGGTCAGACAGCGGCGACAAGTGCAGAAACTTCAGCACAGAGAATTGACCCGCCTTGCGGCATAGCTGCCTGACCCGCCACGCATGCTGCCAGAGCGCAGGCCGCCTGTCAAGCGGCGCGCCATCCATCCCCGGCCCCTCTCAGGAGTCCATCTGCTCAAGCAGCTTTCTCAGCTCGTTCTTGGCAATCTTCTTGGTCGCCGTGTGCGGGATCTCCTCCACAAAGTAGACGTCGTCCGGTACCTGCCACTTGGCCATTCTGCCGCGCAGCCAGTCGAGGACCTCATCAGCCGCAGGCTCGGCGCCGGGCACCTTCACCACAAACAGCACCGGCCGTTCGCCCCATCGCTCGTCCGGCCGCGCCACCGCCGCAGCCTCGGCGACGTCGGGATGTCCCACCGCCTCGTTCTCGATGTCGATGGAGCTGATCCATTCGCCTCCCGACTTGATGACGTCCTTGGCCCGGTCGGCGATGCGCATGTAGGCATGGGCGTCGAGGCTGGCGATGTCGCCGGTGTCGAACCACCCCTCCCCGTCCACCGCGTTCTCCTCCGCGCCGTAGTACCGCCCGATCACCGCCGGCCCGCGGATCTGCAGCGCCCCGGTGCTTTCGCCGTCCCACGCCACCGCATCGCCCTGCTCGTCGACCACCTCCATATCGACGCTGAAGGGGGGATGGCCGCAGCGCTCCCGCACCTTCATCCGCTCCTCCGGCGGCAGGTCCATCACTTCCGGTTTGAGCGTACACAGCGTCCCCAGAGGCGACGTCTCCGTCATGCCCCAGGCGTGTATGACGTCCACGTCGTAGTCGCGCTCGAAGCGCTCGATCACGGCCGCCGGACAGGCGGAGCCGCCAATCACCACACGCTTCATGCTGGATACGCGTTCGCCATTGGCGTCGAGCCATGCCAGAAAGTCCAGCCAGACCGTCGGCACCGCCATCGAAATCGTGGCACCAAGGCTGGCCATCTCATGCAGGCTCGGCGGCGCCAGGTCACGCCCGGGAAGCACCATGCCCGCGCCTGCCATCGGCGCGCTGAACGGAGTCGACCAGCCGTTGGCATGGAAAAACGGCACCACGGGCATCACCCGGTCCCGGGAGGAAAACCCCAGCACGTCCGGCTGTATCACGGCCATTGCATGCAGTACGTTGGAGCGGTGGGTAAACAGCACACCTTTGGGCTTGCCAGTGGTGCCCGATGTATAGCAGAGGCCGCAGGGCTCGGTCTCCTCCACCTCCGCCCAGACGTGGTCCAGAGCGCCGCCGCCCGCCAGCTCCTCGAAGCCCATGACATTGGGCAGGCTAGTGTCGGGTATCCCCTCCTCGCCCTCGATCACGATGTAGCCTTCGACGGTTTCCAGCCTGTCGGCGATTCCCTCCAGCACCGGCACAAGGTCCGATTCGAGCGCGATCCAGCGATCGCCGGCGTGGTTGATGATGTACACCAGCTGCTCTGCAAACAGCCGCGGGTTGAGCGAGTGCAGCACGCATCCCGCGCCCGGCACCCCGTACCACGCCTCCAGATGGCGGGCGGTGTTCCAGGCCATGACCCCCACCCGGTCTCCGTGTTTCGCGCCAAGCCGCTCTATCCCCCGCGCCACGCCCAGCGCCCTGGAGCGGATGTCGCGCCAGCAGGTGGTCTCGACGCTGCCATCGGGGGCGCGGGAATACACCTCTCGCCCGCCGTGAAACCTGGCCGCGTGGTCGATGATTCGGCCGATTCGCAGCGGCCATTCCTGCGGTCCTACCGGACGAAGCGCGTCGCTCACGCCGCAAGCGCGGGCGCCTCGGCGCCCCCCTCCTGCTGTCCGTACAACGTCCCGCCTTCCGCCGCCAGACGGCACAGGGTCTCAGGCGCGGCAAACCGCCCGCCAAAATTTTGTTCAAGCCTGCCATACATCTTCACCGCTTCCTCCATGCCCATGAGGTCAAGATACGAAAACGGCCCGCCGCTCCAGGGCGCGAAACCCCATCCCAGCAGCGCGCCTACGTCGCCTTCGCGCACGTCGTCCAGTACGCCCTCCTCCAGCGCCCGCACCGCCTCCCGAGCCTGGATGGCCAGCAGCCGCTCGCCTGCAAGGCGGATGTCGACGGCGGCCTTGTCTGGCCAGCGCTCTGCAAGTCCCGACCACAGACCGACTCGCCTGCCGTCACGATAGTCGTAAAACCCCGCTCCGCTCTTGCGGCCGAGACGCCCCTGATCCTGCACCATCCACCGCAGCGCCTCCGTCGCCGGCTCGTGTATCTCGACCTCAGGATCCTGTTGGCGAGTCGCCTCCAGTATCTGCAGATTGAGATCAAGGGAAATCTCATCGACCAGCTGCAGGCATCCCACCGGCATTCCGACGGCAAGCGCGGCACGTTCAATGAGCATGGGAGGCACGCCCTCGGCAACCATCCCCACCGCCTCCATCGCGTAGGGAATGATGCAGCGATTGGCGTAGAAGAACCGGGCGTCGCGCACAACAATCGGCACCTTGCCGATGGCGGCGACAAGATCCAGCGCCCGCCCGATAGCGGCGTCGCCCGTCTTGCGCCCGCGTATCACCTCCACCAGCCGCATCCGCTCCACTGGCGAAAAAAAGTGTATGCCCAGCATCCGCGCCGGGTCGCTGATGGCCTTGGCAAGATCGGAGATGGGAAGCGTAGAGGTGTTAGAGGCGATGAAGGGCGGATTTTGCCCGGCGATGCGCGCCAGCACGTCGGCCTTCACAGCCGGGTCCTCGTACACAGCCTCGATCACAAGCTCGCAGTCGCCCAAAGGCGCGAAGTCTACGCCGGGCTGGATGCTGGCCATCACCCGCTCCGCGTCGTCCTTTGCCGCGGCAGCGGCGCGCTTGCGCAGGCCGTCGACTCCTCGCTTCAGGCTCTCCTCGTCGCGCTCGACCAGCACCACCTTGATGCCCGCCCTTGCTGCCTCCAAAGCGATCCCTGCCCCCATCATGCCCGCGCCAACCACGCCGATACGAGCAATCGGCAGCGCTGGCGCCGTCGCCGGGCGGTGCGCACCGCGCTTCAATTCCCGCACGCTGAGAAACCCGGTACGTATCGTCGCCGGAGTCCTAGGATCAGCAAGCAATGCCGCCGCGTGCCGCGCCTCGATTCGCAGTGCCGTGTCGAAATTCACCAGTGCGCCACCATAGGCCGCCTTGAGCATGGCCTCGGCTCCGGGCGCACAGCCGCGAGTCTTGGCCGCCAGCATCGCGCTGGCCCCGGCGTACACCGGCGCCCCCTTGGGCGAGTAAGGACCGCCTCCGGGCATGCGGTAGCCCGGAACGTCCCAAGCCTGCGCGGCGTCCGCCTCCGTAGCATTGCGCGCCCAGTCCGCTGCCCTCTCCCGCAGCGCGGCGGGATTCGCCAGCTCGTCCACCAGTCCCGCCTCAAGCGCCTCGGTGGGACCAAGCAGGCGTCCCTTCAGCAGAATCGCGCCCGCCTTTTCCAGCCCTAACATGCGCACCAGCCGGGTGGTACCTCCTGCCCCGGGAAACAGACCGACGTGCACCTCAGGCAGTCCCACCTTGGCGCCGGGCCTGTCGGCAAGAAACCGCCTGTGGCACGCCAGCATCAGTTCGTATACCCCGCCAACTGCAGTACCCGGGCAGGCAACCGCCACCGGTTTGCCGCAGGTTTCGAGCTGCCGAAACGCCCGGTGCATCCGCAGCACGAATTTTCCTGCCTCGCCGGCCACTGCCAGATCATGGACTACCTGCAGGTCCGCACCGCCTCCCAGATCATCACGGGACGACGTAATCACCGCCGCCCGTATCTCCCCGTCGTTGGCGACGCGTTCCACCACCTGCTCCAGGCTCTCCAGAGAGGCGAGATCCAGCAGGTTGATGGTACGGCCCCCGCCGGTCCAGTCGACCACCGCAACACCGTCGTCGACGGCAACTTCAAAACTGCCTGACATCGCTAAATCCTTTCCAGCACTGTTGCTACGCCCATGCCACCGCCCACACAGAGGGTAACAAGGGCGGTGGAAGCGTCGACGCGCTCCATCTCGTCAAGGGCTGTGCCAAGCAGCATGGCTCCCGTTGCGCCAATGGGATGGCCCATGGCGATCGCGCCGCCGTTGACGTTGACGCGGTCCTCGTCGAGTCCGAACTCCTGGAGAAACAGCAGAGGCACGGAGGCGAACGCCTCGTTAACCTCATACAGGTCAATATCATCCGCCTCCATCCCAGCCAAAGCAAGCACTTTGCGTGCAGCTGGCAGCGGACCAGTAAGCATTATAGTAGGCCCACTGCCTACCTTGGCGGCGGCGCGTACCCGTCCCCGCGGCTTAAGGCCATGGCGCTCGCCCGCCTCGCGGCTTCCCACCAGCACGGCCGCCGCGCCGTCGCAGATGCCTGATGAGTTGCCAGCATGGTGGACATGGTCGATGCGCTCGACCTCGGCATGGCGTAGCAAAGCCACCTCGTCGAACCCCGGCGCCTCTTCTCCAATCTTGCGAAACGAGGGGTCCAAAGCGCCCAGAGACTGCATGTCGGTGCCGGGGCGCATGTGCTCGTCGCGCTCCAGTACAACCTCTCCGTCTACTGAGCGCACAGGCACCACCGAATCGCCGAAACGCCCCTCCTCCCAGGCTTTGGCGGCCCGGCTCTGGCTCTGCACCGCGTAGCGGTCACAGTCGTCCCGGCTGAAGCCGTGTTTGGTGGCAATGAGGTCTGCCGATATTCCTTGCGGCACGTAGCCGTGGTCAAGGGCCAGCTGCGGGTCCACGGCCATCGGAAAGCCGTCCGCCCCCATTGGGACGCGGCTCATCGACTCTACGCCGCCCGCTACGTACAGGTCGCCGAAGCCGCCGCGCACCTGGCCAGCGGCGAGATTGACCGCCTCCAGGCCGGAAGCGCAGAAGCGGTTGACCTGCAGGCCCGGCACCGAATCGCCGTAGCCCGCGCGAAGGGCGGCCGAACGGGCGATGTTGCCGCCCTGTTCGCCAGCCGCGCTAACGCAGCCGAGGATGACATCGTCCACAGCCGCAGACGGCAAGGACGCACGGTCGAGCACCGACTCCAGCGCCGTGGCCGCAAGGTCCACCGCCGAAATCTCGTACAGAGAACCATCAGCCTTGCCCCTGCCCCGGGGCGTACGGACTGCTTCGTATACGATGGCTTCGCAGAAATCTGCGGTCATGCAATCACTCCTGTAGGAAGAACTTCTTGGTACGCTCATGCCAGATGAAGCGCACTCGTACCAATCATAGCGCCGTGCGAGCGCATTGCCACCGCAGTGCAGCGCGGCCCTTCGGGTAGAAGAAGTCAGCCAGAAAGGAACAGACACAGAATCCGGACGGCCTCTTGCAGGCCAAGTACCCGCATTGCAGTCCAACCGCGTCCTGACATGTCCTTGGCTATACTGGTGCTGCCTCATGATGCAGCCTCATCGCCTGTGAAATTTCGGCTGAAAGATGCCTTGCCAAGCCCTCCTCTAGCGAAGAGCTGGAGGCAGCCACTAGCCGCCTTCTTGGCAGGCCGCCGCCGCAGTACATGCCGCCAAGCATTGCCAGCCCCGAAAGGGGAAACACCGTCGAACTGGTAGCAAGCCTGTTGATCATGCGTGGCGTCTCAGAGGTGCGGTTGTTTCCCAGCGTGGAGTCGCTGCTGCGGCAGGCTACCACTCTTTCGGTGGAGATCGAAAAAATGGGGACTTCGGAACAGAAGGCAAATATGAGGATAGAGGTGAGCCATGAGTGATTGTTCTGGAACTGGGTTTCCGTTCGAGATGGCACACATATCCGCCCAACGTTGAATGGCCGAAAGCCGACTTGCTCTCGGATTTGCTGACTGTGAAGCCATGCACGATGGATTCGCTGTCCGGTGCGTCGATGCCTGCCATATCATACGACGACTGGCATTCGACGTTGCCTACGTCGTCCGGTTCGCTCGTTCGCGTCGCTTTGGATAGCACGACCAAGATAGCAGCCTGCTCGTCGGATTCCATTCAGCTGTCGAGCAGGCAGTTGCAGACATCCACCACAATGCTGCTCTGGCAAGCAAGGTACTTCCGGTCGTAACCATAAACTTTGCTGAGGCAGTTGGTGATGCCACTGCCAGAGCCGCACGACTGCCTCTCAATCACAACACTCTGGACATAGCCAGCAAGATCACCTACTTCCATCGCCCCTCTGTCCTAGCCATCAGAATATACAGCTTCATTTTGGTCGTTGCCGTCATCCTCAATCACCTCGAAACCAACTATGTTATGCGACTTCTTGCTAATCTCAACTCCAGCAAGATAAAGAGGAATGGCAGTCCCCCGATACTTTTGCGCGTACTCCTTATCCAGTATTTTTTTCAGCGCTATGCCTCTTTTCTTGCCGATGACCATTTTGAATTCGAATATGTATACAAATGAGGGGCCTTCCACCACTAGATCAATACGTCCTTTGTCGGTGGCTTCTTCAGCCCGTACCACAAGGCCCATCCCTATAAAGTACGAGTAGAATGCGCTGGCGAAATAAGCTTCATATTGTGTCAGGTCCACAGGCGCATGCCACTGTTTTGGGAGTCCGGCAAGGGCCCTCTGAAACAGACTCTTCATTTTGTCAATATTGCATGCTTGAAGATAGTCAAGCGCGTCATCACGTTCATCCAGTAGTTTTTTTGCAGATTCTGGCAACAGAATGTCAAGCAGAAGATGGTTCAGGTTCTCTTTCACTTCCCGATTCGGATAGTCAAGCAGATACTTTAACTCACCTTCTTTACGAATTATCCCCGCAATCGTCAGGTAACCCGTTTGAAACAGAAGCGTCTCGGGCTCAATTTTGTCCACATCGAACGACTCAAGAAGGGCGCTGCGCGGACGCATTTTATTCAGTTCTACGGACATAACCTTTTTCTTCTTCAAAGTATCGACTAGAAAGCTAGGCACTCCTGTTTTAAACCACCAACAATCATACTCCCGATGGCAAAGCAGGTACAGAATATCATACGGGTTGTAAACTTTCTCGTCCCCAAGCCAGCTGTATCCATTGTACCATTCACGGATCTTGCTTCGGTCAAACCCTTCAAGTTCAGGTGAAAATACTTCATCAAGGTCCGCATCCGTGTAGCCACAAATCGAAGAATACTTGCTCATTACCGTCAGGTCAAAGAGGTTGTTTACTCCAGAGAACAGGCTTGTCTTCGCGAATCTGCTGACACCGGTGAAAAAACTGAAGCGCATGAAGTTTTTGGAGTACTTTGTAGCTCCATACAAGCCACGCAGCATATTACGGTTAGCGGTGGCAACTTCCGTATCCTCAATTGCGTCGAGTATGGGCTTGTCATATTCGTCCACTAGCAGCACTACGGTTTGACCTGTTTGTGAGTACATCCTTTCAATAAGCTCGCCTAGCCGACCCTCGGGCGTTCGCGCCATAGCCTTAAAGCCTACCCTCCCTTCGAATTTGCGAAGCTGCATGTCAATTATGTCATCAAGGCTAGCGGTTCTTGTGAAGTCACCCAGGCTGAAGTCGAAATGAATTACTGGCGAACGGGTTGACCAATCCCACTTGCCATGAAGATCGAGCCCCTCAAAAAGTTTCTCGTTGCCTTCAAATGCTTCCCTGAGCGTATCGACAAACAGACTCTTCCCGAACCGTCGAGGTCGGGACAGAAAGAAGTTTTCTGCCCCTTCCGTCACAAGTTGGTCTATGTAGCCAGTTTTGTCCACATAGTAGTATCCCATCTCCCGAATTTTTCGGAAAGCATCAATGCCAATTGGCAGCAGTTTCTTATCCATGATCCCTATCCTCCAAGGAGGGTCAGTTACTGTCCCTCTTGCCTCGATGTGTTACCAATATAGGCGCAGTCTCCGCGAATGCAACGTGTCACAGCTATCCGCTGAGTGCGGACCAGTGCAGGTTATGGGGACTACCTACGGCATGTGCTAGAAGCCCAGCCTGCACTCCAGCATGATCGAGTCGCTCGGACGCGGCGACTGCCCCACCTCGCGCTGGCCTGCGTCGGCAGCGGTGACGATTCGACCAGAATCGCCGCCCCTGCTTTCAACCCGCCATCCCCTGTCTCGTCACTCATGGCACAATACTCCAGAACCTCCCGATACGGCCAACCCGAATCGGTTCTCACGGCACTCTAGCAAGGACTCTGTCGTCTGTCAACCCGTACCACTTCGGCGGCTGTTCAGACTAGCGGTCTATCGAGATGCTGTTGGCTCGTGGTGACTTGCTCTAGTGTGCAGGAACTCAAATTCGTGCTCATGTACATCGCCATAATGAGTATAGGAATCAAGGGTGTTCGGGGGCATTTCACTGGCACGAACTTCAGCTCCACCACACTAGAAGCCCAGCCTGCCCTCCAGAAAATCGAGTGGCTCGGGCGAGGCGACTACCACTCCTCGTGCTGGCCTATACTTCGAGGCACAGCCCCTCAAGCGGACCGGCTAGGCCACGCATCTCGGTGCACAGACGTATTCTCGGGCTGTCGCCAGCGCTCTCCGACTCGCTTGAGGTTACCGGATACCGTCGTAATCAGTGACCGGATACTTTTCCGGTCAAGTCCCAATCTTGCTGGATAATTTGGCATGGGGCCTCCCCGCCGCTTCGCGGCGGGGAGGCCCGTAGATTTCTCGTACTCCTCCGAGAGCTCTACACGGATCCGCTCAAGCTGACGAGCCTCGAACTCGAGGACCCTGATGGGCTTCCAGCGGTGCAAATTCCAGTGGCATTCGACCAGTGATTCCAGTCGCATTCGACCACTCGTTCCACTCTGATCCGTCCGGTGATTCCGGCGGATTCGGCCCCTGGAAATTACGGACGCATCCGGTCACCCCTAACGAAAGCATCCGGTCACTGATTACGACGGCATCCGGTCACCCCAAGCGGGGCGGCCGCAGGCCGTCAACGGAGACATCCGGTCACCCGGCTTCCCCGCGGATCCGCCGCACCAGGGCAACCCGAAACCGTCTAGCTTTCCGCCTCCACTTCGAGGCAGGAGGGCAGACCCATGAAGAGGTTGCCAATGAAAAACATTCGCGAGGTCCTGCGGCTCCGGTCGCAGGGCTTTTCAGGCCGCAGGGTTGCGCACTGCCTCGGGGCAGGCGTCAGCACGGTGCAGGACTACTTCAAGCGGGCCGATCTCGCCGGAGTGGACGGAGCGCAGGCGCAGGGGCTCTCAGAGCGGGAGCTTGAGAGGCTCCTGTTTCCCCGCGACGGGGAGGAGAAGCCGGGCCGCTTCCCCGTTCCCGACTGGAAGGAGGTGCACAGGGAGCTTCGCCGCAAAGGCGTGACGCGCCAGCGGCTGTGGCTGGAGTACCGCGAGCGCCATCCCGACGGCTACGGCTACAGCCGGTTCTGCGACCGCCTTCGGGCCTGGCGGGGCCAGACGGAGACGACGATGCCGCAGGAGCACCGCGCCGGCGAGCGGCTGTTCGTGGACTACGCGGGGCAGACGGTGGCCATCACCTGCCCCGATACGGACAAGGTGCGCCATGCGCAGGTCTTCGTGGCGACGCTGGGAGCCTCAAGCTACACATTTGCCGAGGTCACGTGGAGCCAGAAGCTGGGCGACTTTCTGGCCAGCCATGCCCGGGCGTTCGCGTTCTTCGGCGGCGTCCCCGAGCAGGTGGTTCCGGACAATCTGAAGGCGGCCGTCACCGCCGCGTGCCGGTACGATCTGTGCCTCAACCTCTCCCACGGAGAGATGCTGGACTTCTTCGGCACGGTCGGGGTGCCTGCCCGTCCGCGCAAGCCGAAGGACAAGGGGAAGGTGGAGAAGGCGGTGCAGGACATCGGGCGGTACGTCCTGGCGGCGCTGCGGTATCGGAAGTTCTTCAGCCTGGAGGAGGCCAACGAGGCGGTGCGCGGGCTGGTGGACGCCTTCAACGCGGAGCATTCGCGGTATTTCGGGACGAGCCGGCGGAAAATGTTCGAAAGCATCGACCGTCCGGCGCTGCGCCCGCTTCCGGCCCAGCCCTGGGAGGATGCGGATATGGTTCGCTGCCGGGTGCCGGAGGAAGGCTATGTGCCGCTGGGCCGGGCGCGGTACTCGGTTCCGTGCCGGCTTGTCGGCTGCTGGGTGTGGCTGCGTGTGACGGCGCGGACGGTGGAGATTCTTCACGGCGGCGGGCGCGTTGCGTCGCATGCGCGGATAGAGGAGCCGGCGGAGGGTCCTCCGCAGTACGTCACGTGCCGCGACCATCTGCCGGCCCGGTACCGCTACCGCGAGGAGTGGGCGGAGGACCGTCTTCTGGCGCGGGCCTCGGCGATCGGCGACGGCGCCCGCCGCTTCGTGGAGGCTGTGCTGGGGGCCGGGCGGCATCCAGAGAAGGCTGCGCGGACGTGCGTCGGGACTCTTGGCCTGACGGGCAAATTCGAGCGCGGGCGGGTTGACGCGGCGTGCGGCAGGGCGGTGGAGATCAACGGGCTGAGCTACAGGTCGGTGCAGTCGATCCTGAAGAGCGGGCTGGACCGCGCGGCGCCGGCGAAGCGGGAGGAGTCGCCGCCGATCGTCCACCGCAATGTCCGCGGCGCGGCGTACTTTGCCGGGGAGGCGAGAGCATGCTGACGCGGGCGACGCTTGAGGGGCTTCGCGAGCTGCGGCTCGACGGCATGGCGGAGGCCTGCGCCGAGCTGGAGTCTTCGGGGGCCGGCGACGGGCTTAGCCGCGAGGAGTGGCTTGGGCTTCTGGTGGACCGCGAGCGGTCGAGCCGGGAGACGAAGCGTTACCGCCGCCGGCTTCTCGCGGCGAAGCTTCGGCATGGCGGGGCGCGGGGCGAGGACGTGGACTACGGGGTGCGGCGGGGCCTTGAGCGTGGGCAGTTCCGCGAGCTTCTGGGCGGGCGGTGGATCGCGGAGGGCCGCAACCTGCTTCTGACGGGTCCGTGCGGCGTGGGGAAGACGTGGCTTGCCTGCGCGGTGGGCGAGGCTGCCTGCCGCCGCGGCGAGACGGTGATGTACCGCCGTCTTCCGCGGCTTCTGGGCGAGCTTGAGCTGTCGCACGGCGACGGCAGCTATCCGCGGGTTTTCAGGGCTCTGGGCCGGGTGCGGCTTCTGATTCTGGACGACTGGGGCCCGGAGCGCCTTTCGGAGAGCCAGCGGCGCGACCTGATGGAGGTGGTGGAGGAACGCAGCGGACGCGGGTCGGTCGCTATCACGAGCCAGCTGCCGGTGTCGGAGTGGCACCAGGTGATCGGCGAGGCGACGCTCGCGGACGCGATCCTGGACCGGCTTGTGCACAGCTCGTACCGGATCGAGCTGGACGGTCCGTCGCTGCGGGCGCGCCGCGCGGAGGCGTCAGCCGGCCAGGGCCAGGCCGAGGGCGAAGGGCAAAATATTTGACCTTCGACCCCGCCCCCTCGGGGGGCGGGGTCGGCCCCCTCCGCCGCCTCGTTGAGGCTCCCGTTTATCCATGCGGAACCGGCGCGCTGCGCCGGTGATGTTTCTCTGGAAGGGGGGGCTGCGCCCCCTTCCCGTCACCCC
>CAZPIN010000018.1:0-13582 GCA_964586735.1 uncultured Rhodobacterales bacterium | reverse complement strand
AGACGGTTTGGGTGTTGCTTCAAAGGGTGAATCGGGCTGTTTGATGTGGTGTGAATGGCGCTCGCCGGGCGAATTGCCGGCCCGGCGGAGTTTGACTCGGTCTCCTGCCTTGCTCCATGACCTGCCGGAAGGCCATTCCGCCGTCAGATCAGTGAAAAGTCTTCATTTTTCGCCATACTCTGTGGTGCAGGAAATGACTATAGGGACTCGAGCATCAATATTTCTTAGTGCACCTGAAATAACTTGTGAATACCAAGATTCCAAAGCCAAAGCATCACGAGACCATCCACCTTCTAAGAGCACAATAAAATCTGCAGTTCCAGTCCTAGTAATTTCAGCAATAGCTAAAGAAAGATTTTTGGGCATCCGGAGACGGTCAACTCGAAGGCAATATCCGCGGCCAAGTTCTTGAAATTCAATAATTTGCGAGCGAATTTGTTCTTGGGACAAGCCATGTACCTGCAGGCACGGCCAGGCATTGTCGTAAAGTTTAATAAAATTAATCCACTCCGAATATGCGTTACCTCCACTGCGAATTCGTGAAAAATGCACTTGTGATTCACTTTCAGATCCACTGACATTAAAGTAATTGTGGTCAATATCAAGAAAGTAACATTTGTTCCTATATGAACGCTGTATACGTTGAACTGCCCCGTCTAAGTTCTTTGAGTTCATCCACGGTGCAAGCAAAAAGCACGGTGTCATTCTGTCCTTCGTGGCACGTGGCAGCAGTTCCAAACCCTGCATCTCGCTTGGGCGTATGGAAAGGGTGGGCATATATTCGAGTGAGGCTAAGGACATGATGTATCTCACTTATAGCCGAGGTATTCAAGCCGTACGTCCATCGAACCCCGGGATACCTGAAACTCTTCAGCGAGAGAAGCAATGACTTCATCGTCAATATCATCCACGGTATCGCTAAGCCTTTCTTTAATTTTAGCAGATGGCATAATTATATCGGCGGCCAAAAGATTTGCTTCATATTCAATCAATTGAGGTTGTCCGGAGCGATATAGAATGTTATCGCGAATACCAGAAGTCGATGAGTCAATAATATCGCGATGCAGAAGAAAATGAGCGATTTCATGCGCAATAGTAAAACGTTGTCGCTCGCGAGATTCATAGCGGCTTACGCGAATAATGTACCGATCATTTTCTTTCGAAATTTGTCCAGAAATACCCATCCTCAGATTGGATATTTTTACCACAACCCCGAATTCACTAGCAATCTTCCCCAATTTCACGGGGTAAGAGCAAATGTGACGAGCAAGAATATCTAAAGTATTCTTAGGGAGTGAGTCTATTGTTCGAAGGGACATGGCTGCCTCCAGAGCTAATTGTTGTTGTCTTGGCTTTGGCCGTCATTCGGAGCATCTGACATAGAAGGAGGAAGTCCTTCTTTATAGAGCTCCTCACTGACCTGGCCTCTTACCATTTGCCTAATTCCGCGGAGCCCATCTTTTACCGCCCGGTCCGCAGAAGCGGAGGCACTTTCCTTTATACCCTTAAGGGTATAAAAGGCAAGCATACCAAGTCCGACACCCAGCATTGCGAGAAGCACAGTAATTGCGGTAAGTGATATAGAGATAAAGTCAGTAAATGTGACAATAGGCTTTTCGTATATAGGGACACCAGAGGGTTCAACGGAAATTGAATTGACAACTTCGTGTGCAAATGGCAACTCAAATGAAAGCGTAATCAGGAAGAAGCAATAGAAAAGGAAACGCGCTATCGACAGACTACTATGACGCATGAATGAAAAATCACATGAAGGGGTCGCAACAAAACAATCAGCGGCCAGCAATAGTATGCTATCTTTGACGGAGCAAAGGAAAGGTGGAAGTATAGGCGCATATACGGGAAAGTAAAAATAGACATCAAACCGTCCCCCCAAGGCTTGATTCCAGCGTAGCCATCTCCTACCCGCCGGCCATCATGTCCTGAAGCTCTTCGGGAGAAATCTCACCTCGCTTTGCTGTACCGAGGGTAACGCCTCGGTTCAGCACAGTGAAACGATCACCCACGGCCAACGCGTGCCGCACGTTGTGCGTAATCAGCACCACCGCGATACCCTGCTTGCGCACCTTGTCGACCGTTGCCAGGACGTTGGACGTCTGTCTGACGCCCAGCGCGGAAGTCGGCTCGTCCAGGATCAGCACTTTGGCGCCAAAGTGCACGGCGCGGGCAATCGCTACGGTCTGGCGCTCGCCGCCCGACAGTGTGCCTACAGCCTGATCCGGCCCGCGAAGATTGATGCCCATACGCATCATTTCTTCCATGGTTACCCTGTTTGCGTAGTCATGGTCGAATAGCCGTATGGGGCCGATTTTCTTGATGGGCTCGTTGCCCATGAAGAAGTTTCGCGAGACGGACATCAGCGGGATCATGGCCAGGTCCTGATAGACCGTTGCAATGCCCGCGGCGATGGCGTCGCGGGGGTCGGCGAAGTCCATCGGGCGGCTCTCGAAAATGATTTCGCCGCTGGTGGGCTTGTGGACGCCCGACATGGTTTTGATGAAGGTGGACTTGCCCGCTCCATTGTCTCCCAGCAGGCAATGGCACTCGCCGGGAAGAACGTCGACCGAAACCCCGGCAAGCGCAATCACGCTGCCGAAGTGCTTCTCGATGTTCTTCATCTCGATGATGGGGGTGCCGTTGCCGCTCATGTCACCGCTCCCCAGTGATGATGCGCCGGATGTAGGTGTTGAGGATCACGGCGAAGAGGAGGATGACGCCGAGGAACACCCGAAACAGCGAACTCTCGACTCCCGCGAAAAACAGGCCCTGCTGCACGACGCCGAATATAAGGGCGCCCAGCGCCGCGCCGATAACCGATCCGTAGCCGCCCGTGAGCAGCGCGCCGCCGATGACCACCGCGATGATCGCCTCGAACTCCTTGAGGATGCCGCGGTCCGCCCCAGCCGAGCCGAACTCCATGACTTGGGCGGTCGCGAAGACGCAGGCGCAGAAAGCGGTGAACATGAACATCGTCACCTTGACCCGGTTCACCGGCACGCCGACGTAGCGCGCCGCCTGTGCGTCGCCGCCCGAGGCGAAGATCCAGTTGCCGAAACGGGTGCGGGTCAGGACGATGTGGCCGCCAATCACCAGTGCCAGCGCCCAGACGATCAGCATTGGAATGCCGTCCACCACCGGCTCGCCCGCCCGCGTGCCCCGCTCGAACGTGTCCATCAGCCCGATATCAGCCAGCCAGACGAACAACCCGCCCAGAATCTTGCCGCCGAATATCGGGGCCAGCCAGTCGCCTTCGGCAGCGTCGGAGATGCCGCCGATGATGGTCTGCCGGTTGATGGCCTGCGGCAGGAAAATCGTGAATCCGCGGAGAATGAACAGGGCCGCGAGGGTTACTATGAAGCTGGGCAGCCCGGTCTTGATGACGATGTAGCCGTTCACGGCGCCGATAGCCATGCACAGGGCGAACGTGACGAGGATGGCGATCCACACGGGCCAGCCGAGCGTCACGGACAGGATGGCGATGGACATGCCGGCGAAGCCGATCATGGAGCCGACGCTGAGGTCGAATTCGCCGGCGATCATCAGCATGCAGGCGCCGACTGCGATGATCATGAACTGGGCCGAGACGATGGACCAGTTGAGTACGCCCTGGGCGGAAAACATGCCGCTGTCGGCGGCAAACAGGATGAAGAACGTAAACACCGCGACGGTTCCGACGATGCCGCCCAGTTCGGGGCGAATCAGGGCGCGCCGCACGCCCGACATTTCCTTGACGCGCTCGTCCTGGCTCGTTTCAGCCTGCGCCGTCGTCTCGCTCATCTCTCCTACCCGTGCGGGCCGCGCTTCGCTGTGCGTTGTCAGTCCGACAGCCAAAGAGGTCGGGACGCGGCGGCCTCGGCGGCCGCCGCGTCCCTGTAAGACTGCTTCTTAGCGGTACCTTCCGGCGTATTCCTCCACCATACCCAGCCCGTCGGCGGTGATGAAGCCGGGGCCGGAGTTGATGTTGTTGCCGGGCAGCACGCCGTAGCGGTGGTAGTTGGCCATCACCACAACCGGCAGGTACGCCTGCAGGAAGGGCTGCTGGTCGATGCCCCACTGGATGATGCCGTCCCTGATCGCCTGGACGATGTTCTCGCCAAGGTCAAAGGTGCCGAAGTAGATGTCGCCCGCCATGCCGTTGTCCTTGAGGGCCAGGATGGTGGGGTCCGCCGACACTGGACCAAGCGCCAAAATCGCTTCGGTGTTGGGATTGGCGTTGAGGTAGGCGAGTACCCTGTTGCGGATTTCGCCAGGGTCCTGTCCGGCGTCGATCATCTGGCTTCCCAGGTCCACGCCGAGGCCGTCGGCGAAGCCGCGGCAGCGCTCCACCAGCGATGGCTGCTGGATGGTGTGGTTGACGCAAAGGAAGTTGCTGATGCCGTCGCGCTTGGCACGCATACCCGCCGCCAGTCCGGCGTCGTACTCGGGCTGTCCTACGTACATCAGCGCGCCCACCTCGGCTGCCTGTTCGGGCGTGCCGGTGTTCATGATGATTACGTCGACGCCAGAGCTGATGGCTGCCTCGATCGGTCCCCTAAGGACGCTGTAGTCGGCCAGCGTGGTGATGATGCCGTCGGGGCCGCTTGCCGCGGCCTGCTGGATGATGCGCGCCATGTCGGCGATGTCGCCGGTGGGCGGATTGCGATACTCAACCTCGACGCCCATCTGCTCGCCGGCGAGGGCGAGGGCGTTCTTGATCGTGTTCCACCAGCTGTCGCTATCGGGAGCGTGGCTGACTAGCACGTAGCGCTCCGCCTGCGCGGGCGAAGCCGCCATCATCGGCGCGATCGCCACAATCGCCGCTGCAGCGACGGCCTTGATCCAGAGTTTCATTGGTATGATTCCTCCAATAGTTTCGAGTGTGCGCCCAAGTGCCAAGGGCGCGGTTCAGGCATATTCTACCCATGCGCCGTCCGCTCTGCAAGCGCTTCCGCGCGGAGAGGCGCGATGGTCCCGATCAGGGTCGGCGGCGAGGGAGACTGACGATGCCGGTAACGCTAAGAGATGTGGCTCGCAGAGCGGGGGTGTCCTCCGCATCGGTGTCGCGCGCTTTCACGCCGGGAGCCTCGATTTCGCCGCGTACCCGCAGCCGGGTTGAGCGCGCCGCAAGCGAGCTGGGCTACTTCCCCAATGCTCTGGCCTCCAGCCTGACAACGGGCCTCACCAAGCTGATCGGGCTGGTGTCCAACGACTTCCACAACCCGTTCTTCCTCGAGGTGTTCGACCGCCTGTCCCGGGGCCTGCAGCGACGCGGCCTTCGCCCGCTGCTGGTCAACCTCACCGACGAAACCGATTCCGCCAGCGCCGTGCGGATGCTCAGGCAATATTCCGTCGACGGCGTGATCGTCGCCTCCTCGACGCTGTCGCCGGGCTTCGCCGGGGCCTTCCACGCCGCTGGCCTGCCGGTTGTCCATGCCTTCGGCTGCCGCGCCGCCACGCCGGGGGCACATGTCGTCGGCATCGACGACGTGGAGTGCGGGCGCATGGCCGTCCGTACTTTGGCCGCCCGCGGCTACCGGCGAATTGCCTTTCTCGGCGGTCCCGAGTCCGCCACCTCGACCCAGGACCGCCTGGCGGGATTTCGGGAGGAGGCGTCGCGCAGCCCCAGCGTGCAGGCCAGCTGCAGCTTCGCCGCCGCGTACAGTTTCGAGGCAGGCCGGGCGGAGATGGTTCGCCTGCTCTCCGGCGGGGCGGCGGACGCCTACTTCTGCGGAGACGACGTACTGTCGATCGGCGCCATCAACGCCCTGCGCGACAGCGGGAGGAGGGTGCCCGAGGACGCGGGGGTGCTGGGGGTCAACGACATGGCGATGGCCAGCTGGGAGGGCATCGACCTCACCACCATACGCCAGCCGGTGGCCGAGATCGCCGAGGCGTCCATCGACCTGATGGCGAAGGCCAGACCGGCGGCCGAGCCCTCGTCGCGGCTGTTTCCCTGCCAGATCGTCGAGCGCGGGACTCTGCAGCCGCTTCCCTAACGGCCGTTTGGCGGAGTCGAGAGCCGGTTACTTGCGAAACATGGGCGGGCGGGCGTCCACCCACTTGCCGTTGGCGGCGCCGCTTTTGGCGACGGCGTGGATGGCCGCCACCGACCGCAGGCCGTCCTCGGCGGTGGGCAGGAGAGTGCCGCCGCGCTTGCCTTTCTTGCCTTTCTTTCGGTCGCGGATGGCCTCGGCGAGATCCCGGTAGATGTTGGCGAAGGCCATCGGCAGTCCCTCGGCGTGGCCGATAGTGACGCGGCTGGCCCGCTGGGCGTCCGGGCTTAGATTGGTCTGGCCCCGCTCGACAATCTGCATCTGCTTGCCCATGGGCATGTAGAACAGCTGGTTGGGGTGCTCCTGCTCCCAGCGCACGCCGCCCTTCGAGCCGTAGACCTCCAGGGACAGGCCGTGCTGGCGGCCGACGGCGACCGAGCTGGTCCAGAGCCGGCCGACGGCGCCGCCCGACATGCGGAAGGCGACCAGCGCGTCGTCTTCCAGCTCGCGGCTTGCCACGGTGGAGACGGTGTCGGCCGAGAGCCGCTCGACCTCCTGGCCGGTGACGAACGAGGCAAGGTGCATGGCGTGGATGCCGCAGTCGGCGAACTGCGCCGACACCCCCATGGAACTTGGGTCATAGCGCCACCGCACGCGAGGGTTTTTGGCGTCGTCGCCCTTGGCGTGGTGGCCATGCGAAAATTCCGCTACCACCAGTCGGATGTCGCCCAGGGTACTGGCTTTTACCATCGCCCGCATCTGCCGCACCAGGGCGTAGGCGGAATAGCCGTAGTTCACCGCGACAACCGCTCCCGTCTCGCGGGCCAGTTTGACAATGTCCTCGCCCTCCTTGACCTCCATGGTCATGGGCTTCTCGCACAGGATGTTGAATCCAGCCTTGAGGAACCCCTTTGCAATCTCGTAGTGGGTGCTGTTGGGCGTCGCGATGGTGACCAGATCGACGCGGTCATCGCGCTTCGATTCGCCCTCCAGCATGTCCGTCCAGCTTCCATAGGCGCGGTCCTCGTCAAGGCCCAGCCGCATGCCCTCCTTGCGGGCTTTGGCCGGTTTGATGTCAAGGGCTCCGGCGGCGAAGACGAACTCGCCGTCGAGCAGCGCTCCCAGTCGATGGGCCGGTCCGATCTGGCTGCCTTCGCCGCCGCCGACCATGCCCCAGCGCAGTTGTCTCATGGTTGCCGTTCCTCCAGGAATCCTATGGACTCAAGATAAGTCCGGTTATTGCGCGCGTCTTGGGCGGGATGCGGGTCGAGGCGAGGATCGCAGTCCTGCTCGACCGTGCACCAGCCCTCGAAATCCGCCTCCAGCAGCGCCTGCCGCACGGCGGGAAAGTTCACCTCGCCCTGGCCGAGGTTGCAGAATACCCCTTGGCCGCAGGCGTCGTAGAAGTCGATGCGCCGCTCCACGACGCGGGGCCTGATCTCGGGGTCGGTGTCCTTGAAGTGCACGTAGCTGATGCGCCCGATGTGCCGCCGCATGAAGGCGACCGGATCGAAGCCGGCGTAGGCGTGGTGGCCGGTGTCGAAGCAGATTTTGAGAATCGCCTCGTCGATCTCCTCCAGCAGCCGCTCGACCTCCGGCTCGAAGTCCATGAAGCCGGCGGCATGGGGGTGGATGGCGACGGTCAGCCCGTATTCCTCGGTGCCCATCCTGGCCACCTCCTCGATGCGCCCCAGAAACGCCTTCCACTCGGACTCGGCCATCTGCTCGGCCTCGCCGGCCCGTCCGGCAGTGTGGACGCGGCGGGGGGAGATGGAGTCGATCAGCACCAGATGGCGGGCGCCGTGGGCGGCCAGCGCCCGGCAGGTGCGCACCGCGCCGTCGTGGACGTCGGGCCAGCGGACGGGATCGTGAAAGGGGCGGAACACCACCCCGCCGATCAGCTCCAGGCCGCGCTGGTCGAGGGCCTCGGCAAGCTCGGCGGGATCCTCCGGCATGTAGCCCACCGGACCCAGCTCGATGCCGCGGTAGCCGGCGTCCGCGCATTCGTCGAGCACCAGCCGCCATGGCGGATTGCGGGGGTCCCCGGCGAACTCCACGCCCCAGGAGCAGGGGGCGTTGCCTATGCGGATCGCCACGCGCCGTCCCTAGAAGTCGGCCACCGCCCGCCAGCGGCGCTCGCGGGAGGATGCCCGGGCTGCCTCGACCACCCGGTGCACCACCAGTCCGTCCTGGAAGCTAGGCCGCGCTGGGGCGGCGCCGGCGATGGCCTCAAGGAAATCCCGCGCCTCGATGACGATTTGGTCCTGGTAGCCGGTGCCGTGGCCCGGGCCCAGGCAGAACGCCCGGTAGGCGGGGTGCTCGGGACCGGCGAGGACGCGGACGAAGCCCCTCTCGGCCTCGAGCCCCTCGGCGCGGTAGAGCCAGAGGGAGTTCTGGTCCTCCTGGTCGAAGCGCAGCGACCCCCGCTCGCCGTGCACCTCGTAGGCGAAGCCCATCTTGCGCCCGGTAGCTACGCGGCTGAAGTACAGATGGCCCATGGCGCCCGACTCGAAGCGGCACATCATCTGGCCGTGGTCGTCGTTGGTTACCGCCTCCGGCCCCGTCTCGCCGGGGCGCTCGGCATGCACGGTTTCGATGTCGGCCATCACCTCGGCGACCGGCCCCATCATGGCGATGGCGCAGTTGACCATGTGCGGCGCGAGATCGCCCATGGTGCCGGTGTCCTCGCCGCTGGTGCGCCAGCTGGCCGGTTCCGCCGGGTCCGCCAGAAAGTCCTCGGTGTGTTCGCCGCGAAACCAGGCGATTCTGCCGAGGGACTTCTCGGCCAGCAGTTTGCGGGCGTACTGCGTGGCGGGCGTGCCGATGTAGTTGAAGCCGACCATGGCGACGACGCCCGCCTTCTCCGCCGCCGCCGCCATGGCCATGGCGTCTTCGAGCGAGGATGCCAGCGGCTTCTCGCACAGCACCGGCTTGCCTAGGGCAAGCGCCGCCTCGGCGATTGGCCGGTGGGTGTCCTGCGGCGAGGCGATCACCACCGCCTCGACCCCGTCGTCGGAGACCAGCTCCTGCCAGTTCTCGGCGGCGCGCTCGAAGCCGTAGGCGTCGCGGTAGCGGCGGGCGTTGTCGGGGGAGCGGGCGCAGACCGCCACCAGCCGCGGGCGCAGGGCGGTGCCGAACACCGCCCCCACCGAGGCCATGGCCGCCGCATGGGCCTTGCCCATGTAGCCGCCGCCGACAATGCCGATGCCTATGTCAGCCACGCAGTCCTCCCCCCGCCGGCCTGTATCGCCGGCTGCTTGCAACCGCTTGCAAAATTCTATTATCCTCGCGGCGGCGATAGCGCAACGGGCTTGCCTGCGCACAGTGCCGAGGGAGCGACGAGCGGGGGACGTCATGGGCGCCAGCTGCGGCACCGTTCGGCTGACGACGGCGCAGGCCATCGTCCGCTATCTGGCCAGCCAGTACATCGAAATCGACGGCGAGGAGCGGCGGCTGTGCGGCGGCGGCTTCGGCATTTTCGGCCATGGCAACGTGCCCTGTCTGGGCGAGGCGCTGTACGAGGCGCGCGGCGAGCTGCCGCTGTACCGCGGCCAGAACGAGCAGTCGATGGGCTTCGCGGCGGCGGCCTACGCCAAGTACCACCTGCGGCGGCGGTTCATGTTCTGCACCGCCTCGGCCGGGCCGGGCACGGCCAATCTGCTGACGTCGTCGGCCCTTGCCCACGCCAACCGCCTGCCGGTGCTGCTGCTGTGCGGCGACACCTTCGTTACCCGGCTGCCTGACCCGGTGCTGCAGCAGCTGGAGCATTTCGGCAGCCCGGCCACCGGCCTCAACGACGCATTCCGCTCCGTTTCCCGCTACTGGGACCGCATCGTCCATCCGGCGCAGGTGATTCAGTCGCTGCCGGCGGCGCTGGCGACGATGCTGGACCCGGCCGACTGCGGGCCTGCGTTTCTGGGCCTGCCGCAGGACGTGCAGGGATGGGCCTACGACTATCCCGAGGCGCTGTTCGAGCGGCGGGTGCACCGCATCCGGCGGCAGGCGCCGGACCGCGACGAGCTGAAGGCGGCGGCGGCGGCGATCATGGCTGCCAAGCGTCCGCTGCTGGTGGCGGGCGGCGGCGTGCAGTATTCGCTGGCGACGGCCGAGCTGGCCGCCTTCGCCGAGTCCCGCGGCGTGCCGGTGGTGGAGACCATCGCCGGTCGCGCCAACCTCCTCGCCGAGCATCCGCGCAACGCCGGGCCCATCGGGGTGACCGGCTCGGACAGCGCCAACAATCTGGCCGCCCGCGCCGATCTTGTGCTGTGCGTTGGCACGCGGCTGCAGGATTTCACCACCGGCTCCTGGACCGCCTTCGCCGAAGACGCGGCGCTGGTGTCGCTCAACGCGGCGCGGCATGACGCCTCCAAGCACCTTGCACTGCCGGTGGTGGGCGATGCCAAGCTGGGCCTGCTGGCGCTGGAGGATGCGCTGGGAGACTGGCGGGCGCCCGAGGCGTGGACGAAGGAGGCGGAAAAGGAGCGCGCCGACTGGGACGCCTATGTCGCGCAGAACGTCGCCGTCGGCAATGGCCCCAGCTCCTACGCCCAGGCCATCGGCGTGGTCAACGGCCTGTGCGGCCCCCGCGACCGAGTCGTCACCGCCGCCGGCGGGCTGCCCGCCGAGGTGGCCGCCAACTGGCGGACGCTGGGCACCGGCACCGTCGACGTGGAATTTGGGTTTTCCTGCATGGGCTACGAAATCGCCGGCGGCTGGGGCGCCCGCATCGCCCAGTGCGAGGGGGAGGGGGAGGGCGATACCATCGTCTTCGTCGGCGACGGCTCCTACCTGCTGATGAACTCCGACATCTACTCCTCGGCGCTGACGCGGCGCAAGCTGATCGTGCTGGTGCTCGACAACGGCGGCTTCGCCGTCATCAACAAGCTGCAGAACAACACCGGCAACGCCAGCTTCAACAACCTCACCGCCGACTGCCCGACGGTGCCGGAGGCGTTCGCGGTGGACTTCGCGGCACACGCCGCGGCCATGGGCGCGGTCTCCGAGACCGTCGCCGGACCCGCCGAGCTCGCCGGGGCGTTCCAGCGCGCCCGGGAGTCGGACCGTACCTACGTCATCGCCATGAAGGTGGACGCCTACGAGGGATGGACGGAGCGGGGGCACGCCTGGTGGGAAGTCGGCACGCCAGAGGTATCGGCCAGCGAGACGGTGCGGGCGGCGCACCGGGAATGGGAGTCGGCCCGCGTCCGGCAGAGAAGGGGCGTCTAGGCCATGCGGTCATTCGCCGTCAAGGACGTCGACGCCGAGGCCATCGTCAAGGAGCTGCTCGACGGAGCGGGAGCGGTGAAGTTCGAGGGGATGTTTTCGCCCGAGGACGTTGCCGAGGCCCGCGCCGCGGTCATGGCGCACTCGGAACGCGAGACGCCGAAGGTGACGCATTTTCAGGGTGCGGCGGAAGAGGAGGGCAATCTCCATCTCCAGCGGCGGGTGTGGAATCTGCTGGCCAAGGGGGAGGTGTTCGCCCGCATGGCGACGCAGCCGACGGTCATGGCGGTGCTGCGGGCGTTTCTGGGCAGCGAATTCATCATGGGGTCGATCGCCGCCAACCGCATTCTTCCCGGAGGGCCGGGGCAGGAACCGCACATCGACTATCCCTACTGGGACTTCTACAGGCGCGAGACCCACCCCGTCCGCCTCAGCAGCGCCTTCCCCATGAACGCCCAGATCACCATTCCTCTCGATCCGTTCACCGAGGAGAGCGGGGCGTCCGCCTACGTGCCGGGCAGCCAGAGGGAGCTGCGCTATCCGGATGCCGAGGACCGGTTCCATGAGCGGTGCGAGCGGATGCTGGGAGAGCCGGGCGACGCCGTGCTGTTCTTCGGCGCCGCTTGGCACTGCGCGATGCCCAACCGCTCCGGCCACGACCGCAGCGCGGTGCTGATCAACTACCTGCCCAAATGGGTCAAGCCGCTGGAGGACATGCCTGCCGCGCTGCCGCGGGAGACTCTGGACTCGGCGACGCCCGAGCTTCGCCAGCTGCTGGGTTTCGACTATCCGTATCCGGAGGTGCTGGACGCGGCGGAGGCGGGCAATACCGAGGGGCGCCGGTAGGCGAATCGCCAGGGACATTTTCTGGTGACCGGGCGGGCGGAGATGGACCCGTAGGCCAAACCGTCAGGGACGCGGAAGGAGGAGGCGGACAGCTTCCAGACCTGTTTTGGCGGCTTCTCCGACAGCATCGCTGTTTCGGTCTTCATCTGCGCGGGCCTGCTGCAGGCGGGCTGCGGCGGCCCGGCGACTCTGCGAGACGCCAGTACGCGCCCTTCGCTGCGGAAGTACCTCCAGCAGCTGGCAGCGGTACTGAAGGTCGGAGCCGGTGGCTGGACGCTCCTTGACAACGGCGAATCGCCACTGGCGAAGGACGGCGGGCGGCGAGCGAATCGCCCCGCGGGCAGCGGCGAATCACTTCTTGCGAAGGGCACCGGACAGCAGCGAATCACTCTGGGCGGCGGAGAATCGCTTCGCGGACAGGAGCGAATCACCCCACCCGCGAATCGGGCATGGGTGTCGTTTGAATTGAATTTTTCGACGGTCTTAAAAGCAACACGCCGCGCTTGTTAACCCTTTACTGACAAAGGGTTAAGGGGCTCTTGAATCACCGCGGCTTGACAGCGACTCGAAAGCTGTTGGACGATTTGCCTCGCGAAGAGAGTCGGCGCCCCGCCGATTCGCCGCCGGACGAGGAGACTCCCCATGACCGATAAAGAGCGTTCCGTCGATTCGCCACAAGACCCGGAGGCACGTCCGATTGCCTTCAAGGTGGACTTTGAGAACCAGCCCGACGACACGTCGTTCCGCATCGCAGCCAGCGACCCCGATTCCCTTGGCGGGCTGATGTGGATGAACATCGAGGCGTCGGAATTGGAAGTCAGCCGACTGGTCAATGTCCGGCCCCTGCCCGGTACGATCATCACCGAAGACGGCTGGCGACGGGAGCTGGACGCCCTCGGCGCCGGCGATGTGTCAGACGAGGCCGCTGTCGCCGGCGTCTTCGAGCACAAGCACGACTACGACCCGATGGCACAGATGCAGCTTTGCACCAATGCGGCCTTGGCGACGAACGAACTGACCAAGCCAAAGGGCCCGTTTCGCGGCAAGTCCCTACAGGTGCTGGCGGGGCTGGTGGTACACGGTCCCGCAGCGGCCAGAGTGCCGCCTACCGTCGAGGAGATCTTGAAGATACCAAAGGGCGCCAAGGGCCGTCCATTCGGCATGGGGCCGGTGCAGTGGCTGAATTTGGGGGAGATTCCTTTGGAGAGAGTGTACGCAATCCCCGATTGGTGGTCGCTGCTGGCGGCGATGGGGATCGGGAACCGCAAGGAGGCCAAGGAGGTCATCGATGATCTGGGAAGGTTTCTGTTTGGCTGCGCGTACCGGTGTATCAAGGGGGGTAACCGGTTGAAAGGCAGGGCGATTGCTGTTAACATCTACCGGGGCCTTGACGATGAGGACCGGTGTAACCGTCTGGCGCTTGAGGCCTTGGGGGAAGAAAATGGGAGAGAGATGATGGACAAGACGATAGAGCAGATGTTCCCGAAATGGGTTGCTGAATTCCGGGCGAAAGGCGAGGCTCG
>CAZPIN010000017.1:0-10846 GCA_964586735.1 uncultured Rhodobacterales bacterium | reverse complement strand
CGAGGAGATCGTCGAGCGCTGCTGCGTCGCCTGGAACGAGGTGGCCGGCGACGCCGAGCTTTTGAAGTCGATCACCCGGTGCGACTGGGCGCGGCTGGAGGCTTGATCAAAAATGTGTCAGCAAGATGCTGCCGCTGGTATAAACCCGGCGCAGCGCTGAAGCAGATCCGCGAGAAGGGCTATGCGGAAAAGTACCGGCGGCTTGGGCTTCCCATAACACTGTTGGGCGTCGAGTACAGCAGCAAGGAGCGCAACATCGTCGGTTTTCACGCCGAAGACGCCTAGTTCCACGCACGCGCGCAGCCAAGTCGAGCATCAACAACCACTTGCCAGCGCCTGCCAATAGTCAGGCAGCTATCGCTGGCAGTCCGTGCCGGCCGGCGAGCTGCATTTTCCGCCTGCCGATCTGGTTCAGCGGCCATTGATGGAGAGAGCCCCCTTCGCCGATGACGGTGGCCGGTCCGGCACTGCCCCGTTGACGGGATGCGGAAGTTGGCACCCTCGTGGCCTCGGCCTGCAAACCGTTGCCATCGTCCAAGCCTGCCGTCACTTCGACGGCCTTTCCCTTCGAAACGCTTGGGGGCGGGCGCTGGGCCCAGTTTTTGCTAACCGCCGGTTACGCTCATGTGGCGCGAGACGGCCGGGGCCTGGCCGCGGCGCTCGTAGACGAAGTCATGTCCTTTGGGCTTGCGCGCGATCGCCGCGCGGATTTCGCGCACCAGTGCCTCGTCCGACTCGCTGGAGCGCAGCGGCGCGCGCAGGTCGGCGGCATCCTCCTGTCCCAGGCACATGTACAGAGTGCCGGTGCAGGTGACCCGCACCCGGTTGCATCCCTCGCAGAAGTTGTGGGTCAGCGGCGTGATGAACCCCACCTTCTGCCCGGTCTCGGCGCATTCCGTGTAGCGCGCCGGCCCCCCGCTGCGATAGGGGATGTCGTTCAGGGTCCAGTCGCGCTCCAGCGTGGCCCGCACCTCGTCGAGGCCGAGATACTGGTCGATGCGCTCCAGCTCCCCCAGGTCGCCCAGCGGCATGACCTCGATGAAGGTCAGGTCGTAGCCCCGTTCGCCGCACCATCCGACGAAGTCCGACAGCTCGTCCTCGTTGGCGCCGCGCAGCGCCACGCAGTTGACCTTGACTTTCAGGCCGGCGTCTTCCGCCGCGCTCAGCCCGTCCAGCACCTGCGGAAGGCGGCCCCAGCGGGTGATTTTGGCGAAGTTCTCCTCGTTCAGGGTGTCGAGCGAGACGTTGATCCGCCGCACGCCGTATCCAGCGAGATCGTCGGCAAAACGCCGCAGCTGCGATCCGTTGGTGGTCAGTGTGATCTCGTCGAGGCCCTCGCCGAGACGGTCCGACAGCCGCTCAAACAGCCACATGAGGTTGCGCCGCACCAGCGGCTCGCCGCCCGTGAAACGAAGCTTGCGGACGCCAAGGCGGATGAACGCAGAGCACAGGCGCTCCAGCTCCTCAAGCGTGAGAAGCTCCCGCTTGGGAAGAAATTCCATGTGCTCCGACATGCAGTAGACGCAGCGAAAGTCGCAGCGGTCAGTCACCGACACGCGGAGATAGGTGATGCTGCGCTCGAACGGGTCGACCAGCGGCGCAAGGGCAGTGGGTTGCATAAGCTCTCGCAGGCACAAGGCAAGTGAAGCGCGCAATGTTAGCATGCTGGCGGCGGCTGGGCTAGTGGCCCCGCCCATCGGATGGGTACAACATGCGCGTTTTTGCGGCGCTGGGGCTTCCCGCCCCGGCGCGGGCGAGGCTGCTGGCCCTCCAGAGGGGCATACCCGGAGCCCGATGGCTGCGGGGCGACGACCTGCACGTGACGCTTGGCTTCTTCGGCGAGCTGGACGGCAGCGCCGTTCGCGACCTTGACGAGGCCCTGGCGTCGCTCCGGGCGGAGCCCTTCAGCATGGACGTCCAGGGAGTGGGCTACTTTGGCGAGCTGCGCAAGGCCCGCGCCCTATGGGCCGGCGTCGTCCGCAGCGACCCGCTGGCGAGACTGTGCGCATCGGTGCAGCGATGCGCCGAGACTGCCGGCATCCGCGTCGAGCGGCGGCGGTTCAGGCCCCACGTGACCCTTGCCCGCCTTCGCGGCGAGACCGGCCACCATCTGGCCAACTTCCTGGCCGAGCACAGCCTCGTCGGTATTCCCTGTATACCGGTGGAGGAAGTGGTTCTGTACGAAAGCATCACCGGAGGCGAAGGCGCGGTGTACCGCCCGGTCAGCGTCTATCCCCTGTCGTCCGAATCCGTCCCGCCCGTGCCGACGGACGCGGCCAGCGCAAGCCCTATTCGACAGTAACGGACTTCGCCAGGTTCTTCGGCTTGTCGGCGTCGGTGCCCAGCAGCAGCGCGGTGTGGTAGGCCAGCAGCTGCAGCGCCGGGGCGTAGACGATCGGCGACACGGTTTCTGGACAGTCCGGCATCTCGATGCAGGCGGCACACTCGCTTCCCGCCTCGGCGATACCCTTGCGGTCCGATACCAGTATCGCCTTGCCGCCGCGGGCAACCACCTCATGCATGTTGGCGATGGTCTTGTCGAACGTCTCCCCCGAAGGCGCCAGCACCACCACGGCTACCCGATGGTCCACCAGGGCGATGGGACCGTGCTTAAGCTCGCCGGCGGCGTATCCTTCCGCGTGCAGATAGGTGATCTCCTTGAGCTTGAGCGCTCCTTCCAGGGCTATGGGGTACATCGAGTTCCGGCCGATATAGAGGGTCAGCGGGGCGCGCTCGAGCATGGCCGCCGCCGCGCCGATGGCCGCTTCGCGGCTGAGCACGTCGCCTACCAGACGCGGCACTTCGGATAGGTCGGCGGCAAACGCCGCCTCGGTTTCCGGATCCAGATGCTTCCGCCGCTTCCCCAGATGGCAGGCGAGACCGGCTAGGGCGACCAGCTGCGCGGTGAAAGCCTTGGTCGATGCCACCGCCACCTCGCGCCCCGCGCCGATGTCCAGAGTCGCCTTCGCCTCCCGTGCCAGCGTGCTTTCGGGGGCGTTGACGATTCCCACGGTTTCGGCGCCCGCCTCCGCGCACTTGCGCAGCGCCGCCAGCGTGTCGGCGGTCTCGCCGGACTGGCTGACCAGCACCGCAAGCTCTCCCCGGCGCGCGCCGGCGCGGTAGCGGTACTCCGATCCAACCTCGCACAGGGCGCGCATGCCCGCGTATCGTTCCAGCCACCCGGCCGCGACCTGCGTCGCGTAGTGCGCGGTACCGCAGGCCACCAGGCTTACGGCGTCGCCACGCGGCCGGACCGCCAGCGTAAGAGGACGGAAGGCGGTGTGCGTCGGCTCGAGCAGGCCGGCCAGAAGCCCGGTCAGCACGGCGGGCTGTTCGTGGATTTCCTTGGCCATGAAGTGTCGATGGTCGCCGAGCTCCGGCTGCCACGGATCGCTGTCGACGCGGATGTTGGGGCGGGTAACGGACCGGCCATCGGCCGTTTCGACGCGCAGGCCGTCAGTGGAGACTTCCGCCACGTCGCCTTCCTCCAGATACACGATGTCCGAGGTGCTGGCGGCCATGGCGACGCTGTCTGAGGCGACGAAGTACTCGTCTTCGCCCTGTCCCAGCACCAGCGGCGAGAAGCGCCGGGTCGCCACCAGCGTGCCGGGGTGGTCGGCGAAGGCAAACACCAGCGCGAAGGCGCCGCGCAGCTGGGCGGCGGCACCATGCACCGCCTCCATCGGCTGCATTCCGTCCGCCAGCGCTCGGTCCACAAGGCGCAGCACGCACTCGGTATCCGTCTTGGTCGCAAAGCGCACCTGGCTTAGCTCCAGCTCCCGGCGCAGCTCGCGGTGGTTTTCGATGATTCCGTTGTGTGCCACGGCCACCTTGCGGGTGGCAAGCGGATGCGTGTTGGCAAGCTGCGGCTTGCCGTGCGTTGCCCAGCGGGTATGGCCCACGCCACAGTTGCCGACAAGCGGCTTCTTCTCCAGCTCCTTCTCCAGTTTCGCAAGGCGGCCCACGGCGCGGCGGCTACGTATGCCACTCTTGCCCGTCACCGCGACGCCAGCGGAGTCATAACCGCGGTACTCGAGCGCCTTCAGGCCCTCGACAAGACGCGGCACCACGTTGCTGCCGCTGCACATTGCGATAATTCCACACATACTAAGCGCCCTTTCTTTCTCTAAGCCTCCGCGCCGCTCCAGAACGCGCGGTCTGCGGACTGCGGGAAATCGCCAGAGCATCTTCCTCGACGCTTTCGGTGAGCACTGAGCCCGACCCCACATAGGCGTTTTTGCCAATTCGGAGAGGGGCCACCAGGGAGCTGTTGGAGCCGACAAACGCCCCGTCTGCAATCTCGGTGCGATGCTTGCTGACACCGTCGTAGTTGCAGACCACGGTGCCCGCGCCGATATTGACGCCATCGCCCACTTCCGCGTCGCCGACATACGTCAAGTGCCCGATGCGGACGTCGGCGCCGATGTCCGATGCCTTGACCTCAACAAAGTTGCCAACGCGGCTGCGCGGGCCAATGCGCGTCACTGGACGTATGCGCGCATGGGGGCCGACGCTTGCCTCCTTTTCCACGTGGCATCCCTCCAGCGAGCAGAACGGAAGAATCCGCGCGCCCGATTCGACGTGGACCCCTGGCCCAAGCACGACGTGGGGACCTATGGCGACATCCTGGTCGAGACGGGTGTCGTACGAGAAGTACACGGTTTCCGGGTCCGTGAGCGTAACGCCACTGTCCATGGCCTGGGACCTGGCTCTGCGCTGAAAGGCCGCCTCAGCCCGGGCCAGATCGGCGCGGGAGTTGACGCCAAGCGCCTCGTCCTCCTCGACCTCGATCGTCCGGCAGCGCCTGTCCGTACGCGTCAGCGCCTCCACCGCCGCGGTCAGATAGATTTCTCCCGTCTCGCCGTCGGGGGCCACCGTTTCGAGAGCCTCGAGGAAAACTGGGCCGTCCACGCACATGGCGCCACCGTTGGCAAGCTCGCCCTCTCCGCCGCCTTCGCGAATGGCCTCGACAAAGCCGTCCTCTCCGCACTGCAGCATGCCGTAGCTGGCCGCGTCCTTTGGGCGGAATCCCATCAAGGCAGCAGCGGCGTCGCAGGACTGCAGCAGCGCGGCCATGGACCGTAGCGTATCGGCCGCAGTCAGCGGCGAATCCGAAAACATGATCGCCACCACGCCCTCGGCCAGGAATTCGCGGGCGGCTAGTACCGCGTCTCCGGTACCCTTCGGGTGTTGCTGAATCGCGAGTTTTGCGCCGGGGTACTGGGCGCGCACATAATCGGCAACCTGCTGGCCATCAGGGCTGGTTACGACGCAGATGCGGTCTGACACCAGAGACTGGGCGATTCGCAGCGTGTGTCCAATCATGGGCAGGCAGCCAATCGGATGCAGCGGCTTGGGAGTCGCGGAGCGCATGCGGCGCCCCTCGCCGGCGGCGAGTATCAGGACTCTGTCAAGCCCCGGTCCATTCTTGTCTGGCTGCATTGCGTACCGCGGAGGTCAGCTGTTCCAGCTTGTCGCAGCCGGACCGCCCGCGTACGCGGTGCTGCGGGGGCCTCGCCAGCCCCTTCGAGGGGATAGAATCTGATGCATCGCAAAGTGCTCCTGACAGTGACAATGTACCCTGCGACGACGGGGTTGTTCCATCTGCGGTCACAATTTGTTATGCTGGATGATGCTCAAGCACGACTACCCTGTAGTGCCGCAATCCCCAGCCCGCAAGGCACCGAATCACTAGGTCTGCATGCCTGCTCCTACCGCAATCTTCGATCTCGACGGCACTCTGGCCGAAACTGTTGGAGACTTGGTGGCGACTACAAACGCCGTCCTTATGGCGCAGGAACTTCCTCCGCTAAGCGTCGAGGCCAGCCGCAACTCCGCTGGTATGGGAGGCAAGGCGCTCATGCGTCTCGCCTACAGCCAGGCTGGTAGACAGGTATCCGATGCCGAACTTGACGCGATGTACCCGCGTTTCGTGGAGCACTACGACGAAAATCTGGACGGGCACTCGCATCTTTATCCCGGAGCCCTGGATGCCCTGAAGGGACTGCGGGAGGAGGGGTTCCTTCTTGGCGTATGCACCAACAAGCCTGCGGCTCCCACGCGGAAGCTTCTCGAATACCTCCAAGTGACTGACCTCTTCGACGCGGTGCTGGGCGCCGATACTCTCCCGGTACGAAAGCCCGATCCAATTCACCTTCACGAAACCGTACGCAGGGCAGGCGGGCATTCCCATAGGGCCGTCATGGTCGGGGACAGCGAAGTTGACCTCGCGACGGCCCGCGCTGCGGGCGTGCCCTGCATACTGGTCAGTTACGGCTATTCACCAACTCCGGTCGAGGACCTTGGCGCGGACGCCGTGGTCGATTCGTTTGGCGAGATACCGGAAAAAATCTTTGAATTGCTTCCGGCTGGCTGAGCGCGGAAAAGTCGGTACATAGGGCGCGATTCAGCGGGCAGGAGAGGGCAGGTGGCGGAAACGCTACAGGTTGCGAGCGACGGTAGGGCCGACCGGCTGCGCCAGCGGGGTGCGCTTGCGATGGGCGTGGCGGAAACCTGCATCTGGGCTTCCACATTCTACCTGTTTCCGGCAATGTTCCTGACTTGGGAACGCGAGCTGCAGTGGAGCAAAACGCAGCTGACGGGCGGATATACGCTTGCCCTGCTCGTTGCCGCGCTGGTGTCGCCGCTGGTAGGTGTCGTCATTGATCGAGGCTTTGGGCGGCATGTGCTGACCGGTTCTGCCGTGCTGTCGGGCATTCTGCTATTCGCTCTGGCCGTCAACCAGTCTCTTCTGGGCTACTTTCTGCTTTGCATCGGCATCGGCGTCGCAATGGGCGGCGGCCTCTACGAGACGACGTTTGCCTACATTATACGGACGCTTCGCAAACATGCTCGCCGTGCGATTGGAATCGTCACGCTGGTCGCGGGATTCGCGGGCAGCATTAGCTTCATGGGGGCCAATGCGCTGGCGCTGGAGTACAATGGGCAGGTGGCCGTGGCCGCCTTTGGCGCGCTGGTACTCGTAATTGGCGCGCCTGCCTTCTGGTACTCCGGCGTTGTCTTCGACAGCCGCCAGGTAAGCGGCGATCAGATGAAGCTTGCAAAGAAGAGTCGCCTGAAGCAGGGACGCCTGCGCAGGACTCTGGCAAGGCCCGCATTCTGGCTGATCGGCGTTTCTCTTTCGCTGATTGCCCTCAACCACGGTATGGTGATTGCGCACCTGCTGCCGCTTCTGGAGGAGCGAGGCGTTGTCATTGCCAGCGCCGTGCTGGCCGCGTCCCTCATTGGCCCAATGCAGGTCGTCGGCCGCATGGCGCTGATAGCGGTGGGCAACCGCATTTCCCCTGTTTCAAGTACCACGGCGTATCTTGCGGGCATCATCATTGCCGTCATGCTGCTCCTGTATTCGGGGGTACAGACCATGCATATCTTGGCGTTTGCCTCTCTTTACGGAATCTCCTGGGGTGTAGCGAGCATCCTCAAGCCTCTTGTGATTCGCGAGTTTCTGGGCCGGCGGGGATTTGGCCTTATATCCGGTCTGCTGGCGGTACCGTTCCTTGGAGCGACTGCGCTGGGGCCGTTTCTCGGGGCGCTGATATGGCGGGAAGGGGGGTATCAGACAATGCTGAACGCCGGCCTGATGATGGTCGTGCTGGCTCTGGCCTGCCATGCGGCCGCCGCAGGTTTCGACCGGAGGCGCCGGAATGCCGCTCTAGCCGCTGTGGAATCATGATCCCAGCCTGTGCGCTGTGTGCACCGGACACACGGCCCAACCGTGCATCATGCGGCGGGCAACCAGCTGAAGAGGGCATTGGAAAGACGAAAAACCGGGGAGCCTGTCGGAAAATACCAAGATGGCGAGTTTATCGCTGAGTAAACCCTTATGGAATATAGGTGTATTTTCTGTCGCTTGGCCAATTCGGCTATTTTCCGACAGGCTCCGGGGTGGATTCAGGCTGGCTGGACTTCAGGTACAAGCGCGGCAGTGGTATCATGGACGGCCTCAGTCAAATGGGCAGTCCCATTGATCCCGCATGAAGGGAAGCAGAACGCAATGGCAGCCAGTCAATCGCGCCCCCTGTCGCATATTCGTGTCTTGGACTTTGGCCAGTACCTTGCCGGGCCGCTGGCGGGAATGATGCTTGCGGATATGGGGGCGGAGGTCATTCGCATCGACCGTCCAGATGGCCCGGCGTATGACAGTCCCGCATTCGACATGCTGTCCCGCGGCAAGAAGACATTGACCCTCAATCTGAAGCCGGAGGAGGGCAGGGCTACAGCAGTCGAGCTGGTCAAGCGTGCAGATGCAGTTATTGAGAACTTTCGGCCAGGCGTAATGGAACGGCTGGGACTGGGCCCGGCGGCGATGCTCGATGCGAATCCCGGCCTTGTGTACCTGTCGATGCCGGGGTTCGCGTCGACCGACTCTGCTTTAGCGGATATTTCCGCCTGGGAGGCGGTAATCGCAGCCTGCACCGGGCAGTTCACCGACATGGGACTGAACCGGCGGCTAATGGGGATTAATCCGTCGTTCACGCCGCTGGCGCTGGCCTCCGCCTACGGAGCCAGTCTCGGGGCGATGTCCGTGCTGTTCGCGCTGTACGCTAGGGGTCGAAACGGAGGGGACCACATCGAAGTGCCTCTTGCTTCGGCGCTGATGGAAGGACTTGCCTACAACTGCGAGCGCATTGAGAACTATCCCGAGCGCTACAAGTCTCCGCGGGAGCGTGAAATTGACCGTAGGATCGCTGAGGGTTTGCCCATGGACATGTCCTTCGATGATCTGTCGGAGCTTCTCGACCCCTTCTACCGTACTTATACCTGCGCCGACGGACGCGGTTTCTATGTGGTTAGCGGATCTGTTGCGTCTCATCCGCGCCGAGTGCTCAAGACGCTCGGCCTCGCCAGCCTGGCAGACAGCTTGCCAGACTTTTCGGCGTATCTTGATTCTTCAGACTGGCCGGACGAGTGGTCATTGCGAAACTATCCGGTTGGCTCCCGCGACAGGGCGCGGATAGCTGAAGCGATGCAGGCAGCGTTTCTGACCCGTCCTTCTCATGAATGGGAGGAACTGTTTGGTCGGGCCAAGGCGCCTGCGACTGCGCAGCGTTCAACGGAAGAGTGGCTGATGGACCCGCACGCCTTGGCATCGGGGCTGATACTGGAGGTTGAAGACGCAAAGCACGGTGCCATGCGCCAGATGGGCAACGTTGCATGGCTTGGGAATGACATGGAATCCCTGACCAAAGCAGGGGCTGCTCCGGCCGACTTGGAGGCAATACTGGCGGAGTCTCCGCGAGGCACTGGTGGCGGCGAGGCTGCTGCAGGCTGGTTGGAGGGTTTGAAGGTGCTGGACCTGACCAATGTCATTGCCGGCCCGACGATCGGGTCCACACTGGCAAGGTTCGGGGCGGAAGTGACGCTTGTGCAGCCCGTCAAGCCTACGGTCGATCCTTGGAATACTGTTGTCTTTGGCATCCATGCTCAGCGGGGCAAGAAAAGCGTTCTTCTAGACCTAAGCACAGACGGGGGCAAGGAGGCGCTACGGCGGCTGATGGCAGAAGCCGACGTCATCACCATGAACGGAACCGATGAACAGCGCGGCCGGCTCGGCCTTGACCCGCATCTGCTGAAGCAAACCCATCCACGCACCATTCTGGTGCAGCTCGATGGATTCGGAGGTCCTCGTCGAGGGCCGAAGTCTGACCATCTGGGGTACGATGATCTGGCACAAGCGGCAACGGGAGTCATGGTGCGGTTTGGCGGGGGTATGGAGACCCCCGAGGAGCACGCGCATTTCGGTACCATCGATGTGCTTACAGGTTTTTGCGCCTGCGTAGCTCTGGGTGGCGCCTTGCTGCAGCTTCAGAAAACCGGCCAGGGTGGAGTGGCCCGCAGCTCGCTGGCAGCTGCGGGAAATCTGATTCAGGCACAGTTCATGTACGACTTCGAGGGACGAGGGCCGTTCGGCGAGCCAGCTGGCAGGGAGGTGCTGGGCTGGGGGCCGTATTACCGCTGCTACCAGGCGTCAGATCGCTGGTTCTTCTTCGCTGCTCCAATGGAGCGGTCTGCGATACTAGCCCGCATACCAGAGCTGTCTGACTTGGCGAAGCTTGACGAAAGCGAATTGGAAAGGGCACTGGCCGAAAGATTCAAATTGCGCTTGTTCTCAGAGTGGCGAGACGCGCTCAACAGGGGATCCAGTGTCGCGGTTCCGTTGGCTGCACTCAGTGAAATTCGCGAGGCGACCTTGCAGATTGAAAGCGAAGGGGATATTGACTTGTTTGGGGATACTTTCCGGATGATTCGTCATGACTGGCATCCTATGGGCAGGTGGTGCGACTTGGTCGCGCCGAATGCGGTTCGACCAAGGCGTGGCAGGGTATCAATACCTTACCCGATGCCGCGGTATGGCTGCCATACGAGAAGTGTATTGGTGCAATTGGGCTACACGATTCAGGAGGTAGACGCCATGATTGCTGAGAATGTGGCAGGTAATTCATGGTCAGACAAGTACTTGCCCGAGTGATCTTTGCTCGCTGTCAACACCGATTGAGCAGGGGGCACTCCACTTCGGGAAAAGCGGAAAGGGGAGCGGGCGGTAGATTGGTGCAAGTTGTCATTGTCCACTTTGCTGCATGGTCCATAGCCTTGCGCAATCTGCCTCGACGTGCTGACGACCTCCTATAATTTGCAGAAGGGTTCTCGTTTGGCTTCGACCACGCGAATCGCTTTCACTGCTGTAATACCAGCGGCCCATTCTTGCAGACACACACCTCATCAGATCTTCTACTTTGTAACCATTCTATGCTTGTTTGTACAGGGTAGTACCTACTGGTAAACGCAGTGATTCGTGGTTGTCTGAAGTGTGTCAATGGGATATGGC
>CAZPIN010000016.1:0-5418 GCA_964586735.1 uncultured Rhodobacterales bacterium | reverse complement strand
TGACTGGCTGGCGTAGGGGGTTTGCGGTGCTGCTGGGAAGGAGAAGATCATGGAGAACACGATGGACCGGAAGTTCCGGGAGCGTGCGGAAAAATCCTTGATGAGGGCGTGATGCTTGGCATCGCGAAAGGTAAAGTCGAGATGCTCTTGGGCATAGCCCGGAAGCGCTTCGGTGACGTGCCTGGCACTCTGGAGGAACGGCTGCACGCGGCGCCGTTGGAGGACTTGGACAGCTGGCAGGACCGGCTGCTGGAAGCGCGCAGCATCGACGAGGCGATGAACGGCAACGGGAGCTGGGGGAACGGGGCGTCGGTGTGAGGCAGCCCTGAAGCGTCTGAGTTGCTTCCGCCGGTACTGGGGTGGCGAAGAGGATATCGTCCCCGCGGCAACCGGAATTCGCCCAAGCGAAGTGGAGGCTCTGGCGGGAGAGCCTCCTGAAAAGCAGGCAGATCGAGTCACGCATAGTTCCGCGCCACTTGCGGTCGCAAGGCGAGTCTGGACGGAGCGACTTCGACTTGGCGTGAAGGGGCGCCAGACAGCGCCTGTTTGCCCTAGACTGTGGCTGGACTACACAAGCCTCGGGGAGGTCCCAGCATGAGCATTTCCAACCGCATCGCGTCTGTCGCGCAGGAAGCCACCGAGTGGCGCCGCGACATTCACACCCATCCAGAGCTCGCCTACGCCGAGCGCCGCACCGCCGGGGTCGTCGCCCAGCGGCTGGAGGAGTTCGGCTTCGACAAGGTCCATACCGGCATCGGCGGCACCGGAGTCGTCGGCGTGCTGCATGGCGCCGGCGGTCCGGGCGAGGAGGAGCGGGCGGTGATGCTGCGCGCCGACATGGACGCGCTTCCCATCCACGAGCGGAGCGGCGTTCCGCACGCCTCGCAGACCGAGGGCGTCATGCACGCCTGCGGCCATGACGGCCACACGGCGATGCTGCTTGGCGCCGCCAAGGTGCTGGCCGAGACCCGCGACTTCAGCGGTACGGCCTACTTCTGCTTCCAGCCGGCCGAAGAGGGCGGGGCGGGAGCCGACGCCATGATCGAGGACGGGCTGTTCGAGAAGTTTCCCTGCCGTGCGGTCTTCGGAATGCACAACTGGCCGGGGATGGCGGCGGGCTCCTTCGCCATCCGTCCGGGGCCGATGATGGCGCGGGCGGACCAGTTCACGATCTTCGTTGACGGCCGCGGCGGGCATGCCGCGCTGCCCCATCTCTCCCGAGATCCGGTGGTCGCGGCCGCCAGCGTGGTAACGGCGCTGCAGTCCATCGTCGCCCGCAACGTCGACCCGCTGCAGCCGGTCGTGCTGTCGGTAACCCAGATCCATGGCGGCGACGCCTTCAACGTGATCCCGGACCAGGTCACCCTGGGCGGCACGGTGCGCAGCTTCGACGACGAGGTGCACGAGGAGGTGTACGGGCGCATGGAGGCCATCGTTGCGCAGGCCGCGGCGGCGCACGGCGTGGAGGCCCGCCTGGAGCGGCCGTCGCAGAGCTACCCGGTCACGGTCAACGACCCCGCCATGACGGAGTTCGCCGCCACGGTGGCCGAGGGCGTGGGAGGGGATGGCACGGTGGACCGAGACTTTCCGCCAACCCCCGGCGGCGAGGACTTCGCCTACATGGCGCGGATCAAGCCCGGCGCCTTCATCGTCATCGGCGCGGGCGAATCGCATCCCAAGCTGCATACCGCCGAGTACGACTTCAACGACGAGACCATCGCCACCGGCATCGCTTACTGGGACCGGCTGGTGAAGGAGAGCCTGCCGAACGCGTCCGTTTAGCCGGTTTTACAGGAAGCGGCGAGCGGGTAACATGCAGGGGTCAGAGGCAGCAACCAGGGAGACATCGATGGGACCAGAGCAACTTGAGGAGCTTCGCCGCCAGCACCGCGAACTCGACGAGCGGATCAGCGACGAGGAACGGCAGCCGGGGTCGGACGATCTGGCGATACGCAAGCTCAAGGTTGAGAAGCTGCGAATCAAGGAACAGATCGAGGAAGCGGAACGCAGCGCGGCCGCATCCTGAGCGGGCCGCTCCGCCTCCTTGTGGCGCAGCGTTGCCTGCGCCACCGGGGTCACGTTTATCGGGCGGTCAGGAAGGCCGCCGCCCATTCGGCAAATCGGGCGCTGTCCGTCTTCTGATTCAGATGCGGTAGCGCCTGGTCGACAAGCGGGGCCGGTAGGCGTTCACCCCGCAGGGCGACGAACAGCGCCCGGGTGAAGCCAACCGTGAACTCGGGATGGGCCTGGATGGAGAATCCGGAGCCGCCGTAGGCCAGCATGGCATAGGGGCAGAATTCCGAGCGCGCCACCAGCGTGGCGCCAGGCGGCGGCTCCACGACCTGATCCTGGTGAATCGAGCGAAACGCGACCTGGTCCGGGGCGTCCCTCATCCACGGCGGGCGGGCTACAACCTCGTAGCATTGCCGGCCCAGTCCCCAGCCGCGCTCAGATTTTTCGACCCGTCCGCCCAAGGCATGGGCCAGCATCTGATGTCCGAAGCACACGCCCAGCACCGGCACGTCCGCCTCCATGCAGTCGCGTACGAACGCGCATCCAGGCTCGATCCAGGGCAGGTCGTCGTACATGCCGTGGCGCGAACCCGTTACGACCCAGGCGCCGCAGTCCTTCGGTTTCTTCGGCAGGACGCCGTCCAGCGCCGCGAAGGTACGAAAGCGCGCGCCGTCGATCGTCCGGCCCAGCAGGTCGGCGAACATGGAGGGGTACTCGCCGAATTGCTCGGCGATGCGCTCGTTCACTCTTCCCGTCTGGAGGATTCCGATCTGCATGGTGGAGTCTCTTCTATGCCTGCCGCGGCTTGCCGCCGTATACCGACGGGCACCATAGAGTAGTCTTCTTGTTCCAGTCGCGCAGCTAGGATGGGTTGACCTGCCAGCGGGTTTGCCATATATAGTGTCCCGCAGTCGGATACCAGCTCCGGTAACCGCGCCGCCGATGGTGGCGTGGCAAGGGTGGGTGCGGCTGACTTTGAATCCAACCAACCGCAGTCCCTAGGGGAACGCTATGCGCACACAGAGTGTTCGGGCGGGCGACGTCAAGCCCGAGTGGATTGTCATCGACGCCGAGGGCGTGGTGCTGGGGCGGCTGGCCGCCTACATCGCCAGCAGGCTGCGCGGCAAGCATCGTCCATACTACACACCGCACGTCGACTGTGGCGACCAGGTGGTGGTGGTCAACGCCGAGAAGGTGCGGCTTACGGGCGCCAAGCGAGACCAGAAGACGTACTACTGGCATACGGGCTATCCCGGCGGCATCCGCTCGCGCCGCGCCTCGCAGATCCTTGACGGCAAGCATCCCGAGCGGGTGCTGACGCAGGCGGTGCGCCGCATGCTGCCCGACGGTCCGCTCGCCCGCCAGCAGCTTCGCAAACTGCGCGTGTATGCCGGGCCGGACCATCCTCACAAAGCTCAGGGGCCGGTGGCGGTCGACCTGCAGTCCCTCAACGCCAAGAACGCCAGGAGCCAGAAGCGATGAGCGAAGAGCAAGCGCAAGAGCAGGCGCAGGAACCAGCGCCGACACAAGTGGAAGCAGAGGCGCCAACACAGACGCCAACCCAAGAGCTGGTACAGGCCGAAGAGCACGTACAGGAGGCCATGGTGGAGGTGCCGCAGGCGCCGCTGCCGGATCCTATACGCGACTCCCTCAACCGCTCCTATGCCACTGGCAAGCGCAAGGACGCGGTGGCGAGAGTGTGGGTGCGCCAGGGACCCGGACGCATACTGGTCAACGGCAAGGCGTACGAGAATTACTTTGCCAGGCCCGTGCTGCGCATGCTGGTGTCGCAGCCGTTTCGCGTCATCGGCGCCGACAACCAGTACGATGTCACGGCGACGGTCAAGGGCGGGGGGCTTTCGGGGCAGGCTGGCGCGGTGCGCCATGGCATCGCAGTGGCCCTGTCCCGCTTCGAGCCGTCGCTGCGCAGGGACCTGAAGAAGAACGGTTTCCTCACCCGCGACGCTCGCGTGGTCGAGCGCAAGAAGTACGGCCGCCGCAAGGCGCGGCGCAGCTTCCAGTTCTCGAAGCGCTAGCGCGCCCGCGGGCGGGCCGGGCCCGCCGTCATCCTGAGCACTTGCCATGCCGACGATCAACGCGGCCGTACTGGGCGCCAGCGGCTACACCGGCGCCGAGCTAGTACGGCTGCTAGCCGGCCACCCGGGCATACGCGTCGCGGCCCTGACCGCCGACCGTCGGGCGGGGAAGGCGGCGGAGGAGGTATTCCCTCACTACGCCGGACTGGGCCTGCCGCGGCTGCAGCGAATCGAGGAGGTGGACTTTTCCGAGATTGGCCTGGCCTTCTGCGCGCTGCCCCATGGAGTCACCCAGGAGGTCGTGCCTGAGCTGCCTGACCACATGCGAATCGTCGATCTCTCGGCGGACTTTCGAATCAAGGACCCGGAGGTCTACGCCGAGTGGTATGGCAAGGCACACCGGGCGGTGGAGTTTCAGTCGCAGGTGGCCTACGGGTTGCCGGAGATTTACCGCGACCGCATCCGCCAGTCGCGAGTGGTGGCCTGTACGGGATGCTACGTGGCATCATCGCTTCTGCCGCTGATACCGCTGGTGCGCGAATCGGCGGTCGACCCTGACGACATCGTCATCGACGCCAAGTCCGGCGCCAGCGGGGCGGGGCGGTCGGCCCGCGAGAGCCTGTCGTACTGCGAGGTCGCCGAGGGATGCTCGGTGTACGGGCTGGGCGGGCACCGCCATCTCGCCGAAATCGAGCAGGAGCTGGCGCTGGCTGCGGGCAGGGAGCTGCGGATTGGCTTCACGCCCCACCTGATGCCCTACAGCCGCGGCATACTTGCCACCATCTATGTACGGGGTGAGGCGGAGACTGTGTGGTCGGCGCTGGACACGGCCTACCGAGACGAGCCGTTTGTGCAGGTGCTGCCATTGGGAAGGGCGACGCGCACGCATGACGTGCGGGGGTCCAACACCATGCGCATCGCGGTGGCCCCGGACCGGCGGCCTGGCCGCGTGGTGGTGGTGTCGGTGTCGGACAACCTGGTTAAGGGCGCTTCGGGCCAGGCGGTGCAGAACGCCAACATCGTACTGGATCTGGATGAGACGATGGGCCTGCCTGCCGTGCCGATGGTGCCTTAGCCTCCGCATGCTGACGTCGGTCCGTGACTGAGGGATCCCTGACGGCTGCATCTAGGCGCGTGACTTTGGCGAATCCGGCACCGCGGCTGAGGCGGGCCGCAAGGTGACCGGGCGCAGCCGGGGCCCCACAGAAGGCAAGGCACGCAGGTGCGCGATTGCGGTCCCTGATTTGCTTGCTATAGTAGCCTGCAGCAAGTGGTCGCATTCGCAGCCTGGCGGTCTGCTGGAACTGCGGGGCGGCCTTGATCGCAATAGCAGAGGAAGCATCATGAGCATCACGGCCATCTACGAGAC
>CAZPIN010000015.1:0-1740 GCA_964586735.1 uncultured Rhodobacterales bacterium | reverse complement strand
CACCAGCGCAGCGGGAGATTCCGAGACTACCGCTCTCGCACTGGCGACAATCCAGTCCCTATCCGCGATCTGGTCATTGGCGGCTACGTCCGGCGATGGAATCACCGCGAGATTCGCCGCCGCCGCGGGTCGCCTGACCTGAATCTCAACGTCCGTACCGATAGCCAGCTCACTGTCAAATTCGGCGTCGATGACTGGATCGGCCAGCGTCATGCTACCCGCCTCATACGTCACCGTACCTCCGCAGGAGCTAACGGAGCAGGAAGCGGTGGCGCGGGCGCCAGCCGAGCGGCCAAGGGCGCTGCCAGCGGCAGTATCGACGTTGACTCTCCACTCGACATCGAGGCCGCCAGCGGGCGCTTCAACGGAAAGAGAAAAGAAGGAGAAACTGACGACGGTCATGCCGTTTTCAGTTCTGAAGGAGGGGGGGCTTGTCCCGACGGCGATCTGGGCATCGGGCTCGCTGATTCTGCCCGTGGCGCTGTTTCCCCCGACCGTGACGGTCACCGTCTCGCCGCCAACCTCGGCAACAATGTCGCCGCGCGCCGTGACAGTTATCTCCTGCGTAGCGGCGGCGCCGGGCCCGAAAGTGAGCATCTTGCTGGCAGGCACCACCGTGTAGTCCGTACCTTCCGTGGCAGAACCGCCAAGAGTGAAAGACACGGGAGGGAGCGCCTGACTGGGCGCGGGACTGGCCACCACCGTGAAGACGAGCTGGTTGGCAGCGGTGGCAGACGCGCCGAAGGTAGGCTCGACTGCTGGAGCGGTCGGCGCAGTAACGGTGACCGAGAGTGTCGGCGCTTCGACGGTCACAGTCGCCGTGCTGCCAGAGCCAACCGTGTAGGAACTGTCGCCGCTTGCCTGGACAGTCAGTATCACCGACTGGCTTGAGGCGCCTGCCGCCAGGGCGCTGGTTGGGACCGATACCTCCACCGTCGCCGAGCCCGCGGCGAAAATCGCGGTGGTCTGAGGAGAACTCGGTGCCCCGTTGCCAGTGACTGCTATGCCCACCGGCAGCCCGCTGGCGGTGTCCCCCGTACGGGTGAGGGTGAAGACCGCGGGCTGGCCGCTGTCAACGCTGGCAGCGTCCGCCGCGACCGTAACCGCCGGCAGAACTGGGCCGCCGGTCGGGGGGTTGGGACCAGTAGCCGCTGGGGGCGTGGCTACGTTGTTTAGACGCACTTCCGTGGGGTCATTGAAAGCGAATGCATTATCGGGAGTCGACCTGGTTTCCCCTACAGATGCGCATATCCACTCGTCGGGCTCGTCGAGAATGCTGTCATGGATGCCAGTAACCGTGATGGTCTTCGTCGTATCCCCGATCGCCCACTGCACATCCCGAGGCGAGCCTCCCTGAACATCGTCCGCCGACGCAATATTATCGTTGTCATCGTGGTTGCAGTTAGTGGAACCCGCCAGTACGATATGCGCGGTGAATGCCTCAACGGCCGCTACGGGGGTGGAGGGGGGGCTGGCAAAGGTACCAATGAGCGTGAGCACGAGGTCGATGCTGTCACCCTCGTTCATAATGGGGACGCCGTCCGAGTTAGTCTCATACCCATGGTTCGCGGCGTAGTCGATGATCATCTGCACAGGCGGCGGCGTCGCGCTCACCATTGCCGAGTTGCTCGTACCTACCGTGTACCCGGTCCCGTCCTGAACAGTCAGGGTTATGGCTTCGGGGTCGTCTTGCCGCCCGCCAGTTCCAATGGACACCTTTACCGTACTGTCGCCCGCCGG
>CAZPIN010000014.1:0-3651 GCA_964586735.1 uncultured Rhodobacterales bacterium | reverse complement strand
AAGAAGTAAGCCTGTTCGGCGTTGAGGGGCACGCCCCGCTTCGCGTGGTCGATGGCCGGGGCGAGAAGTTCGCGCAGCGGCATGCGGGCCAGGTCCCGATGCAGCGCGAACATCCCCGCTGCCATCCCCGGTACCGCCGCCGTGCCCCAGCCGACATGAAACTCCTGAGTCTCCGACTCAAACCGCACCTGCACCGGACGGAAGTCCAGGTCGGCGGGATCCGGCGGGTGGCGGCCGGGCGCCTGGGCGAAAAAGTCGTAGACCCGCGCCTCGCCGTCGGCGGGCTGCACCATGGCGAATCCTCCGCCGCCGAAGGACGCCAGCACGGGCTCGGCGACGCAGGCCATGGCCATGGCGGCGACGGCGGCGTCGCCCGCGCTGCCCCCCGCGCCAAGCACGTCGCAGACGGTGTCCGCAACCAGGTCGTGGCCGGCTGCTACCGCTCCCCGGCTGGCAGTCACGATGCGGACCGGAGCTGCCCTAGACGGGTATGCGGGCGGCAGTGATGATGCATGGGTGCTGTTTCACGGCGCGGTACGGCGGTCCGCTACAGGGGGATGTTGTCGTGCTTCTTCCACGGGTTTTCGAGCTGCTTGCCACGAAGGAAGCGAAAGGCGTTGGCGACGCGGCGGCGGCTGTGCCGCGGCAGCACCACCTCGTCGATGAAGCCGCGCTCGGCGACGGCGAAGGGATTGGCGAAGCGGGCCTCGTACTCGCGGGTGCGCTCGGCAATGCGCTCCTCGTCGCCCAGCTCGGAGCGGTAAAGAATCTCGACCGCCCCCTTGGGCCCCATCACGGCGATCTCGGCGGTGGGCCAGGCGTAGTTGACGTCGCCGCGCAGGTGCTTGGAGCTCATGACGTCGTAGGCGCCGCCATATGCCTTGCGTGTGATGATGGTGACTTTGGGCACCGTCGCCTCGGCGAAGGCGAACAGCAGCTTGGCGCCGTGCTTGATGACGCCGCCGTATTCCTGAGCGGTACCCGGCAGGAAGCCCGGCACGTCCACCAGGGTGAGGATGGGCATGGAGAAGGCGTCGCAGAAGCGCACAAAGCGTCCAGCCTTGCGGCTGGCGTTGATGTCGAGGCAACCCGCCAGCACCAGGGGCTGGTTGGCCACCACCCCGACCGGATGGCCCTCGATGCGGATGAAGCCAGTGACGATATTGGGGGCGTACTCCTCCTGGATCTCGAACATCTCGCCTTCGTCGGCGATCTTGGCGATGGCCTCCTTAATGTCGTAAGGGGAGTTGGGATTGGCGGGTACGAGGGAGTCGAGGGACTCCTCTACGCGATCAGCCGAGTCCTCCGTCTCCCAGCGCGGCGGCGGGGTGCGGTTGCTGAGGGGGAGATAGCCGAACAGTCGCCTCGTCTGGTGCAGGGTCTCGACGTCGTTGGCGAAGGCAGCGTCGGCGACGGAACTCTTTTGCGTGTGGGTCTTGGCCCCGCCAAGCTCTTCGGCCGAGACCACTTCGTTGGTGACAGTCTTCACGACGTCGGGGCCGGTGACGAACATGTAGGAGGTGTCGCGCACCATCAGGATGAAGTCGGTCATGGCCGGCGAGTAAACGGCGCCGCCGGCGCAGGGACCCATGATCACCGAGAGCTGCGGTACGACGCCCGAGGCGAGGACGTTGCGCTGGAAGACCTCGGCGTAGCCGGCCAGCGAGGCCACCCCCTCCTGGATGCGGGCGCCGCCCGAATCGTTGAGGCCGATGACGGGAGCGCCGTTGCGCACCGCCATGTCCATGATCTTGCAGATCTTCTGGGCGTGGGTCTCCGACAGCGAACCGCCGAACACCGTGAAGTCCTGGCTGAACACGTAGACTGGCCGCCCGTGGATCCGACCCCAGCCGGTGACGACCCCGTCGCCGGGGATGTGCCTCTCCCCCATTGAGAAGTCGGTGCAGCGGTGGGTTACGTAGGTGTCGAACTCCTCGAACGAGTCCTCGTCGACCAGCACCTCGATGCGCTCCCGGGCGGTGAGCTTGCCGCGCCCGTGCTGCTGCTTGATGCGGTCCGCGCCGCCGCCCAGCCGCGCCGCCTGGCGGCGGCGGTCGAGGTCCTCGAGAATGTGCTTCATGATGCCTGCCCCTTGCCTTGCGGCGTCTGCTGCGGGCGCTATGTTACCCGAACATCGGCCTCTCAACGAGGCCAGCTTGCGGAGAGAGGAGCACAGACTATACTGCTGGAGCCACGGAGGGATGGCCGAGCGGTCTAAGGCGCACGCCTGGAAAGCGTGTATATCGTGTTGAGCGGTATCGAGGGTTCGAATCCCTCTCCCTCCGCCATCGCATCTCCGCGAGCGGCAAAGCACAAGCAAACGGGACATAGCGGGCGCGCTCGCGCATCAGCCCGCCATGTCTAAGGGAGCGCATGTCCTCAAGTGGGACCATAGAGGCTGCCGCCAAGGCAGCACTCGGGGCTCTACAGCCCGCTGGCCGCGCCTGCTCAGGCAGGGCGCTGTCGTGCTTGTGCGAATCGGTACCCTCGGCCACGGCGAATCACTTCTGGCCATCGCAGCCCTTGGGCCGCTCCAGTCTGATTGGGGATGCTGCTGAGAATCCTTCTGCTCTGTCAAGGGCGAGCAGGTCGACAGCCCATAGCGAATCACCCTGCGATGCCGCCTCGCCAAGGTCGCCATTGACATTCCCGCAGTCTTCTGTATCCTATCTTGTAGGTAGGGACACTGAGGGACCCATCATGTACGGCCTCTGCGCGAATCGCTCAGCCACGTACAGACCTGCCGCGCTGCGCAGCAGCAAGGCAGCCTTGCCCCCGTCTACCAGCGGGCGCGTCGGCTGCGCCAGATTCGAGGCGCTCTCCGAGGTCTGCATCGGGCCGGTCTGGCCGCTGGGTACGGCCTCGGGTTCGGTCAAGCGCATTCTTGGCGCATCGAGCGCTCGCAGGGGCACTGTCAACCTTGCCCCCCCCCCCCCGAATTTAATTTTGGGTTGAATCATGTTCCTCAGGCCCATTTTCCAGCGAACCGACGATGAGTCGGGCGTTCCGGGCGAGATTTTTCGCCCGGAACGCCCGCTCAGCAGACCGTGGGCAGCCCTGCCACGCGTTCTTGCAAGGATTTTGCCGCAAATTGGTGCATCTTTGGTTTCCTCGTTCGTTTTGCCTACTCTCGCCCAGACGTTCCTCGTGATTTCTTGCTGGTTGTCCTATCTGAACCGTCTTGTTCTTCCCTTCGACAAGGACCGCCGCAGCAGCCTCACCAGCCGAGGTCAAAGCGGCGCTGTACCGGACGGCAAACTGTTTCGCGCACCACCATTTGCTATAGAAGCGGTGCCATGGACTGGAAGACGGAGAGCAGCCCTGGCAAGTGTGCCGGTTTCGCTGGCGCTGCTTATAGTGGGAGCACTTGCCGCCCCTCTCGCCAGCGCTCAGACGCAGCTGCCTGTGGTATCCATTCGGGCAGCCACAGATACGATTCAAGAAACGCAAGATGCTGTATTCATCGTTGAACGAACTGGCAATACTAGCAGTGAACTTGAGGTAAGGATGTATCTTGTGGACTCCGCACATGTACTGGCGACGTCAAACTATTTCGGTGGAGCCCCTGGCCAATCATTTGGAACGAACTATGGCTTTTCTAGGGATATACCAGCAGGCCAGTCCAGCTTTGAGGTACGCATTCCCACAAGG
>CAZPIN010000013.1:0-41368 GCA_964586735.1 uncultured Rhodobacterales bacterium | reverse complement strand
GTCGCCGTAGCCGTGCAGCGACACGGTCTCCAGCGCCCGGTCGGCCAGCCTGGAGCGGTGGTAGGCGTCCATGCCGCGCAGCTCGAGGGCGAAGCCGATGTTGTCGCGCACCGAGCGGTGCGGCAGCAGCGCCATGTTCTGGAACACCATGCCGATCTTCTCGGCGCGCATGGCCCGCAGGGCCTCGGGCTTCATCGCCCCGACGTCCTCGCCGAGGATGCGGATGGCGCCGGCGGTGGGCTCGATCAGGCGGTTGATGTGGCGCACCAGCGTGCTCTTGCCCGAGCCGGACAGTCCCATGAGGCAGAAGATCTCGCCCTCCGGCACGCCGAAGCTGGCGTCGCGCACGCCCACCACGGCGTCGTAGCGCTCAAGGGCCTGCTGCTTGCCGATGCCCTCGCGGTTAATGGCCGCCATGGCCTCCTCGGCGCGGGCGCCGAAGATCTTCCACACGTGCTCCAGCTCGACGACGCAGCCAGTCAACGGCCGTCTCCGCCGGCATCCGCCCCGCGCCGCGTCATGCCCGGGGCCTTTCCCGTTTCGGGTCGACGAATGGCACGTCCGCCACCGTCGCCGGCAGGCGCTTCATCCGCCCGTCCAGCTGGCCGACTTCCAGCTGCGCGCCCGTTTCCGCGTGCTCGACGGCAATTCGCGCCATGGCCACCGCCCGCTCCAGCATCGGCGAGCGCACCGCCGAAGTAACGACTCCAACCGGCCGCTCGCCGGCGTAGACATGCGCTCCGGCGATGGGCGCCTCGTCGCCGCTGAACAGCAGGCCGCGCAGCCGGCGGCGGGGATCGCGGGCGTTGCGCTCAAGGGCCGCCCGGCCGGTGAACTCCGCCTTTTTGTTCTGCGCTACCGCGAAGCCCAACCCCGCCTCGTGGGCGTCGACGCCCGGCGCGAACTCCGCGTCCGCCGCCATCAGGCCCGCCTCGACGCGAAGAATCTCCAGGGCGGCCGACCCCATGGGAGCGATGCCATGCTCCTCGCCCGCCTCCATCAGCGCGTCCCAAAGCTCCTCGGCGTGGGAGCGGGCGCAGAACAGCTCGTATCCCAGTTCGCCGGTGTAGCCGGTGCGCGCAAGCATGAAGGGGACGCCCTCGCGGTCGCGCAGGCGGGCGACGGTCACGCCGAACCAGCGGAGATTGTCGAGGGAGGGAACGCTTGGCTGGGTGAAGACAAGCCCGCTGAGGACGTCGCGGGACTTTGGCCCCTGCAGCGCGAGGTTGGGCAGCGCGCCGCCGTGCCCGTGGACCCGCACCTGCCAGCCTTCGGACTCGGCCAGCGCCGAGAGGACGCGGGCGCTTTCCTCCGTGCCGCAGCACCAGCGGAACAGGTCCGGCGCCAGCCGGAACAGGGTGCCGTCGTCGATCACCGACCCCGCCTCGTCGCACATCAGGGCGTAGGCGCCGCGCCACACGGCGAGCCGGGCGATGTCCCGGGTCATGGCCCGCTGCAGAAGGTGCTCGGCGTCGGGGCCGACGATGTCGTACTTGCGCAGCGAGCTCATGTCCTGAAGCGCCGCCCGCTCGCGGCATGCCCAGTACTCGCCAAGCGTGCCGTGGGAGGGAAACGTCACCGGCAGCCAGAGGTCGCGGGCGGGCTGGTACTGCTCCGTCAGGCGCGAGGTGCGCGAATGGAAGGCGCTTTCCCGGCTGATCGACATCGGCGAGTCCTCCTTCTCTCGGTAGGCCACGGCGCGGCGAATCGGCGCGTCCGGCCGGTAGATGCGCACATGGACGTCGGTGGGGTTCCAGCCGTTGATGGGATCGATGTCGTCCGGGCAGGCGGTGGAGACGCAGACTAGACGGTCCAGCGCCTTCATGGCCACCCAGTCCCCCGGCCGGGAGTGGCTTTCCTCGGTCAGGATGCTGTGGCTGTCGGGGTCGACCCAGGTGCTCCAGAAGAAGTTTACCGCGGGCCAGGCGGCGCGGCGGGCGACGCCGTAGGGAGCAAGCGCGCCGGACATGTTGTCGGAGCAGTTGAGATGGCCGGGAAAGCCCCGCTCCTCGTAGCCGCGGGCGGTGCAGGCCAGGCCGAAAGTGTCGTGCCGCCCGCAGGTATCCTGCACGACGCTCAGCAGCGGGCGCATGTCGCGGTCGAAGAACTTGTCGATCGGTCCCGGCCCCGGATAGGCCCGGCGCACCATGGAGCGGGTGGCGGTGCTGTCGATCATCCACTCCTCGCCGCGGTCGAGGCCGTCGGCGCGGAAGGCCATGAAGTCGGAGCACTGCTGGCCCTCGACGTCGATGATCTGCACCACCTCTCCCCGCTCGACGGCATAGGCTTTGGCCGTGCCGCGCTCGATCGTGAACTCGTCGCGTACCTCGCCGAGAGGCTGCGGCAAGGGGGTGGCGTTGCCGCCTCCCGCTGGCCGAAGGGACAGCGTCGCCTCGCCGGGGGCGGCATCGCAGACAAGCTGGCTGGCGGAATGGGGACGCAGCGCCCAGACGGTGCAGGCAGACCGCGCCTTGAGGGCGACAAAACCGTCGCCGCCGTCCACCGCCGCGCAGGGAACGTCGCCGTTCCAGACGCCGCCCTGGGAGGCGACCCAGCCGAGAAGCTCGGCGCTGTCGAAGTCGTCAGCATCGACGGAATTGGACGGTACTGTGTCAAGCAGGTCCATGGCTGGCCTGCCGCGGCCGTCGTAGGCAAGCAGCGAAACCGTCTGGCCGGGCGCATCCAATGAGAGCATGTCGCCCTCCCGCATCTCGATGCGGCGAGCCTCGCGAGGGCCGAGACGGACTCGCATAGAGTCCTCCCGCCGGACGAATCCGGGGAAGGTGCGGCCAGGCGAAAGATGCCCGACATTGCTGAACTGATGGATGAGGTCGCCTCTGAACATGCGCGATCTATCGCCATCCTCCCTGAGATTGGGCGCAAGAGTGGTGAAGCCGTCGGCGGGAGTCAAACGGACGGCGCTGGCGCTGGCGTGCGGATGGGGCTGGTGGAGGCAAGAGTGGCGAGACCGCGCAGCGGAACGCCAAGCGGAAACAGGCGGCTGCGAGGCAGGATATCAGGCGAGACCGCGGGCGGCGGCGGTGCGGCCATTGGCAGGATGGTGGCTGCGCCACTCTGCAGCCAGACACCGCAGGCAAACAGGAGCGGGTCTTTGCCAGCGCAGCGAATGGGGGTAGAAGTGGCGCAGCGAGCCAGCGGGCCGACGATGGGGACAGCCGCGGGCGCAGATGGGAGATATCGAGAAGTGCAGCCCGCCAACACCGTCCTGATCATGTCGGACGAGCACAACCGCAACGTGCTTGGATGCTATGGAAACCCATGGGCGAAGACCCCCAACCTCGACCGAATCGCCGGCGGGGGAGCGCTGTATCGCAACGCCTACTGCAACTCGCCGGGATGCGTGCCATCGAGAGCGTCGATGATCACGGGCCGCTACCCGCACCAGACCCGCCTGTGGGACAGCGCCACGCCCTACTGCGGCGCCCCGAAAGGATGGAACGGAAGGCTGCGGGACGCCGGCCATGAGGTGGTGTCGATAGGCAAGCTGCACTTCCGCAGCGCGGAGGACGACAACGGTTTCAGCCGGGAAATTGCACCCATGCACGTGCATGAGGGAGTGGGGTTTCCGTATGCCCTGCTGCGCGACCCGCCGGTGCGCATGCCCAGCACCGACGAGTTTGCAACGCAGATCGGCCGGGGAGAGAGCACGTACACGAAGTACGACCGGTCAATCACCCGCCACGTCTGCGACTGGATAGCCCAAGAGGCGACGAAGCCGCGCGGCAAGCCATGGACGCTCTTTGTGGGATACGTCGCGCCGCACTATCCCCTGATTGCCCCGGAGGAGTACTACGACCTCTACGATGGCGTGGACCTGCCATCGCCCAGGCAGTACGAGGAGGAGGAACGCCCCAGGCATCCCGTGATCGACGCGTACCGCTACTCGTCCAACATGGACGACTACTTCACGCCAGAAACAGTGCCCGTCGCGATACAGGCTTACTACGGCCTGTGCAGCTTCCTCGACCACAATGTCGGCCTGATCCTGGAAGCGCTGGCCGAGAACGGCCTCATGGACAGCACCCGCGTGATCTACACGTCGGACCATGGCGAGAGCCTCGGCAACCGCGGAATGTGGGGAAAGTCGGTGATGTACGACGACTCCGCGGCAGTGCCCCTGATGATGGCCGGGCCGGAGATACCCGCCGGAGTGGAGGTGAAGACGCCCGTATCCCTGGTAGACCTGCATCCTACGTTGACCGAGTTTGCCGGCGAGGAACGGCATCCGGATGACAGCGACCTGCCAGGCGAGAGCCTCACTGCACGGATGGAGGACCCGGAGGCGGACCGCAGGGTGTTTAGCGAATACCACGACTGGTCGTCGATCACGGGGATGTACATGTTTCGGACGCTTCCGCTGAAGATCGTCCGTTATCCTGGCTACGAGGACCAGGTGTTTTTCATGGAGATTGATCCGTTGGAGGAAGGCAAGGAGTCCAAGGACGCCAGGCTGCTTATGCTGCTGAACTTTGCGAACTCTGGTTTGCGCTACGTTGTTGATACAGATGCGGTGCATCGTATGGCGCTTGAAGATTTAGCCAATCTACTTCCAATCTACTTGAGACATTTGGTGGTAAAGACGGGGTTGCCTCCAAGAATGATAACGTGTTTCTGTCAACTCCTGTGTCGAAACACCCGATGTCATATACTTGATGCGTGAGGTATTCAAGCGTATACATACTTTCTATTTTCGAATTAGTACATACTCATCTGTATGCATATTCAGTAGCACTGTGTCAAGAAAACGCTTCGCCGTGAAACAACAATGATACTATGTAATTTTTCCAATATTTCAATCTTCCATTCCTTCCATTCCTCCTATGTGCTTTGCTAAACTCGTTCTCCATTCACTCATCAATATCAACTTGCAGCACACTGTTTCTCCTGTATTCTTCACAAGCTGCAACTCTCCTGCCGGAACACTGTCATCCCACTTGAATTCTTCTGTCAAATATTTCAGTAAATTTCGTTTATACTTCGCATCATCGTTATCCAGGTGATCTCCCTTTGTCTCAAGTACTGTAATACAGTCTTCTGTTCTGTTCTTCCTTGATCTGAATACAAAGTCCGGATATACTTTCTCCCGCTTCCACCCTTGTAGCCCGTAATGGGTGCGCGCAACATTTCTGTGCCACCACTTCAATGCCTTGTTGCTGTCCAAATACACCGCAACATCTCTCTCGTCAGAATTCAACTCTTCTTCGTAAATTGGCGAAAATAGGCTGCGCTCCAACGCACTGCCGTCCGCACCCACTAATTGCCTCGGCTTATTCAAATTCGAAACTCTTTTTAGTTCTAAAGGCATTCTCCAATTTTTTCCATCCATTCTTAACCTAAACTGTATTTTGCCTCTCTTCAGGCTATCCCTAAACACTTCTTCCGCCATCTGCATTCGTTCACTTTCCAAACTATTTTTTAGTGCATCTACCACGAATCCAGCAACATTTCCCAATTTCGCCCCCCCGATCCCTCGATCATTTAAGCGCTTTACAAACTTCTCGACTATGGTGTATCCAACAAATGGATTTGGTACTATGTCTTGTATCATTCGAACCGCGTGTACCATTGGAAACTCCGACTCGCTTTGAACTGTACTGATACTCTCTCCTACAAAATGCTCTTCTTCGCCCTCTCCTATGTGTATTCTTTGCAATTGTTTTGCCCCGAAATGTCCATTCAACGAAATGCGTTCCGCTATTGACACTGGATTGAATTTGCGCCAGTCAAGCATCGAAAGAATATCTGTTTCGTAATCTATATCACGAACTTCACCATTGTCCGAAACCAATATCTTCGGTAAAAATATTTCAGTTGATTGATGTTCTCTTCTCCTTCCAACTACTTCTGTCTCACTTCCTGCAATTTGTTCATCCTCTTGCTGAACTTGCATTGTTAAATCACCAAGCCCTTCTCTTTCCAAACCTCTTCGTACTATATCTGCCGCCCTCCTTGTACTCTCATGTTGCGTAACCACATAGCACTCATCCAGCTCAGAAACACCCGTCTTCACTGCATAAGGTTGTCTCAATATACGCCCAATTAACTGCGTTATCGCAGTATTGCTTGTGCTTGATGCTAGACTACATAAAACATACGCAAAAGGGCAGTCCCACCCTTCCTGCAACGCTTTCTTCGTAATTATAATACGAATTCTGTTTGTTGGTGAGAGCAAATCTTGGTTCTCTGGCTGCTTCAACTCATCTACTTCTGATGATTTAATCGCGACTTCTGTTTGGTCAAATCCAACAGTAAGCAGATATTCCTTAACATCATCCGCATGCAAGTAACCTGAGTCACGCTGGTCACTGCCAGTACGCTCTACTTGAACTAACAAAATTGGTCGAATATACTGATTTGTCTCTGAACGATACTCCACCGCAGCAGCATTTTTTTCTTCCAATTTCGTCAAAGCAACATTCAGTGTTGATTTCCAGTCACTTCCGCTTCTAGAATCCAAAACTAGAGGCATCTTTATCATTCCTTCACGATCAAGTTCTTTACCGGATACTTCAATTAAAACATTTGCTGGCCTTCCTCTTCTGGGCCGTTTTCCAGCTCTTGGCAAGACATCTTGCGGAGTCGCCGTAAGTTCCAAAACAAAACATGGATTAAATCCATATAATGTATTGAAGGCTAACTCCGATATTGCTCGATGTCCCTCATCTACCACAACAACTGGCCTAATCATTCTAAGTGCATTTCCTAGTGAATCTTTAATTATCGGAAAAGCATCACCATATACATCCAAGTTATTTATTATACCACTAAGCTCTCTATGCTCTAGCTGATTACCATCCGATGGAAAAAAGCCATATACATCACCCCGATCCTGGAATACCTTCAATGTCTCTTTTGTTTCCCTGTTCGCCGACTGTAGCATCAACAACATAACGCACAAATTTTCTTCGACATCTTGAACTGACAACTTGCTTGTCTTGTCAAGTATAAGTACATTGCCAGCCGATAAGCGTTCCAACGTCTGACGATAAGGGCTTTGCCTGTCGCGCAAGTGTGCACGTGTTTGGCTGTATATAATTTCATTAGGTACTATCCACAAAACAAAGCCATTGTACTTACCAAGGTAACTTCCTAGAATTCGGGAGACACAATTCACTGCCAACCAGGTCTTTCCTCCACCCGTCGGCACCTTCAGCACTGCATTCGGAACCGGTCGCCCACAACCATCCGCTCTAGGCGAGTATGGGATACCCTGCCTCCCACTTGGAAGCCTACCTTCACTACGCAACGCTTCCCAAACCGCCTCAACGTAGTTTGGCATAAAACTATCAAGCTTTGAGCTGACTTTCATAGCCTCAGCAACCCTTTCAGCCGTGACAGTTCCTTCCCTCAAGTACTCTATAAAGCAATCAAAGGCAGTTAGAACACGCTGCTGATATTCCAATTCGCGAAACATTTTCCTATCCTCGCTCAATGCGATAAAGTGCATAGGGCAAAGATACGTACTCCACTGGGATATTTTGCTCCCCCAAGTACTCTCTGCTAACATATTTTGACGGTGCGAACACCAAATGGCGCATATTCGGTGCAGTTTCCGCCAACTTCTTCGCAAGAGTCAACGTCAACGCCGACTCGTCAGATCTGAGCCAATTTATGTCTGGCTTATATATCAGCCAAATATGCGTATCCTGGTGTTTTCCCAAATAGTATTCTTCGGGTACTGCCTCTTCTGCATTGAATGCTGTAAAAGTTGCCATGTGGAACAACACGGCACCGATACTTTCGTATGATGGCAGATCCTTACCACTCAACACCTCATCTAAGTCTATATCGTTTCCTAGTGTGCAGTAGGTAAATGTTCCCCCCAACCCAGTCATCCAATCAGAAACCTCATTGACTCCAGACACGACCACATCACCACTACATACGCGTTTAACGATTTTATCATATTTTCCGCCTTGAAGAAATTCTATTTGACTTATTTCTTTCAGTAACCTTTCAGACTTTTCGACGGTTGACCACGTAATGTTCTTGCGGTACAACTCAACCTCTGTTCTTCCAGAATACTGGTAACCGCCAATTATGCGTCTTGCTCGTTCTGCTGTTATACTATCTGCGTAATCCTCCATTTCTACTAGAATGAATTTTCTGTTTCCACCATCCATTGAATTTGCCTCCATAACCGCTTGTGCGGTGGTACCAGAACCGGCAAATGAATCAAGTACAATAGCGTCCGGATCTGGGTGCTGGCGTATTAAATACTGCACGACTGCCGGTGGCTTGGGAAAGGGTAATACTCTGTCAGAAAATATACTCTTCAATGACTCAGTCCCATCCTTTGTATATATTGGAATGTCCAATACACTAGACACATTTGTGTGGCTATCAAGCTCAGACATGAATACCTTTTCCCGCGGCCTTCCAGTTACTTTATTGGGCCACACAATTCTATTATCATCTATTAGTTTTGTCATGGACTCCCTTCCATATCTCCACCCACGATCTGGGCAACCATAGTTTACACCCGTTTCTGGATTGATCAGGTCGTAATGAAGGTTTGGTCTTTCACTTTTAGACGCCAATCCCACCAAGTTACCGCTGGACCACGCTCCTCGATGGTCATCGTCCGCATTATTGAAATTACTCTCAAGTCGTAATTCTCCCTTTAAGCATTTTCCGAATACAACAATGTATTCATGATCATTTGAAAATCCACTAATATTTCTATTGTCCTTATTTTGCCGAGACTTCCAAATAAATTGCCCTATATATCTTTCCTCCCCGAAAATTTCACGCATCATTTCAACTAACTTGCTATTCTCGATGTCATCAATTGATACAAATACCAACCCATCATCTCGTAACAGTTCACACAATAACCGCAATCTAGGCCACATCATCGTACACCACTTGTCATGACGCAATCCATCATCTATTGTTACTGGATTCTCCGACATCCATGCCTTTATCATTGGGGAGTTCACATTGTCATTATAGCACCAACCTTCGTTACCAGTATTATATGGAGGGTCGATATATATACAGTCAACTTTGCCAGCATAGTATGGTATCAAAGCCTTTAGTGCTCGCAAATTGTCTCCCTCAATAATCAGGTTTCCATTGAAGTCTACCGGACCAACCCCCCGCGTTTTGTCCGGAACCAATGGGCAAAACGGCACCGCGAGGTGGTAATTGTACACAAACTCTTTTCCTTTAAAACGAATTTCGGTCATTGGTCGGTGCTCCCATATTCATTTCAAAGTGCGGCCTAGCCATCTCTGTTGATGTTGCGGTTCATCCCAGCAGATATTCAGCAACCAACCCAATTGTCAGCAGACAATTGCTTTGTCAATTGCAGTGGCCGCACTTGATACAGTTTGTATTTTGTCCCAGTTTTTGGCAAGCATTGTTGATTTTGACGCTACCCAACTCCCCCCAACACATATCACGTTGGGTAGCATCAAATACTCCTTGGCGTTGCTCGCAGTTACGCCACCTGTCGGACAAAATTTCAACCCCACCAGGGGGCCGGCCCACGCCTTCAGGGTCTCGACGCCGCCATTGGCCTCCGCCGGGAAGAACTTCAACACCTCCAGTCCGCGCTCAGCGGCCGCCATGGCCTCGGAGGGTGTCGCTACGCCAGGCATCATGGGCAGTCCCTCCCCCTCGGCGGCATCCAGCGCCGCATGGCTCAGTCCAGGCGACACCCCAAACCTGGCGCCAGCCTCGACGGCCGACACCACATCGGCGGGCGTCCGCAGGGTGCCCGCTCCCACCACGGCTTCTGGCGCGGCTTCCGACATGATCCGAATCGCCTCCAAGGCTACCGGGGTACGCAGCGTGACTTCCAGCGCCCTCAAGCCTCCAGCCACCAGCGCCTGCGCCAATGGCGCGGCGTGCGCGGCATCGTCGATAACGATCACCGGGATGACCGGCGCGAGAGAGCAGACCTCTGCAGTCGTCAGTCTAGTCACTTCTCCAGCTCCCGCAACCTCGCCTGCAAGGCTTTGGTCGAGTGGTCAACGGGCACTTCCGTCTCGCCAGACTCGCCGTCCAGCGAGAGCGCGATGGCCTTGCCCAGCGACACCCCCGGCTGGTCAAACGAGTTCAGCCCCCAGACGATACCCTGCACAAACACCTTGTGCTCGAAGAGCGCGACCAAGCGCCCCAGCGAGTACGGGTCCAGCTGCCGATGCAGCAGGGTTGTCGACGGCCGGTCTCCCGGCATCGTCGCGCCAGCCGCCAGGCGTCTTTGCGTCTTCTCGTCCACTTTGTCGCCACCGTCCCCGCGCAGGGTCTCCGCTTCATTCCTGCCCAGAGCCAGCGCCATTCCCTGGGCCAGGCAGTTGTTTCTAAGGCGGTCATGGCATTGCCTGTCGCCACCCTGCGTACGCGCCGCAAGGATGAAATCCACCGGCACCGTGTCTGTGCCCTGATGCAGATGCTGGAAAAACGAGTGCTGGGCGTTCGTGCCCGCCGCGCCCCAGATCGTCGGCCCTGTGGCGACGCCCGCGTCTTTGCCCGTCCTCGTCGCGCTCTTGCCATTCGACTCCATGTCCAGCTGCTGGACATAGGCGGGCAGCTTCTCCAGCAGATGGTCGTAGGGAATCAGGGCTACCGCGGGCCAGCCCATGGCGTTGCGCCGCCATATTCCAGCCATGGCATAGAGGACCGGCAGATTCTCCTCCAAAGGCGCTTCGAGGAAGTGCCGGTCCATCGCCGCAGCGCCCTCAAGAAACTCGCGATACTTCCCTGCGCCGATGCCTATCGCCAGTGGCAGGCCCACCGCCGACCAGATCGAGTATCTCCCTCCTACCCAGTTCCAGTAGCGGTACACCCGGTCCTCCGATATGCCGTACTCGACGCACTTGTCCGGGCTTGCGGATACCGCCACCATCTGCGTTTTCGCCAGCGGTCCCAGCCATTCAGCCGCCAGCTTTGCGTTGGACAGGGTCTCCAGAGTGGTAAACGTCTTGGAGGACACGATCACCAGCGTCCTCTCGGGATCCAGGCCAGCCAGCGTGCCGATCATCTCCACGCTGTCGAGGTTGGACACGAAATGCACCCCTACGCCACCGCCGCCAACCGGCTTCAGCGCCGCCATCGCCATGCGCGGCCCCAAGTCCGATCCGCCGATGCCAATGTTGACCACATCCTCGTACCCGCCGCCCTTTCCCTTGATCTCGCCTCCGCGCACCGCCCCCGCAAACTCCAGAAACCGCTGCAGCTCGCCATCGACGTCGTCGCCTTTCGGCGCTCGCACGCTGCCGCGCAGCGCCATGTGCAGTACTGCCCGGCCTTCTGATTCGTTGATCTTCGCTCCAGCCGCCATGCGGTCGCGCCAGCGCTCCACCTTCGCCGCCCTCGCCAGCGCAAGCAGGGCATTCATGGCATCGGCGTCGAGCTTCTCCTTCGACAGGTCCAGCGTCAGGTCGTCCAGCGTATAGGTCAGCTGCTTCACCCGTTTCGGGTCCTGAAACAGCATCTTGGCAAGCGGTATCGCCTTCAGCCGCTTCGCCTGCCTGCGTATTTCCCGCCATTCCTTCGCGTGGGCCATCGCCGCGCTCTCTACACGATCACCGCCGCGCCATCGCCGGCGGCGCCCACGCTGCGGCGAAACGCCGCAAACATCTCCCGCCCGACGCCCTCTTGGCAGGAGGCAAGATCGGCCTGAGCGGGCTCGCGGGCGGCAAACTCCTCCCCGTCCACCAGGGCTTCCAGCGTTCCGGCCTCGGCGTCGAGCCGCACCACGTCGCCGTCGCGCAGCCGGGCGATCGCCCCGCCTCCTACCGCCTCCGGCGTGAGATGGATGGCCGCCGGCACCTTGCCGGACGCGCCCGACATGCGTCCATCCGTCACAAGCGCCACGCTGTGGCCGCGGTCCTGGACCACGCTTAGCGGAGGAGTCAGCGCGTGCAGCTCGGGCATGCCGTTGGCCTCGGGTCCCTGAAACCGCACCACCACCACCACGTCCCGGTCCAGCTCGCCCGCCTCGAACGCGGCCTTGACCTCCCCCTGTCCATGGAAAATCCGGCACGGCGCCTCGACGCGGCGGCGCTCGGGCTTGACCGCCGACACCTTGATCACCGCCTCGCCCAGATTGCCCGTCAGCCGGCTCAGCCCGCCGGTTGGCTGAAACGGATTGTTCACCGGCCGCAGAATGTCCTCGTTCAGGCTTGCGCCCGCGCCGTCGACCCAGACCAGCCTGCCGTCCTGCAGCTTCGCCTCCCGGGTGTAGCGGCGCAGCCCCGGCCCCGCGATTGTCTTGACGTCCTCGTGCAGCAGTCCCGCGTCCAGCAGCTCGCCGATCATGCAGCCCAGCCCGCCGGCGGCGTGGAAGTGGTTCACGTCGGCGAGTCCGTTGGGATAGACGCGGGCGATCAGCGGGGTGGCGGCCGAAATCTCCTCCATGTCCCGCCATTCCAGCAGTACCCCGGCGGCGCGCGCCATGGCGACGAGATGGAGCACCAGGTTGGTCGATCCGCCAGAGGCGTTGAGGCCGACGATGCCGTTGACGAAAGCCCGCTCGTCCAGCACCTCGCATGCGGGGGTGAACGCGTCGCTCCCCGCCGTGATCGCCAGCGCCCGCCTGGCCGCCTCTCGGGTCAGCGCGTCGCGCAGCGGCGTGCCGGGATTGACGAACGTCCCCCCCGGCAGGTGCAGCCCCATAAACTCCATCAGCATCTGGTTGGTGTTGGCGGTGCCGTAGAAGGTGCAGGTGCCGGGGCCGTGATACGAGGCCATCTCCGCCTGCAGCAGCCGGTCGCGGCCGATTTCGCCCCGGGCGTACTGCTGCCGCACTTTGGCCTTCTCGTCGTTGCCCATGCCCGAGGTCATCGGTCCGGCCGGCGCGAACACCGCCGGCACGTGCCCGAAACTCGCCGCCGCCATGACCAGGCCGGGGACGATCTTGTCGCACACCCCCAGATAGATGGCGGCGTCGAAGCAGTTGTGGGACATCGCCACGCCCGCAGCTAGGGCGATGACGTCACGCGAAAACAGCGACAGCTCCATTCCCGGCTGGCCCTGGGTCACGCCGTCGCACATGGCCGGCACGCCGCCCGCCACCTGGGCGGTACCGCCCGCTTCGCGGGCCGCCTCCTTGATCAGGCCGGGAAACCGCTCAAAGGGCTGGTGGGCCGACAGCATGTCGTTGTAGGCGGTGACGATGCCGATGTTGCCGCCGCGCTCGCCGGCGATGGCAGCCCGGTCACCGCCGCTGGCCGCCGTCGCGTGGGCCATGTTGCCGCAGGAGAGATGGGCCCGGGCCGGCCCCGCCTCGATGGCGCGGCGGCAGCGCTCCATGTAGGCTGCGCGGGTTTCCCGCGACCGCCGCTTGATACGCTCGGTGACTGCCTCGATGGTTTCGTTCATCGCCCGTCTCCCTCTATGGCGCCCAGTGCACCGCAGCCCCGTCGATCACCGCGCATATCGGCGCCAGGCGAGGGTCACCGATTTCCTCGGCGCGCTCCAGTACCAGCTGCTTGTCCTCTCCCGCGATCAGCAGATACCGCTCGGCAGCCATCAGAGTCCGCGCCGAAAGAGTGATACGGGGTTCGGGAGCCGCCTCGGCGGTCACCGCCATGGCCGGCGGCGCGTCGTCCGCCAGCGCCGCGTCGAGGTCCTCGGATCCGGGAAACAGCGACGCCGTGTGCATGTCGTCTCCCATGCCCAGCACGGCTACGGACAGCGGCAGAGCGTCCCGCTCCAGACTTGCGCATACCGCCTCCATCTCCGCCTCCTCATCCATGCCCTCAAGATGAAGCGGCACAAACCGCGCCGCCGCGGCCCTGCCGGCAAGCAGAGTCTCCCGCACCATGCGCTGGTTGGAGCGCTCCGAGTCCACCGGCACCCGCCGTTCGTCGGTCAGGGTCACCACGACGCGCTCCCAGTCGATATCAGCCTCTCCCAGACGCCGCAGCATCGGCCCGGGCGTCGAGCCGCCCGGCACCGCCAGGCTTGCCGTACCCCCAGCACCTAGATGGCGCTCCAGCTGGGCGGCGATCCACTTGGCGGACCCCTCCGCCAGCTGGTCCCGGGTGTGGTAGATATCCCACCGGTACGGCCTCGCGCTCATGCTGCAATCTCCCTCCAGCGGCGGCCCTCGCGATGCATCAGCATAAGGGCGTCCTCCGGTCCTGAGGACCCCGGTTCGTAAATCGACGGGCGGTCGCCGCGCCTCTCCCAGGCGTCGATGATGGGGTCGATCCACATCCAGGCCGCCTCCACCTCGTCGAACCGCATGAACAGCGTCTGGTCGCCGCGAATCACGTCCATCACCAGCCGCTCGTAGGCGTCCGGCATGCGCACGTCGCCCATGGCGTCGGCGAACGTCATGTCCAGCTGCGCCGGCGCAAGGCGCATGCCGCCCGGCCCGGTTTCCTTGACGGTCATGCCCAGCTTGATGCCCTCGTCCGGCTGCAGGCGAATCGTCAGCACGTTGGGATGGGGGTCGCCCGATGAGTCGGGGAAGATCGAGTGCGGCGGCTCGCGGAAGACGATGGCGATCTCCGATACCCGCGACCGCAGCCGCTTGCCGGTGCGCAGATAGAAGGGCACGCCCGACCACCGCCAGTTTTCCACCTCGGCGCGGATGGCCACGAAACTCTCGGTGTTGCTGCTGTCCCGCCCGACGTCGTCGAGATAGCCGGGAGTGTCCGCGCCGGCCGCATACTGCCCGCGCACCGCCGCCTCCGCCCCGTCCAGGGGAGCAAGGGCGCGCAGCACCTTGAGCTTTTCGTCGCGCACGGCGTCCGGCTCGAAGTGGTAGGGCGGCTCCATGGCGACCAGGCAGAGCAGCTGCAGCAGGTGGTTCTGCACCATGTCGCGCATCGCCCCCATGGAGTCGTAGTAGGCCCCGCGCCCGTCGACGCCGATGCTTTCGGCGACGGTGATCTGGACGTGGTCGACGTGGCGGGCGTTCCACAGCGGCTCGAACAGCGCGTTGGCAAACCGCAGCGCCATGAGGTTCTGCACCGTCTCCTTGCCCAGATAGTGGTCGATTCGGTAGATGTGGCGCTCGTCGAAATGCCGGGCCAGGTCGCGGTTCAGCGCGGTGGCCGAGGCCAGGTCCCTGCCCAGCGGCTTCTCCACCACGATGCGGGCGTCGCCTCCCGCCAGGCCCACCTCGGCAAAGCGGGCGGCAACCGGGGCAAACAGCGCCGGCGCGACGGACAGGTAGTAGGCCCTCGGCCTGCCTGGGGCGTCGGGCAGGCGCCCGCGCAGCTCCTGCCACCCCTCGGTCGCCTCGACGTCCAGCGCCACATAGTCGAGCGCGGCGAGAAACTGCCTGCGGCACTCCGGGTCGAGGTCCGCCGAGGCGACATGGGCGTCCAGCGACTCGGCGGCCAGACTGCGGTACGCCTCCGCCTCCATGGGCGAGCGCGCCGCGCCAATGACGCGGGCTTCCGGCGGCATCTGCCGGTCCCGCATGCGGTGATAGAGCGCCGGTATCAGCTTGCGCCGGGCGAGGTCGCCGGTGCCTCCCACCACCACCAGGTCGAACGCCTCGACGGGTACGACTCGGGCCGCCATCAGGCCGCCTCCTCGGCTTCATCGGCGGGCAGGTCCTCCCGCCGCGGCAGATCGGCCCCGCGCCGCGCGCAGGCTATCGCCGAGGCGGACACCGCCCGCCTGACAATCCCCTCGACGGTCCCGCCATCAAGAGCGTCCAATTCCGGGCGCGTCTGCGCTCCCGCCTCGGCGAGACCGGCGATCAGGCAGGCCTGGAACGAATCGCCCGCCCCCACCGTGTCCACCACCTGCACCCGAACGCCGGGGACCTTGACGCGGCCGCCGCGCCAGAAAGCCTCCGCGCCTTCCGGGCCATGGGTGACGACCGCGAGTCCCACGCCCGACTCCAGCCAGCCCCCGGCAACCTCGTCGGCCTTTACGCCCGGATAGAGCAGAGCCACGTCCTCGACGCTGGCCTTGACCACGTCGGCGTAGGCGAGAAATCCCGCCAGCTGCGACCGCCAGACGCCGCGGTCAGGCACGACGTTGAGGCGGACGTTGGGATCGATGGCCAGCAGCCGCCGCCCTTTTTCGCGGGCAAAGAGAGCCAGCAGCGCCGAGCCCACCGGTTCGACCGCCAGCGAGTAGGAGCCGGCATGAATGCCCCAGACATCCTCTCTGATCTCGGGAAGGTCAGCCTCGCGAATCACCCGGTCAGCGGCGTCCTGGCCATAGAACTGGTACTCGGGCTCGCCGTGCCGGCCCAGATAGACGACGCTCAGCGTGGTGGGGTTGGTCTGGCGCAGCAGCAGGTTGGTGTGGACGCCCTCCCCCTCCAGCGCGTCGACCAGCCGCTGGCCCAAAGGGTCGCGGGAAACGCCGGTGAACAGAGCAGACGTCTGCCCCAGACGGGCCAGCCCGACGGCTACGTTGAAGGGAGAGCCGCCAATGCGGGCGTCGAAAGCCAAGCCGCCATCACCCGGCGCCTCGAACAGATCCCACAGCGCTTCGCCGCAAACCAGAAACATGTCCCTACCTGTCACGTACCGGCAGATTGCAGGGCGGTTTCACGAAGCAGTCGGGGCGGGATCGGTACCGGTCCATCATCTCCTGCATCGGCGTTTTTCCCTTGAGGGCGGCCTGCGGCAGGTGCTGACTATACACCAGGACGTAGCGGTGAAGCGTGGAGGACAGATCCTCGCCTGAGCGGAAATGTCGGCTCTGCCGCCCTCCCCGCCATCTTTACGCCTGTCGCTAAACGGGCGCCGCGCGGCTGGCGTCATGCTCTTCCCGCAGCAAACCAAGCATCCGCTCTCTCTCGCCGCCGGCCAGCGCACCGGCGAACGCTGCCCCAAGCTCCTCGAGGGACTGGATGCTGTGGGCGGAGCAGAACCGGTCTACCTGCGGCAGCAGCGCAGCGACGCCCCGTGCCTTGGGCGCGAACGCCTCCCAGCGCAGCAGGGGATTGAGCCAGACTAGACAGCGCGAAGCAAGACGCAAACGCTCAGCCTCGGCCGCCAGCTGCCGGCTGTCGCCGCGGTCGAGTCCGTCGGTAAGCAGAAGTACCACGCCGCCCTGCCCCAGCACCCGCCGCGACCAGTCGCGGTTGAACTCCCGCAGCGCGTCGCCGATTCGCGTGCCGCCCTCCCAATCGGGCACCTCGGCTCCCACCCGGGCCAGCGCCTCGTCAACGTCACGGGCACGCAGATAGCGGGTGATGTTGGTGAGGCGGGTGCCAAAGACAAAACTGTGCACCCGTCCCCAGTCCCTGCGGCCGCTGTTGGAAACCGCGTGCAGAAAGTGCAGCAGCATCCGGCTGTAGCCACCCATCGACCCCGATACGTCGCACAGAGCCACCAAGTCCGGTCCTCGCTTGCTGCGCGCCCGGTAGCGGGGCCGGCCCGTTTTGCCTGCGGCCATAGCGCGCATGGCCGCCCGCCAGTCAGGCACCCGCCCCCTCGGCGACGGATGGAGCCGTCGCGAAACGACGGGCGGTGCAGGCAGCCGCAGGCTGGCCACCATGCGCCTTGCCCTGCGTTCCTCCTCGGCGGTCATCTGCTCGAAGTCCTTGGTGCGCAGGATCTCCTCAGCCGACCAGGTCAGCGAGGCGTCCACCTCGATCTCGGTACCCTCCGCCTCCAGCGCAGCCTCCGCCTCGCCCAGAATCGCCGCGGCGGTACGCGCCGACCCTGCTGGCGGCGACTCCTCGGCGGGAGGCACGCGAAGCCCCGCCCCCATCAGCGCAAGCGCATCCTCCAGGGCTTCGGGATCCCGCCAGAACATGGCGAAGGCACGGTCGAACACAGGCCGGTGCTCCGCCCGCGAAACCAGGCAGGCATGAAGCACCCAGTAGAAGTCATCGCGCCGCATGAAGCCTGCGGTGGCGGTGGCGCGCACGGAGCCAAGTATGCGGCCGGTGCCCACTGGGAGGCCGGCTTCGCGCAGAGCCCGCCCGAAGTGGACGAGGTTGGAGGCGAACGTGGAACTGGAGACTGCCGCCGTCAAGAGAACCCGCTCTTGGTGCAGCCTGCAGTTAGGTTGCATCGCTACCCGCTGGGATACTGGAGGACGTTACAACTGCGACAGCAGGACCGCGACAGCTGCACCCAACGCCCCGAGTAAGACACCTGTCGCACCAATGATCACCTTCAAGATTCCGTTGAATCCGCGCTCCATCTTGGCATCGAGCCTCAAGTGAATCTTCTCTTCTAGATCCTTGAGAGCTCTATCCATCCACTCTTTGAGATCGTCGATTTTTTTGTCAATCCCATCAATCCGCTTGTCGATCCCATCGATCCGCTGGTCGACGTTATCAAGCCGTTGGTCGACGTTGTCGAACCGTTGGTCGATATTCTCAAATCTCAGTTTGTAGTATTCAAACTGATTGTCGATTTTGTCAAATCTTATGCCGATGGCATCATACTGTTTGTCGACATCATCCTTGACTACGACAAGCCTTGAATGCGCACGATCATGCCCGCGCGCCACCGCCTTTGCCTGCCCTTCTGGCATACCTGCGTCAGTGAGATCCCTCTCATCGTCCGAGGGGTCATACGACTCCGCGTGTGCTGCTCCAGCCATTGCTCCATCCTCCATGCCGCTGTCCTGCGCGGGCGTATGCCCATCGACGCCAGCACGGTAGCAGCATCCCGTACCCCTGTCAAGCTGGTCTCTGGTCAGACAGGTGCGCCTGGCCGATTCGCGTCTCCAGGTCCCCATCGCAGACGCTGGCGATGTTGTTCTGGTACTTGAGCACCGCCCCAGCGCGGTGGCGACCGAATCGGAGTCCAGGGACCTCCGGTCCAAGACGGGCAGCACCCGGTCCCAGACGATGGACTCGGCGACCCGGGCCGCCTGAACAGATCCTCTGCCCAACGACCGCCCATAACGCCGCGCCCGCCGCGCCAGCGATTCGGCGGCCACGACGCCTGCATCCACCGCTATCAGTCGCGGGTGTACTCCCGCAGCGGATCGCCGATCTGCTTGCCGCCCTCCCAGTCGGACACTGTCCGCCGGCGACGGGTGGATCTGGCGGGACGATAGGCGGCGCGGGCGGCATTAGGCTGGCCACCATTCGCCTGGCTCTGCGTTCCTCTTCGGCCGTCATCTGCTCGAATTCCTTGGTACGCAGGAACTCCTCCGCCGACCAAGTCAGCAAGGCATCCACCTCGACTCCCTCCGCCTCAGGGATAGCTTCCGCCTCGCCCAGAATCGCCGTGGCGATACGCACGGACCCCGCTAGGGGTGACCGGATGCCGTCGTAATTTGTGACCGGATGTTTCCGTTAGGGTGACCGGATGCGTCCGTAATTTGCATGAGTGAAGCATCAAAGGGAAGGCGGCGCGGCGCATGAAGCTAGCGGTGGCGGCGGCGCGCACGAAGCCAAGAATGCGGCCAGTGCCTACTTGAAGACCGGCAGCACGCAACGCCCGCCCGAAGTGGGCGAGGTTGGAAGCGAACGCTGAACTGGGGGCCACGCAGCCAAAATAAACCGCGCGTCGCGTTGCGCGTGGCAGGCGGCGACGCTGCCCGCTGGGGATATTGGGTACGCTACGACTGCGTCGATAGCACCGCGGCTGCTATACCCAACGACGCGATTGTCAGACTGGCCGCAACCCATATAACAATCACGACTCTGCGGATACCGTGCTCAAGCTTGATTTCGCTTTCGCGGAGCGACTCTTTGATCATGAGACAAATTCTCTCTCCAAAATTATCGAGAGCCTTCTCCATCCATTCTTGCAATTCGTCAAATTTCCTATCGATGTCACTGACCTCGCTATGCTGGACAATCACATCCTCTCCTTTCTCGACATACTGCGCATGAACGCGAGAATGCCAACGAGCCACCGCCTTTGCCTGCCCTTCTGGCATCCCTGCGTCAGTAAGCACCCGCACCTCTTCCAAAGGGTCGTAAGGCTCTGATTTCGCTGCTTCCGCCATGGTTTCCTTCTCCCTACCGCAGTCCTGTGCGGGCATCTGCCCGTCGACACCAACACGAGAGCAGCTTCCAGTACCCCTGTCAAGCTGGCCGCTGGACAGACTGGCGTGCCTGACCGATTCGCGTCTCCAGATCCCCGTCGCGGACGCTGGCGATGTCGTCCTGATACTTGAGCACCGCGCCCAGCGTGGCGGCGACCGAATCGGGGTCCAAGGACTTCCGGTCCAAGGCGGTCAGCGCCCGGGCCCAGTCGATGGACTCGGCGACCCCTGGCCGCTTGAACAGGTCCTCCGCCCGAAGGCCGCCCACAAACGCCACGATCTCCCGCGCCAGCGATTCGGCGGCCTCCGGTGCCCGCACCTGCAGAATTGCAAGCTCGCGGTCTGCGCTGGGAAAGTCGATCCAGTGATAGAGGCAGCGTCGCTTCAGGGCATCGTGCACCTCGCGGGTACGGTTGGAGGTTAGGATCACCATCGGAGGGTCGGCAGCGGCAATGGTGCCCAGCTCGGGCACGGTTACCTGAAAGGTGGACAGCGCCTCCAGCAGAAACGCCTCGAAGGGCTCGTCGGCGCGGTCAATCTCGTCGATCAGCAGCACTGGCGGTCCGTCGTCCTGGGGGGAGAGCGCCTCCAGCAACGGCCTGCGAATCAGAAACCGCTCGGAGAACACGTCGTTCTCCAGCGCGGCGCGGCCAGCGGACTCGCCGTCCGGGACCGCTTCCGCAAGCCGAATGGCGATCATCTGGGCGGGGTAGTTCCACTCGTAGACGGCGCCCGACGAATCGATCCCCTCGTAGCACTGGAGACGAATCAGGCGGCGCCCAAGCGCCTTGGCCAGCGCCAGCGCAACCTCGGTCTTGCCGACTCCTGCCTCTCCTTCGAGAAACAAAGGTCGGTCAAGGGCCAGAGACAGATACACCACCGTAGCCAGAGGGCGGTCAGGCACGTACCCCGCCCCCGCCAGCAGAGTGTGAGCATCGTCGATGCTTCCAGGCGTCCGGGCGTCGGACATGGTCAGGCGCCCGCCTGCATCAGACCAGGCTTCATGCGCGGAGTGCTGTCACGGTCTGCCATCAGGGGTGGCGCGCCGCCCTGCGCTCCTTGATGTGGGCCTGGGCCTTATCGCTGCCGTCATGGAACGTCCCGAACCACTTGTCCCACGGCATTTCGGCGGTCCCGTAGTTGCACTCGAAGTAGCGGTGGTGGAGCTGATGGAAGAAGTCTCCCAGATCGATCTGCTTCTGCCCCTTCGACATCAGCCCGTCGAAACCGGAGTGGGAGGCCGCCGGGTTGAGGGTCTGCAGGTGCATGTGGAAGAAGAAGTGGACCGGATGCGACGCCACCACGAAGTGGATGAGCACCGCCGTGAAGTACAGAAGATGCTCGACCGGGTGCATGGATATGCCAGACCAGGGGCCGATAACGACGTTGCGGTGGTGCACGGAGTGCGCCAGCCGATAGAGCGGAGGCCAATGGAGAAGCCGGTGGACCCAGTAGAAGTGCATCGACGACCAGAGCGGTATCAGCACGAACCAGGCCACGAACCAGACCGGATTGGAGGCGAAGGTGACCAGCGGCACGAAGCCGTGGCCATAGGCCCACATGTAGAGCACCTCGAAGGCGGTCCAGATGGTTACGCCGCTGGCGCAGGTCCAGAAGATGTTGTCCCAGACCTGGTGGTTGAAGGTGAACCGCTTGTTGCTGCGCGAAAGGTCGCGGTGCTCGAACTGGCGTTCCTGCCCCTGGCGGCGGTAGGCGTGGAGGTACAGGTGCAGGCCGCCCGCGACGAGAGTCATGAGCAGCAGGTTCCGCAGGTACATCAGGCCAATGGCCGCAGGCTCGAGCGCCGCCACCCGCAGCGGGTCAGGCTGCAGGGCGTACCACACCACGCAGGCGGTGATGACCTCCACCACGATCATCGACAGCGCCAGCCAATAGCTGGCCAGCCAGCGCAGCGCCTCCAAGGGTCGCGGCGGCCAAGCGAATACGGGGGAGTTGGGGATGGGCAGATCCGGGTGCCAGTTCCACTCGCGGCTCGTGTGCTGCGAGGCGTCGCCCAATGACTGGCCCTGCTCAGTGGCGGTAGTCATGTCCGCCTCCCTGTCCAGGCTCGGCTTATGCCGATCAAAGGAAGTGTACACGAATTCTGGTTCTCATGCAAGACCGATTCGCTAGGTGCTTCCGATGCCCATGTCGATAGCTTCCACACCCTGCACCAGCCCAGTCATCCCCGATCGGACACTTGACATCCTCCATCTTGACACACGGCCTTGACTCTGGGAATGCTCTTCCTATTATGACGCACGCAAGGTTGGTTCGGCTTCTGTCAGCCTCCATAGGCTGTGGTGGAAAACCGGAGGCCATGGAGCAGAACGGCGGACACAACCTGGAGTGGGGAGACGGGCGGTACCGGCCATGGAGACGGATGTGCAGCACCGAACGGTAGAGTGTTGGCCTGCAGGGTCTGCAGGAACGTGTGGCGTTAGACGTCCCGCGTACAGGAGAATTTCGCGAGATTTCCACGTGGTGGATGATGTTGTTTTTCGACCAGCGCAGGAGTCCAGACCTATGGCAGACCAGTGAACAACACAAGCGTTTCAGAGCCCGCTGTCGAAGACACGCTCCTCCATAGATGCGTGTCCATCGACCTTGAGGTCAACCCAAAGACTAACAAGATACGCGAACTGGCTGCAGTGCGCTTTGGAAACGGCGAGCCGTTCTTATACAACAGGCGCAATCTAGGGAACTCGCTTATCCAGCTGGATAGCTACTGTCAGGCTGCGGACTACGTGATTGGGCACAACTTCATACGATTTGACGCTCACCATCTGCGGGCGGAAAACCCGAATCTAAAATTGCTGGAGAAGCCAGTCATAGACACTCTTTGGCTCAATCCCCTAGCGTGCCCTGGCTATCCCTATCATCGTCTGGTAAAACACTATAAGGACGGTGGACTTGATGCACCCCACGTCAATGATCCTGTACTTGACGCCAAACTCGTTTTCAATGTTCTGAACCACCAGGGAAACACGCTGCGCAAGACCCACAAGTCGGATCGCGGGTTAATCGATATTTTCCATTATCTAACAACTTCGCGAGGCGAAGCGGGCTATGATGCAGTGTTTTCGAAGGTACGAAACGCCCCCCGACCCAATAGGAGCGCAGTAGAGGTAGCTATCCAGATTCTCCTTTCTGACCGCGCCTGCACAAATCAAGCAAACTCCTTACTTTCTGACTTTGACAATGTGCTGTCGGACCAACCCGATGGGTGCTGGTCCCTCGCATATGCGCTCGCGTGGATTGCCGCCGCAGCTGTTGACGGTAGATCTGTAATGCCGCCTTGGGTACGGTATAGCTTTCCCGAATCTGCAAATGTGGTTCAGCAGCTCAGAGATACTCCATGTGCTGATGCGAATTGCCTTTGGTGCCGCGAGTACAACTCACCAAAGTTGCTCCTCAACCGGTGGTTTGGTTATGATACATTCAGAGCAAGCCCTGCAGACTCCGATGGCAAGTCGCTTCAGGAAACAATTACCGCAAATGCTTTGCAAAAATCTCCAACTCTTGGTATTCTACCAACTGGTACCGGTAAATCTATTTGCTATCAGATTCCAGCTCTTTCTCAGTACGCCAAAACTGGTGCGCTTACTGTAGTCATCTCGCCCCTTGTAGCACTGATGGCAGATCAAGTCGAGGGTATGCGCAGGATTGGAACGGATTCTGCTTACACCATTAATGGTATGCTGTCCATGCCGGAACGCCAAGACGCTTTGAAGGAAGTAAGGCTTGGTGCGGCGTCCATTCTGCTTATTGCGCCTGAGCAGCTTCGCAGCCCTTCTGTACGATCCGCTCTTGAACAGCGTGATGTTGGTTACTGGGTAATTGATGAGGCCCACTGTGTAGCAAAATGGGGACATGACTTTCGCCCCGACTACCGTTACATTAGCCGATTTATCAAGGAGTTCTCCAATACCCAGACTGCTGCGCCAGTTATCTGCCTCACTGCCACCGCAAAACCTGATGTAATTTCGGAAATAACAGAACACTTCCAGGCAAAGCTCAACACCGAATTGACTCTCTACAACGGTGGGACGTTTCGTGAGAATCTTTCGTTTTCCATCACTCCTACGAGCGAGGTCTGTAAACTGGACGACATCGTTTCCACACTAAAGCATGAACTGCCCAACAGCGGAAACTCTGGCGCTATAGTTTACTGCTCAACACGAGTCAACACGGAAGTAGTTGCCAGCTATTTGAGGGAGCATGGATTTACTGCAGCACACTATCATGCTGGACTCACCCCCGGGCAGAAGAAAGACACACAGTCACAATTTCATTCCGGTGAGCTACGAGTGATTGCTGCAACCAATGCGTTTGGAATGGGTATTGACAAGCCTGATATCCGCCTTGTTGTCCATGCTGATATCCCTGGTTCGCTGGAAAATTACCTCCAAGAAGCTGGTAGAGCTGGGCGCGACAAGCATAGTGCCCGCTGTATTTTGCTATATGATCCAAAGGACATCGAGCGACAATTCAACCTATCGGCACGCTCGCGGTTGGACAAACACGAAATTAATGCAGTACTGGGTTCACTCAGGCAAATTGACAGTCGCACTCGACAAAGTGGCGAAGTTGTTTCCACTCCGGGTGAAATCATTAGCGGTTTCGGTGAAGAGTTATATATGCGTGAATCCGCTACTGGAGACACAAAGGTACGTACTGCAATATCATGGCTAGAAGAAGCGCAGCTTCTCAAACGCGAGGAAAACCGTGTTCGCGTATATCCTTCTTCATTGAAAATTCGAAAGCTAAAGGATGCCAAAAATATCATTTATCGATCAGATCATGATGACGCCCATCGCGCTCGGTTGATTGGCCTAGTTTCTATTCTAATGGATGCGCCACCAGATCAAGGTATATCAACAGATATTCTATGTGAGATGATTGGATGTACTTCAAGTCAGGTCCGAAAGGCACTCAATGATATAGCATCTTTGGGTATTGCCACCAATGACACCGTAATCACTGTCTTTGTTCATATAGGTGGTGACGATTCATCGGACAATCGTCTATTATTGTTTACCAACCTTGAACAGGACCTGATTTCTAAATTGCAAGAATGTGCACCAGATATGTCAGTAGGTGGAGATTCTGTGCCCCTTAGCCTTCGACACACAAGCCAAGAGCTTCATAACCTCGGACATTCACTGGTTCGCCCAGATATTGTTAACCGACTTATTCGTGGTATTTCAAGGGATGGCCGCAGAGAACGTGACGATTCAGGTACGGGACGAGATGATGATAACAAAGGAAGCTTGCAGGTCCGAAAGATCAACCGAGATATGCTTTCGTTGAAGTTGCTCAGATCGTGGCAAGATCTGGCCTATACGGCCGAGTTGCGTCGTATTGCCGCGAGTGCGCTTCTCACTTTCCTCACTGAATCCGCCCCATCCGGTTCTAGGGGAAAGGACGTAAAGGTTGAATCTACAATGGGTAAACTTACTGCCGCTCTTACAAGCCATTCTGAACTAAAGAATCTTGTTCGGGATCACACAAGACTGCTAAGCCATGCCCTTCTTTGGCTTCATGAGCAGGGTGTCGTAACGCTGGGACGAGGCCTTACAGTTTTCCATCCCGCAATGACTATCCAATTGGAACCCGACCGTCGTCGCAAATTTTCTGATTCTGACTTCGAGCCTCTTCTTATGCACTATGCGGAAAGAACGCTTCAAACGCACATCATGGACGCTTATGCCAAATTGGGGCTAAAGTCAATGCAGAATGCACAGAGTTTTGTGCAAAACTACTTTGAACTCGATAGAAGTACTTTCATCAGTAAATGGCTTCCTGGACAAGAGCGTGAACTGACCCGCCAAACCACTCCAGAGTCTTGGCATCGAATCGTCGACTCCCTTGAAAATCCGGTACAAAAGAGAATTGTAGCAGACGATAGAGTTCAAACCAACGTACTGGTACTCGCCGGACCGGGATCCGGTAAAACTCGCGTCCTTGTGCATCGAATTGCGTACCTAATCAGAGCACGACGTGAAAGTCCCCAGGGAATCCTTACCCTTGTTTACAATCGTCACGCTGCCTCCGAGATCCGACAACGTCTCGAATTTCTCATTGGCGGTGATGCTCGCGGTGTAACTGTAGCTACCTGTCACGGATTTGCAATGAGAATCTTGGGAACCTCCTTCGCCAACAGAAAAGAAGAAGCGGACGACGAGGATTTTAAGAAAATTCTAACTGACGCTGTAGCACTACTAAAGGGTGAAGGGTTGGACAATGTAGAAGCTCAAGCACTACGGAGTACTTTGATCGAAGGCTATCGGTGGATACTTGTTGACGAGTATCAGGACATTGGTAACGAAGAGTACGAACTCATTGCGGCTATTGCTGGGCGCTCTCAAGAGGATGAGGATAGCAGATTGAATCTCTTTGCCGTAGGTGACGACGACCAGAACATATATTCGTTCAGGGGTGCTGATGTTAAGTTCATACGCAGATTCGAGCAAGACTACAATGCTAAACCCGCTCATCTTGTTGAGAACTACCGTTCCACAAAAAATATTGTCCGTGCAGCCAACCTCATTATCGAACCTGCAAGCAAGCGAATGAAAGTGGATCATGACATTACTGTGAATAAAGCTCGTGAAAGCGAACCTAATGGTGGTATCCTTGAAAGCATCGATCCAGTTGGAATGGGACTTGTTCAAATACTGGAATGTTCAAATGATTCTCATAACCAAGCCGTGCTGGCCGTGAATGAGCTTCTCCGACTTTCAAAGATTATTCCTGACTGGAATTGGGCAAATGCGGCCATCATTGCATGCAAGTGGAAGTATGTTGTTCCTGTACAGAGCTACTGTGAAGAATGCGAAATTCCTATTCAGGTTGCTAGAGATGAAGTGCCCAATCCATGGTACATGATTGAGACTCAATCGTTTGTTCATTGGTTAAAATATACGCGTGATCGCTCTGCGATTAGAATTGACGAAATTAATGACTGGTTGGTAAATAAGCCAAGCGGTCCATGGTGGGACCTGTTACGAGACGGAATTGAAGAGCTCTCCAACGAGGTTCGTAACCGCAGAATAAGTAGAGACTTTATCCTAGACTGGTTGGCAGAGTGGATCAGGAGCGCTCGAAGGAAACAATCTGGTTTGCTTCTACTGTCTGCTCATCGAGCTAAAGGACTAGAGTTTGATGATGTTGTTGTACTTGACGGCTGTTGGGACAAGCGAAGTAGTAACGAAGATCGTGACGCAAAAAGGAGACTGTACTATGTTGCCATGACTCGTGCTAGGCGCAGCCTTGCGTTGATGTCCATGGACACTCCTCATCCATTATTCGACTGCGTCGAGGACTGGTCAGTCCAGATACGAGAGGGACAGCCCACAAAACGGGACTTAGCCAAATGCAACAATCACTACTGGACGGCAACCCCGAAGATGGTCGATCTTGGCTATGCTGGTCGACTCCTCCCTGCAAGCCCCTCACTGCAAGCAAATCGCGCTGCCAAGACCGGGGATCCAGTAAATCTACACAAACATGGGAAGCACTGGGAATTGCGTGATTTTCGTGGCATCGTCATAGGACGCATGTCCAAGCACTTTCTTAAGACAGTTGCTACATCTGAGAATGCTCCTCATCTGGATGGACTTAGTGGAACTGTTTTTGCAATACTTGTACAGTCTCGAAACGACTCCAAAGATAAAATACCTCCTAAACGTGATGCGTGGCGAGTTGTCATTCCAGAGTTCGTTTCCCCAGTCCCGCTACCAACCGAGTAGCCTAGGCAGAATGTTAGAGCATTCCGAAAATGCTGCCACACACATTGCTTTGGTCATTCAATGTACCCAAGATTCAGCGAACCAAATAGTCACCATGGACCCAATTTCTCCACTTTCTCTGGAAACGGATCCGGTTCGTTTGGTTTCGTAGAGACCCATACAGACTTGCACTGCATGTAGCTACGAATTCCCTCAATACCGTTCTCCCGCCCATAGCCCGATTGCTTGTAGCCCCCTACAGGCGATCTTGGAGAAGCGTCAAAGTAGTTGTTGATGTATACCGTTCCCGTATGCATCTGATTCGCGATACGCATCGCCCTTCCCGTATCACGACTCCATATACCGGCGGCAAGGCCGTATATCGTGTCATTGGCCATTCGTACTGCCTCGTCCTCGTCATCAAACGTCTGTATAGACATCACCGGCCCGAAGATTTCATCCTGCACCAACGATATATCACTTGTTACATCGGCAAATATCGTTGGACCAATGTAGAATCCCTCCTTTGGCCCCTTTCCTCTTCCGTCCAGTAGCAGCCTAGCACCAGCCGCTTCCGCTTTCGCGATATCACGCAGCACCCTCTTATAGTGAGGACGGTTGGCAATGGGGCCCATATGGGTTGCTTCATCTGTAGGGTCCCCTACCCTCGCCCTCTCCGTTACCTCAACTATCTGGTCGCAAAACTTGTCGAACAAGCTTCTGTGTACCAGCACCCTCGCTCCCGCAATACAGCTCTGCCCTGCAACCGGAAAAATACCTGCTACCACGCCGTTAACAGCGAGCTTGAGATTCGCATCCTTTAGAACAATCTGTGGCGATTTACCTCCAAGCTCCAGTACCACCGGCTTGACTTGCCTAGCAGCTGCTGCCGCCACTGCCTTACCAGTTTCAACACCTCCCGTAAAAGATACCATGTTGATTCCCGGGTGATTAACCAGTATATCCCCAACCGTACCACCATAGCCAGTTACTACGTTGATCAGACCATAAGGGATGATTACCTTTTCATAACGCAAAAGCTCCAAAAACTCCAACGTAGAGGCAGTGGCATGTTCCGAGGGTTTTATGACAACCGCATTGCCGGCGGCCAGTGCGGGAGCTAGCTTACACATCAGCGTTCCCAACGGTGAGTTCCAAGCGGAAATCAAGGCGCAAACACCGTAAGGTTCCCACTTGGTGTAGTTGAGTATATTGGGGGAATCAACTGGTATTGCTGACCCCTCCATCGTTTCCGCCAAAGCTGCGTAATAGTTGAACGTATCCGCAATCGAAGTTCGCAGAGCTGCTACAGTATACTTGATCGGTTTGCCGGTATCCCGTGTCTCTATCTCTCCGAGATACTTTGCATACTGTTGTATTACTAACCCGATTGCGCGCAATAAAAGCGCACGATCTGAACCTGTACACATACTCCAGGGCTTGGGGCCATAATTTATTCCGTTAATGGTCAAGCGTTCCGTTTCTTCCAAGCACTGTCGTGCGTGCCATACAGCCGTGTTGACCTGTGACACGTCGAATTCAGGAATCCGCGCCCACGCCTTGCCTGTGGCGGGGTTCTCGCTCTTTATCCACTTGTCAAAATCTTTCCTGCGGAATGGACCGAATTCAAAGTCGAAGTATGTTTTCAGCTTAGCCATGTCGCTTCCTCCTCCACTACAATTATGGTAGGACGGTCTGCCACCAATGCCTCGGTAAATTTCTTGCGGAACGCCTCCTCGCTGTCGGGCCGGCATCCATGGCAATGGCACGCCTTCGCAAGGGCGACAAAGTCAGGGTTGAGACCGTCAACCCCCACTCTCGGTATCCCCCTGCCCTCCATGTCGTCGCGAATCTGCTTTAGACCCTCGTTGTCCCAGATGATGACCGGCAGTGACAGATTCAGCTCAGCTGCGGTCAGCAGCTCGGGCATGGTGAACATAAACCCCCCATCACCAGCCAGCACAGTTACCGGCGATTCCGGGCAAGCCAGCTTAGCGCCAATTCCGTTGGGCAGTCCGTTGCCAAGAGAGCAGTAGCCTGCCGGATAGAACCACCGCCGCGGTCCGCTCACCGGCATGGAGAATGACCCCGTGTACACGATCTGGCAGACGTCGCCCGACCAGATGGCGCCTTCCGGAGCAGCCTCCGCCAGCACGCCGAGCAGCCTGTCATGCCGTTTTTCGCTCTCGGTCAACTTCCCCCGATACTCCCCGCGCAACGCCGCCACCCGTTCCTCAGCCTCGCCGCCGCGGTTCACCGCCTTGCCTTCCAGGCACTCGCGCAGCGTGGCCATCGCCGATTCGGCATCGGCCACCACCCCCATGTCCGCTGGATAGAGGTCATGGATCTTAGCTGGATCGATGTCCACGCGGATGAGCTTGCCGCCAAACTCCAGCCGGTCGGTGAAGCTGTCGGTTTCCGACAGCTCCGTGCCCACCGCCAGCACGACGTCGGCTTCGGCAAGAAACTTCTGCACGGCGGCCCGCGAGCTCGACGCCGACAGCGACAGCGGATGGTCGTCCGGCACTATGCCCTTGCCGGAGATGGAGCTGACTACCACCGCTCCTACCGCTTCTGCAATTGCCGTCAGGTCCTCTCCGGCTTCCGCCGCGCCGCCGCCTACCATGATCACGGGAGTCTTCGCCTTCAGCATGGCCTCGGCCACCGGCTCCAGAGCAGACCGTGATGCCTGCGGACGGGCGGGCGGTTCCACGGCGGTCCACTCCTCCGACACTGGCTGCGCCAGCACGTCGATAGGGATGGAAATGTGCACGGGGCGCGGACGACCGCTGGCGAACACGGTGAACGCCTGGGCCATCAGCTCCGGTACGTCGGCTGGACTGCGGGCAGTGGCCGACAGCGCAGTCAGCGGCTCGGTGACCTTCTTCTGCTCAGTGACCTCGTGCAGTACGCCCCATCCCTTTCCGATGGACGCGCTGGGAGGCTCGGCCGAAAGCAGCAGCATCGGCAGGCTGTCGCAGTACGCCTGCCCCAGCGGAGTGGCGGCATTGGTCACGCCCGGGCCGGATATCACCAGCGCCACGCCAGGCTGGCCGGTCGCCCGCGCCCAGCCCTCTGCCATGAAGCCCGCCCCCTGCTCGTTGCGCGCCCGGACATGCCGCACGCCCTGGTCAAGGCCGCGGCAAAAGTCGAGCGTGTGGACTCCGGGAATGCCAAACACCGTCGTCACGCCGTAGCGCTGCAGCAGGCGGATGGCAGCCTCGCCGCAGGTGGTTGTGGTAGTCATTGCTAAGCGCTCCTTGGATCTTCGGCGGGCAGCGGCGGGCGGCCGAGCATCATGTCAGCCGCTTTCTCCGCCAGCATAATGACCGGGGCGTTGGGGTTGCCGCGAATCTGCTGTGGAAAGCTCGAGGCGTCCACCACCCGCAGGCCCTCCACGCCCCGTACCCGCAGAGTAGCGTCAAGCACGGCGCTGGGGTCACCGCCCGGTCCCATGCGGCAGGTTGCTACGGGATGGTGTCCGGTCGTAACAAGGCGGCGTACCGACTCGGCGAGAGTCTCGTCGTCCTTCGCCTCCGCTCCAGGTGAAATTTCTCCGTCGGCAATCTCGGCAAAGGCGGGCTGGGCCATCACCCTGCGCATATGCCGCACCCCCTTCATCAGTTTGGCCAGGTCCGATTCGTCAGCGAACCAGTTGGGATCAATGACCGGAGGGTCGGAGGGGCACGGCGACGCCAGCCGGACGGTGCCGCTGCTGCCCGGGCGGAGAAGGTTGACGTCAATCTGCATGCCCGGCGCGGCGGTCTTGCCGCGGGCGAAGATGGACCGCCCGACGTTGAGAAGGTCCCGTACGGACCAGCTGCCTCCTGCCTCCTCTTCCCGCACAAACATTGGCGTGCAATACACTTCGAGGTCCGGCCTTCCGCTGTCCTTCTCCTCTCCGCCGCTATGCAGAGAATGAAACAGGCCAACCGACCAGAACGGCGCCGCGCCGGGACCGGAGCGAAACAGCAGCCAGCGCAGCCCCAGCCAGAGCGCCCGGTCGAGCCGCTGATGGCGGGCGGCGCTGAGGCGCGGATCCCGCATCCCGTACTGCATTGGCATGTTGGGGTGGTCCTTTAGGTTCGCCCCCACGCCGGGCATGTCCATCAGGACCGGTATGCCAAGGCCCTGCAGATGGCTTCCCGGACCAATCCCCGAAAGCATCAGCATTTGGGGCGATCCGAAACTGCCCAGGCACAGCGCCACCTCGCGGCGGGCGAGCAGCGTGCCCTGGCTCGTGCGAAGGCCGACGGCGCGCCCGCCCTCAAACTCCACCGCCAGCGCCCGCGTGTCTGCAAACAGCGCGAGATTGCGGGGTGGCGGGTCAAGATAGGCGGCCGCCGCCGACTGCCGGACGCCGCGGGCAACGGTGGTGTCGAACCGCCCAACGCCCTCCTGCCGAACGCCGTTGAAATCGTCGGTCCAGGAAGCGCCAGCCTGCCCGCAGGCGGCCGCGAACGCCTCGCTTACCCGATCCCAGCCGCGGGCAGGTTCCGTGCGCAGCGGACCGTCGGCGCCGTGATAGGGAGAGTCCGCTTGGTGGGCGGCGCCTTCCGCCCTGCGAAAATAGGGCAGCGTTTCGGCGTAGCTCCAGCCCTCCAATCCCATGTCGCTCCAGCCGTCGTAGTCGGAAGGGTGGCCGCGGACGTAGATCATGCCGTTGAGCAGCGACGACCCGCCGACGCCGCGTCCACGCGGGTAGTAGACCCGCCGTCCGCCCAGTCCCGGCTGGGGCGCGCTTTGATGGCGCCAGTCGTACTCTGGATGGCCGAAGAGAAACCCGTTGCCCGCCGGCATGCGGGAAAACAGGCTGCGCCGCGCGCCGCCAGCCTCCACCAGCGCCACCCGGACATCAGGCTTCTCGCACAGCCGCGCCGCCAGAGCGCAGCCCGCCGAGCCGGCGCCGGCAACGACGTAATCGAACTCCGCCTCTCCGCTCATGGAACAAGCGCGTCGACGACGGCCCGGGTCACGTCGTCCGTCGTGGACGTCCCGCCCAGGTCGGGCGTGCGTATGCCCGCCGCCAGTACCGTCTCCACGGCGGTTTCGGCCTGGCGGGCGAGATCGGGGCGGCAGAAGGCATACTCCAGCATCATCGCCACCGACAGCATCATGCCGACCGGGTTGGCGATTCCCCTGCCCGCGATATCCGGCGCCGAACCGTGCACCGGCTCGAAGATGCCCCGGGTCCCGACTCCCTCCTCGGGGACCGCGCACAGGCAGGCGGATGGCAGCAGGCCAAGACCGCCGGCGACCGCCCCGGCCTGGTCCGAGAGAATGTCGCCGAAGAGGTTGTCGGACAGCACCACGTCGAACCGTCAGGGATTGACGGCGAGCTGGTAGGCGCAGGTGTCGGCGTAGAGATGCTCAAGAGCGACGTCGGGAAATTCCCTGCCGGTCTCCTCAACGACTTCCCGCCACAGGGCGCCGCTGCGCATGACGTTGGCCTTGTCCACCGAGCACAGCCTTCCCCTGCGCTTTCTGGCAAGCGCAAAGCCCGCCCGGGCGATTCGCTTGATCTCGCTCTCGCCGTAGACGGTGGTGTCAACGCCGCACCGCTCGCCCGAATCGGCTTTCTCGATGCCGCGGGGCTCGGCGAAGAACGTTCCGCCGCACATCTCGCGCAGAATCAGGACATCCGCGCCCTCGGCCAGCCCTTTGCGATACGGCACGAGGTCCTCAAGCCCCGCGAAGCTCCTGGCCGGGCGGAGACCGGCGAAGGCGCCGAGCTCAAGCCGCAGGCGCATGAGACCGTCCTGCATCTCCGCCCCGCCCGGCGCCTCGATGCCATCCCAGCGGGGACCGCCAACCGCCCCCACCAGCACCGCATCCGCCTCTTTCGCCGCCTCTATGGTCTCGTCGCGGCAGAAGACGCCGTGGCGGTCCCAGCAGGCACCGTGGAGAAGGTCATCCTCGACTTCGAGGTCAATGTCTTGATGAAGCGTAACTGCCTGGAGCAGAGCCATGCCGCTGGCCAGCACCTCCGGACCGATGCCGTCGCCGCCAAGGGCGAGAATGCGCCAGGTAGTCATTGGGCCGCGTCCCAGAAAGCGGAAAGACTGGCAGGGCTGCCTTCACAGCATTCGCATATACCACAGGAACGGGGCGTCTCAGTCAGAATTGGGAGCCCAGTCCTCCAGCAGCACCAGATGCCCGTGGTTGCCTGCCCGTCTGGCGTGGTTCCTGTCCGCTGTGAGAAGCACTCCGCCATGAAGAATTGCTATTGCATGGTACATACTGTCAATGAACTTTGGGTAGCCTGTCTTTCTCGTGCCGCTATGGCATATCCTCTGAGCCTCGAGGATCTGCCTCTTGCTTACTGAAAACCATGTCATGGTACCACTGTCCAGCATCTCGAAGAAATCAAGAGGAACAGCAACATCGATTTCACTGCGTACAGCGCACTTGCAGGCTTCCAGTTTCAAAAACTCCGGTGCGCCTAGTGCCAAGGTGCCCTCCAGTGCAAACAGGAAGAAATTTCTTGCCAAAGGACTGTCTGCCTCCTCGAGGAACAGCTTATTGAAAACACTCGCGTCTACTATGAATAGTTCCATTCCCATTGCCCTAGTCGAAGACACTGCGAAACCGACGCTGCGCCTCCACCGAATCCTCCCGCGGCACTACCGGCTTGATATTCTTGATGAAATCAATCGCTTCTTGGTTTGCCATTCTCCTCAGGCCCAGGTCCATCGCCCAGGCTACGAACTCAGACCGCTCGCGGAGGGGCACGGTGGCCTCGACCCGTTCCTTGAGGGAACGCGGAATGGTCACGGTCATCCGAGATTTCGGATCTTCTGCTGGCGAAGCGCCCATCTGTCATTCCTCCTAGCGCTGTCGCCACTGTGGTTGGCGAAACGTACAAACAAGATAGCCAGCCTCGATGGACCTGTCAACCCGCCAATGCCACCACGATGCAATGCCCCGACGCCCACCTGCCGCGTTCCGCAGGTTTGTACACATGGACCAGCGGCCTACCGCTCCACGAGGGCTATGCTGGAGACTTGGAGCGGCGCAGTCCGAGTACCTCTTCAAGGGGCAGGCAGGATGCCGCGTACTGCTGCGCCGCGTCTTCAGTGGACTCGCAGGCAAGGCGTCAAAGGGCTTGCACTGGCGATTTCGCCACAGACGCAGGCCGCAGGCCGCCAGATGCGAAACCGCCTGCCAATTTCACAGTAATTATATGTATGACAAAGCATTGACACAATTGTGCGGTGGCAATAGATAGGCCATGCGCCTGGCGAATCGGTCGTCCGGCGCAGCCGCACCAGCAGAGAGGATTCCTCCCATGAGCGAGAGCCAGCACCCCGAAACCATCGTCCTGCACGCAGGCTACCGGTCCGACCCGGCAACCGGATCCGTGGCGGTGCCCATCTACCAGACCACGTCCTACCAGTTCGACAGCGCGCAGCACGCCGAAAACCTGTTCGCGCTCAAGGAGCTGGGCAACATCTACACCCGCATCATGAATCCGACGACGGACGTGCTCGAGAAGCGGGTAGCCGCGCTGGAGGGTGGCGTCGCCGCGCTGGCATTGTCGTCAGGACAGGCGGCGTCGGCCTTCGCCATGCAGAACCTGGCGGTTGCCGGCGACAACGTGGTCAGCTCCACGGACCTCTACGGCGGCACGTGGAACCTGTTCGCCAACACCCTCAAGCAGCAGGGCCTCGAGGTGCGTTTCGCCGACCCGGAAAACCCCCAGAGCTTCCTCGACAAGACCGACGACCGCACCCGCGCCTACTACGCCGAGACGCTGCCCAACCCCAAGCTCAACGTCTTCCCCATCAGCGAGGTCGCCGAGATCGGGCGGGAGCGCGGCATCCCCCTGATCATGGACAACACCGCCGCCCCGGTGCTGTGCCGCCCGCTCGACCACGGCGCGGCGGTCGTGCTGTACTCCACCACCAAGTACATCGGCGGCCACGGCACGTCCATTGGCGGCATGCTGGTGGACGGCGGCAACTTCGACTGGGCGGCCCATCCCGAGCGCCAGCCGCTGCTCAACCAGCCCGACCCCAGCTACCACGGCGCGGTGTGGACCGAGGCGGTCAAGCCGCTGGGGCCCATCGCCTACATCATCAAGGCACGGGTGACCCTGCTGCGCGACCTGGGCGCGGCCCCCAGCCCCTTCAACGCCTTCCTGACTCTGCAGGGACTGGAGACCTTGCCGCTGCGGATGCGGGTGCATTCGGAAAACGCGGTGGCCGTCGCCGCCTTCCTGCAGGAGCGCAGCGAGGTCGACCGGGTCATCCATCCGTCCCTGCAGTCGGGCGAGATGCGCCGACGGGCGGACGCCTACCTCAAGGGCGGCTACGGATCGCTTCTCGGCTTCGAGCTGAAGGGGGACGCCGAGACGGGCCGGCGCTTCATCGACTCCCTCAAGCTGTTCTACCACGTCGCCAACATCGGCGACGCCCGCAGCCTGGCCATCCATCCGGCGACCACCACGCACTCGCAGCTGTCGCCCGAGGAGCAGGAGGCGAGCGGCGTCAACGAGCGCTACGTGCGGCTGTCCATCGGCATCGAGCACATCGACGACCTGCGGGCGGACCTGGCGCAGGCCCTGGAAGCGGCGCAGAAGGCTTGACATCGCCTGGTGCGCGGCTATATGGAGTCACAACATGACAACAGGCGCTGAATTGCGCTGATCGAGCAGTTTTGATGCAATTCACAGATCTCCTGCTTGCTCCGTCCGTGGTGCAGGCTGTGGGGGAACGAGGCTACAGCGAGCCCACTCCGGTGCAGGCTCAGGCCATTCCGCACATCCTCGCCGGACGCGACCTCAAGGCCATCGCCCAGACGGGGACGGGCAAGACCGCCGCCTTCGCCCTGCCGCTGATCTCCATGCTGTCGGGCGGACGGACGCGGGCGAGGATGCCGCGCTGCCTGGTGTTGTGCCCGACCCGCGAGCTGGCCATGCAGGTGGCCGACTGCTTCGACGCCTACAGCAAGAACGAGCGGCTGAGAATGGCCACGCTGATCGGCGGCGTGTCCTTCGACCGCCAGCTCGGCATCCTCGAGCGGGGCGCCGACGTGCTGATTGCCACGCCCGGCCGGCTGCTGGACCATTTCGAGCGCGGCCGCCTGCTGCTGACCGGGGCTTCCCTCGTGGTGGTGGACGAGGCCGACCGCATGCTGGACATCGGCTTCATCCCGGACCTCGAGCGGATCTTCCGCCTTCTGCCCCCCAACCGCCAGTCGCTGCTGTTCTCGGCGACCATGCCGCCCGAGATCGAAAAACTTGCGCGGGACTTCCTCAGCGACCCCGCCAAGGTCGAAGTCGCGCCGCCCGCCACCACCGTCGACAAGGTGGAGCAAATGCTGATTCGCCTGCCTGACGAGGGTGACCGCACCCGGCTCAACGCCCTGGCGCAGGTAGTGCGCGAGCGGAAGGGCGAAATCCAAAACGCCATCGTCTTCTGCAACCGCAAGCGCACCGTTGGCGGCGTGGTGCGCTCCCTGCATCGCTGCGGCTTCAGCGTCGCCGGACTGCATGGCGACCTCGACCAGCACCTGCGAATCCGCACCCTCGATGGCTTCCGCTCGGGCAGCGTGCGCATCCTCGTCGCCTCCGACGTCGCCGCGCGGGGACTCGACATTCCCTCCGTCAGCCACGTCATCAATTTCGACGTCCCTCTTTCGCCTGACGACTACGTCCACCGGATAGGCCGCACGGCGCGGGCAGGACGGAGCGGTATGGCCATAACGCTGGCAAGCGGCTCTGAAAGCCGCCAGCTCGCCCGCGTGTCGCAGATGCTCAAAATTCCAATCCCGGAAGGCAAATCGGCGGCGGGAGAAACCCGCGGCGACGCTTCCAAAGGACGCGACTCCCGGCGACCCGCTCCGAACAGACACAGATCGCGTGGTCACCTTACGCACTCGCCGGAATCGCCCGGACCTGGTGCCCGCCATCCAGACTCTCGCCAGCCCGGCGCGCGCCAGTCCAGATCCCGCCCATCCAGTTCGCGCCGCAACCATGACCGCCGCCCCGAGCCCCGCGAACCAGTCTCCCGAGAGGCGGGCGCAGGCCAGCCGGATCCCCATGCGTCCAGAGAACGCCATAGCCGTGACCATCGAGCCGAGTCCCGCAATCGCGCCTCCAGCGAGGCAGGTACCGGCCAGCCGGATTCCCGCCAGCCCAACTCCCGCCCATCCAGATCTCGCCGAGACGGCAGCCGCCGAAGCGAACCCCGCGAACGGGCCGCCCGAGAGGCAGGCGCAGGCCAGCCCAATGCCCGCAGGTCCAGCGAGGCGGCATCCAGCCAGCCGCGGCGACGCCCTCGAAGGCGCGAATGGCCTCCAGACACGGGGCCGATACGCGAACCGAGCTGGATTGACTAGGACGCCCTGTCCCCCATCGGGACCGCGCGTACCCTGAGACGGCTATGACGGTCGCGGCGCTGGTGCTGGCAGCTGGCAGCGGACAGCGCGCCGGCGGCGACGTACCCAAGCAATACGCCCCGCTTCCCGGTGGCCCCGCCCTGCTGCGCAGCCTCCAGGCATTTCTGGCCCTTCCCGAAGTCACTTCGGTACTGGCGGTAATAGGCGACGGCCACCTTGGCCTATACGAGGAGGCGGTCAGCGCAGTCGGCAGCGAAAAGCTTATGCCGCCGGTCGCCGGCGGCCCCACGCGCCAGGACTCCTCCCTGATTGGCCTGCTGGCGCTGCGCGGACGCGCGCCGCAAAGCGTCCTGATCCACGACGCGGCGAGGCCGTTTGTCGAGGCGTCGCTCGTTCGCAGCGTGCTGGCGGGCCTCGATGTCGCCGAAGCTGTTGTACCGGTACTGCCGCTTGCCGACAGCACCTGGAATCTTTCGTCCGACGGGACCATGGAACGTCCCCTCGACCGCAGCCTGCTGCGCAGCGCCCAGACTCCGCAGGGTTTCGACTACGGCAAAATTCTGCTCGCCCACATGGAGGCCGAAGGCCACGAGGCCGAGGACGACGCGGCCGTGGCGGCGGCGGCGGGCATGCGGCTGGCGGCGGTGGAAGGGTCGCCGCGCAACTTCAAGATCACCACCCCCGCCGACATGAGCCGGGCCGCCTCCCGCCTGGCGAGTGGACGGTTTTCGGTGCGGGTCGGCCAGGGCATCGACGTCCACGCCTTCGGCCCCGGCGATTCGGTGCGGCTGTGCGGCGTCGATATCCCCCACGAGCGGGGACTGCAGGGACACTCCGACGCGGACGTAGGGCTGCACGCGGTGGCCGACGCGATTTTCGGGGCCATCGGCGAAGGCGATCTTGGCAAGCATTTCCCGGACACGGAGGCCGACTGGAAGGACTGCGACTCGCGGGTGTTCGTGCAAAGGGCCCGCGACCTTGCCCTTGAGCGCGGACTTCATGTCGTCCACGTGGACATCACCCTGATCTGCGAGGCGCCAAAGGTCGCCGAGCATCGAGAGGCCATGCGCCGCGCCACTGCCGAGGCGATGGAACTGTCGACCGACTCCATCTCCATCAAGGCCACCACCAGCGAGGGGCTGGGGTTTGTCGGCCGCGGCGAGGGCATCGCCGCCACCGCGGTGGTAACGCTGGGCCCGGGAGAGGCGGCATGAAGAGCCTCGCGCCGTGGATCGCGATCGGTTTTGGAGTCGGCCGGCTGCCTGCCGCGCCGGGCACCTGGGGGTCGCTGCTGGGGCTGGCGGCCGCATGGTGCCTGTGGTGGATGCTGGGGGGCTGGGCGGTCATCGCCGTAACTGCCGTCGCCATCGGCGCCGGACTCTGGGCACTGGGCGAATGCGGAGACTGGGCGGCGGAGGATGCGCCGGAAGTGGTCATCGACGAGGTGGCCGGACAGATGCTGGCCTGCTGGCCCGTTGCCCTGTTTCTGGAGAATCAGCCATGGGCGTGGATGGCCTGGGTTGGATCGTTCGCCGCGTTTCGCGCGCTGGACATCCTCAAGCCGGGCCCGATTCGCATGATTGACGAAATCGGCGGCAGGGTGCCGGTGATGGCCGACGATCTGATGGCGGGCGCGTTCACGGCGATCATCATGTCCGTTGCCATCGTCGTGGCCGAGTTTGCCCTCCTTTGAGGCATTTCAGCGTCTTGCGCCCACCCTCGGCCATGCCCGATTCGGAGACAGCGGCCAGCCCCAGCCCGCATCCGCCGATGCACTGGCAATGCGGATACCTGAAGGATTGATCACGGTGACAGACACGACCAGCAACGCCGACTCTGCCGCGCCCGCCGACGATACCCCGCCCTCCTACGCCAAGGCCGAGCGGGTAGTGGCCGCCTGCCGCTGGCTGGGGCTGACTCTCGCCTCCGCCGAAAGCTGCACCGGCGGCCTGGTGGCGGGGGCTATCACAGCGGTGCCGGGATCTTCCTTTGCGCTGGAGCGCGGCTACGTCACCTACTCCAACCAGGCCAAGATCGACCTGCTGGACGTACCGGAGAGTCTGCTGCAAACCGAGGGAGCCGTTTCGGCGCCGGTGGCGCTGGCCATGGCGCGGGGCGCTCGGGAACGCGCGGGCGTCGACATTGCCGTGTCGGTAACGGGAGTCGCCGGGCCAGGCGGAAGCGACCGCAAGCCCGAAGGGCTGGTGCATTTCGCCTGCGCCACCGCCCAAAACGAAATCCACCGCAAAGCCGAGTTTGGCGCGGCCGGGCGAGAGCGGGTCCGCCGTCTCAGCGTCGACTTCGCCCTGGACCTGATCTGCGAGGCCCTTGAAGGCTACGAGCGTGAGCCCTCGCCGTAGAGCGCTTCGAACGCCCCCACGACCTTTTTTCATGGCCCCGCTGAAACAGCGCGTCGACCGGGCGGTCCAGTAGAAGGTCCATGATCTCGAATTCCACCCTGAAATAGATATCGCACCGCCCGCCGTTGTTTTCTTGCCCATGTCGTTGACTTGGCCGAGCGCGGGTGCCTGCGCGCCGAGCGCAGCAGCGGAGAATGGACGGAGGTTCCGACAGGAGTAGAGCGAGACTTCAAGCAACCCTTGTTCCTACGCCAATGCGGTTTCAAACACTTCGATGTTCCGCTTCTTGCTGCTGAACTCCACGCCAACCAAGTGTATCGGCCGATTCAAGCCTCGATACTTGCCTGCGTACCTCTTCTTGCGCAGCTGATCAAGCGCGCCGCTCGAGGAATCACCCTTGTTTACTTTGAACTCGAACAGGTACACGGCACTGGGTTCCACAACCGTCATGTCGATTCTCCCCTCGCTTGTCGAATCCTCCACCCTCAGATCAAGGCCCGCTCCCGCGAAAAAGCCATACACGGCACAGGCAAAGTATGCCTCGTACTCAGATACCTTTCCACGCGAGTGCCACTGATGCGGTATTCCCGCAAAGAAAGATCTAAGCTGGCATTCAAGGCCCTTCAGGTCAGCATTCCGCAAAACCATGCGAAGCTGCTCCAGCTGAGTCCCGATGCTTGTCTCTGAATCCGACATAAAATTGTCCATCAGCACTTCGTTAAGGCTCTGCCGCACTTCTCGGTTCGGAATCTCCATTCGATACAATGTGACGCCCCCCTGCTTCAGTCTTCGGGCAATGGTAAGATAGCCTGTTTGAAATAGCAGCGTCTCCCGCTTAAGTTTTGAAATGTCAGATGCGGCCAGATCGCTGGCACGCAATGTTATATTCTTGGGTTCCAGCGGAAGCCAGCCGCTTCTGTGAATTTCTTCAACAAGGAATGTCGGCGTACTGGTTTCAAACCACCACGCCTCGACCATGCGCTCGTCGAGCACTTGCAAGATGGTGAACGGATTGTAAAC
>CAZPIN010000012.1:0-10369 GCA_964586735.1 uncultured Rhodobacterales bacterium | reverse complement strand
GGGAATGCGTTACTAGGAGCGTTTCAAGAATTTGTTGAAAACTTAAAAACCTCTATAAATGATAGTGTGTCACAAAGTGATGCGGTTGAAATGCTTTCACAACATATAATAACGCAACCCGTGTTCCAGGCATTATTTGGTAATTATGAATTTTCGGAGAAGAACGCAGTTTCATCAGCTTTGGAGAGGCTTCGAGCAGAATTTGATGGTATGGGGTTGGATGAAAGCACAAAGTCCCTTCAACCATTCTATAAGAGCGTAGCGGAACAAGTCAGCGCACTTAAGTCGCAAGAGGCAAAACAGAGTGTGCTGGAGAAGTTATATGAAAACTTCTTTAAAACGGCGATGAAGAAAACTGCAGATAGGCTGGGAATTGTATACACTCCCCTGGAGGTGGTTGATTTTATTTTACATAGCGTCGATGAAGTGTTGCGTGATGAATTCGGAATGAGCATTTCGGACGGCGGCGTACACGTTTTGGATCCATTTGCTGGAACGGGTCAATTCTTCGTTAGATTGCTAAGGAGTGAAATTATTGCGGATAGGGATTTAAAAAGAAAGTATCACGAAGAAATGCACGCAAATGAAATACAGCTTCTTGCTCACTACATTTCATGTATACACATTGAACAAGCCTACCATGCTAGGCAAGAGAACCAGGGCAGTGAGGGGTATGCACCATTCAATGGAGCAGTTTGGTGTGATACATTTAACATGAGTGCAGTTCAGGAAGAGGGTGGAATGTTTCGCGACAATAGTGATCGTGCTAAAAGACAAAACAAAACGCAGATCACAGTTGTTGTTGGGAATCCGCCGTATTCTGCAGGGCAAACACTAGCGGGTGACGACAACAGAAACGTAACGCATCTACAAGTCGAAGAGCGTATAAGGAACACCTATGCAAGCAGATCAAATGCTAGAGGTAAGAGACATCTTTATGATTCATACTTGAAGGCGTTCAGGTGGGCGACAGACCGCCTAGGCAGTGAGAAGGGGAAAAAGGGCATTGTGGCATTTGTTACCCCAGCGTCCTGGATCGATAAGGGCGTGACAGATGGCATGCGAAAGAGTATTGCGGATGAGTTTGATCGCGTGTATGTTGTAAACTGCAAGGGGGATGTGAGAAAGTCTCAGTTGGATTCACACTTTAGGATGAGCGAGGGCGAGAATGTATTTGGGGGAGGGTGTCAGTCACCGATTGCAATCACATTCTTGGTACGCAGCGGCAAAAATGAGAACGGTGATTGTGACATACAGTACTTTGAAGTAGAAGACGATCTCACCACTGAGCAGAAGCTTGAGAAATTAAAAGAAATGAAAGCGCTGTCGGGAGTAATGAATTGGAGAAAGTTGCGACCAAACAGGCAAGCGGACTGGGTTAACCAGCGCTCAGAGCAATTTTCAGCATTCACTCCAATGGGAACAAAGGAAACAAGTGGATTTCTTTCAGAGCGCGCGATATTTCAAATATACAGCCTTGGTGTGTTTACCGGTATTGATGGTTGGGTAACCGAATTCAGCAAAGAAAAGTGCCTCAATCGATCTCGCGAATTGGTAGAAAGGTACTGTGAGATGTTGATGCAAACAGGGCAAGGATGCGACAGCTCACAATTGATGCAGCATCACATTGTAAAGAATCTAGAGAAAGGTGTGGAAGTAGAGTTCGACGGTACACGGTTGTATGTGACAGAGTATAGGCCGTTCATTAAAAAGTTTTGCTACTTTGAGCACAAGTTGTGTGGTGCAAGGTATCTAATGCATAAGATATTTCCAACACAAGATATTATAAATCCAACAATTGCAGTGACGGGAATGGGGTCTAGATCTAGATTTGCCGCATTATTGGTTGGAAACCTACCAAATCAGAGTGTGCTGGAAAAATGCCAGTGTTTTCCACGATTCAAGTTGGCGGATAACGATGGGAGGTTACTCTCAGCAAATGGTGAGTCGCGGATAATGGTCGACAATATATCGAAAATGGGGTTGGAGAAATTTATCGAGAGACATAGAGAAGGCGGTCTGTCCAGTGAAGATGTATTTTACTACATTTACGGAATACTCCACTCTGAAGAATATCGGGAGAGGTACGCATCAGATTTACGAAGAATGTTGCCATTTATTCCATACAGTAACAACTTCAAAGAGTTCGAAAAAGCTGGAAGGTTGCTGGCGAGTCTGCACCTCAATTACGAGACTTGCCTGCAGTATCCTCTTGAAGTGAATCTTATTGACGGAGGTAAGCCAGAGTTGAATGATTACCGCATTGGTAAGGGAATGAGGTTAAAGGAGAGTAAAACAATTATTGATTTAGATGGGAGAGTGCGGATATCTGGAATCCCAAAAGTTGCACATGAGTATGTGGTATCAGGTAAATCTCCCGTGGAATGGGCAGTGAATCAGTACGGGTTCCGAAAAGATAAGGCCACGGGTTATATTGCTGACCCAAACGGTGCATTTGAAAAACCGGAAGACTTGATTGCTATGTTGCAAAGACTCACATACGTCAGTGTTGAAACGATGAGAGTAGTGAAGAGTCTACCGCCCCTTGACGTACTTACTCCAGAATGATATTCGTACGATACAAGTGGGAGAGCAAATCATGCAGCACATGCCCAGGCGCAGGGATGCGATGGATCAGCCATACCGATAGTATAGCCTTGCTTGCGCACCACCCCCTGCGGGCAGGCATAGTGCTTGGGAAATGTGGCGTGCTGCGCGACAATCTTTGGCGGGTGTATTTCATACAGCTTCACTCCGCCAAGACGCGGGTCTACATGCGTAATCCCGTCAGGCCCAACGTCAATTCGAGGCGCATACATTGACATCTCCAGGTCCAGGCCATAGCTCTCAAGAAACGTAACGATCTGGGCGACCGCCGGCACGATGCGGTTGGCTCCCGATGCACCTACCGCATATCGCCCCTCGCCATTCCGGCTGCCAATCACTGGGCACATGTTTGAGGCTGGCACGCGCAGACTGGACGCTACCGACATTGGCTTACCCGGACGCGGATCAAAGTAGCTCACCGCGTTGTTCATCAGTATGCCCGTGCCTGGCAGCACCACCCTTGATCCAAATCTGTTCAGCAGCGTCGTGGTGAGGGCCACCATGTTGCCTTCGCCGTCCACCGTCGACAGATGTGTGGTGCATCCTTCCTCCGCCTGACCGGTGCGCTGCAGATGCTCGCGCCAGGCGGCTAGCAGCGATTCCTGTATGCGCCTCCACGATTCCATCATTCCGTCATGCGGCTGTTTTAATTCGGCGGCGTAGCGGGCGAGGCGCGGCCCCCCGGACGCCGGTCCGGCGGTGTGCAGCTGGGAGCCATGAAACTGTATAGGTTCTACATCTACCCACATCGGGCGATAGGAAGCCAGGTCCTCTTCGTCGATGCGGCTGCCTGCGGCTGCAAGGTCTGCAACAACACTTTCTGCCAGTGCGCCTTCGTAAAGCGCATCGGGCCCTTCCTCGGCGATAGTTTGGAGGGTGGACGCTAGCGCAGGGGTGGGCAGCGTAACCGGCGCTTCGGGCGGGACGCCCTTGGGCAGGTACAGGTCACGTGCTGTCTCGTTGGCCATCAAATCGCCCATCGCCACGGCAATCATCAGCGTGCCGTGCCAATTCAGATGCAGTCCTTCGCGGGCCAGCGCTACCGCTGGCGCGACCAGCCGGTCAAATCCCAACCGCCCGTGGCGCCGATGCAGCTCGGCAAGTCCGCGCAGTGCTCCCGGTACCGTGATTGCCTTGCCGCCGACGATATTGGCGCGCCCCTTGACGCCGGGAAACCCCATCAGCGTTTCAGGCTGATTCGCATCCAGAGGGTAATCGTCTGGACTGGCGCCCTTCGGCAGTACCCCATGAAAATCAAGCGCCTCGGCCCGCCCGTCGCCCGCGCTCCATACCACCGCCAGTCCCGACCCGCCAAGCCCGCTCATCCACGGTTCGCATGCGGTCAGGGCCAAGGCGCATGCCACCGCCGCGTCTGCCGCCGTGCCGCCATCGCGCAGCGCCGCCGCCCCGATCTCCGCCGCCCGCCAGTGCTGCGCCGCGACCGCGCCGTTCTCGCCGACCGCGGCCTCCCGCGTGGTGGTCCAGGTTTCCAGCACGGCGCTCTCGGCAGCTCAGCGGGGCAGCGTGCCCACCGCCGTGCGCAAAAGGTCGCCGATGAGCTCGATGCGCTTGAGCGACCGGCGCAGGGTGTCGCGCTGTACGCGGTCGAGGGATCGAGTCGCCACCCGGCTTGAGGTCGGTACGCCGGCGTCGATGTCGGCGATCTGCTGCTCAAGCGTCAGGCGCAGCAGGAAACCATGCACCTCCGCCAGCGCCTCGGCGTCGCCCTCTCCCGCGCCTGCCGCCTTGGCCGCCCGGCGAAACCGCTCCGGCGTGGTGCGCGCCCGCACGCCGTGGCGCAGGGCCATGGCCCGGGCTCCCGATACCAGCGGCAGCAGGCCCCAGGCTTTGAGGTCGGTGCGCCCGTTCTCGTCCGCCCGCACACGGCCAAACAGGTTGATGGGCGCGGAGTAGTCGGCGGCGGCGTCGCTCATTGCCATCAGCATGCTTGTGGCGTTCAGCGCAGCCTGCCGGGCGTGGCTGGCGACGTCCCGGTACAGCGGCTGGTCGCCATGCACCACCGACATGTCATAGAAGATGTCTACGTTGAGGAGATTCTCCGGCTGCGGCGAGGCGACCCATCGATTGACCTGTTCCTTCCATTCGCTCGCGCTGCGCCGCCAGAAGCGGTTGCGGGCCATGACGTCACCCTTGCACAAGGGTATTCCGGCGGCGTGCAGGATGCGGTTGATTTCCGCCGCGAAGACCGCGTACCAGTCGTCCTCGTCGTCGAGGTTGCCGTCGTAGCTGTCGGCGATGATCAGGGCGTTGTCCTGGTCCGGCGCCAGCAGGCTCTCGCCGCGTCCGCCCGATCCGAGCACCAGCAGGCTGTAGGGGGCGGGCGGTCCGCCCCGTCCCGTTTCCTCCATGCGGCGCTCGGCGAGTACCGCGGCGCGGGTGGTCATGGCGCGGTTTTCAAGGCTGATGATTTCCGCCGCCTCCGCCGCCGTCAGGCGGTCGGCGAGCAGGCCGGCCACCGTCTGCGGCAGATGGGCCTGGGCCGCCGAGAGCTCGGCCTCGGTCTCGGCGTTTTCGATGTGGTCGCCCAGGGCCAGCGTCGCCAGCGAGCGGTCGCGCAGGATCGATTTGAGCGAGATCATGCCAACCACTTTGCGTTCCTCGTCGGTAACCGCCAGATGGCGGACGCCGGAGCGCGACATGCGGCCGATGGCGCGGTACAGCTGCGAGGTGTCGCTCATGCTGAACAGCGGCTTCGAGGCGAATTGCTCCACCGTCATTGCGGCTGCCGCCGCGCCATGCTCGCCCATCGCTCTGGTGAGGTCGGTCTTGGTGAAGATGCTGGAGGCGTTGGCTTCCAGCGGCTCGACGACCAGGCTGCCGATGCCATGCTCCTGCATCCGCCTGGCTGCCGCCTGCAGCGTCGCATCCGCTTCAATGGTGATCACTGCCCGCCGCACCAGGTCGCGCAGGCGGGTGCGGTAGACGAAACTGTCGACCGCCAGCCGCGCCAGTCCCGAGGCGTCCGCCGTGTCCGAGAGCGGGGCGATGCCGCGCGCCCTGCTCCAGGCGGGCACGTCGGAGTCGGGGTTGGCGTCGGCGACGCTGCGCTGCAGCTGGCGGGCCTGGCCGAGGGTGCGGACGTTGGCATGGATCAGGTCCTGGAGCAGCCGCACATACACCTGCGCGGCAAGGCGGGCGTCTCCCAGAGCGTCATGCCGGTCCTTCGCCTCCAGCCCGTAGCGCTCGGCCAGGTCGTCCAGCGACGGCTGGCGGCGCAGGGTGTCGAGTCCCATGGCCAGCAGCATGACGTCGAGATAGGGAGGCTCCTTCCAGGTCAGGCCGGCCCGCTCCGCCTCCCGCGACAGCATGGCCAGGTCGAATTGGATGGAGTAGCCGACCAGCACCCGGCCTTCCAGAAAGCCGTGAAACTCCTCCTCCACCGCCGCGTAGGTGGGGGCGTCGGCGAGGTCCTTGGCGCGCAGTCCGTGCACGCTGGCGGCGGTTTCGGGCACCTCGATGGCGGGCCGCACCAGCTGGCTGTAGGCGTTGCTCTCGTCCACCTTGCCGTCGTGGATGCCGATGGCTCCAAGCTGGACGATCTGGTCGCGGCGCGGGTTGAGGCCGGTGGTCTCCAGGTCGACGGCGACCGCTGGCAGCGCCAGCAGCGGCGCGGCCGGACCGGCTGCGGCGACATCCAGCTGCGTCATGGCCGCCGGGCCTCGCGCGCCCGGGCCTCGAGATGGCGGCCCACCCGCTCGCCGTCGAGCAGGCGGCGCAGCGCCGAGAGGCGCTCGGCGAACCGGAACTCGACGTTGTTGCTGACCATCTGCTGGTCGACGCGCCGCACCTCCTCGGTAACCGGCGCATGCCGCATCAGGCGGCGCCCCGTCTCGCGCACCACCCTGCGCAGCGGCGGCCGCGGATGGCGCACCGCCTCCTGAATGCGCAGGGCGAACGCCTGCGAGTCGGCGTCCCATCCCTCGGGGCCGCGGTGGCCGGGCGGCGGCTCCAGCGCCAGCGTCTCGTCGTACAGCTGCGCGAACACCCGCGCCACCTCGTCCGGCGGCAGCCCGTGGTGCGGCCGCAGCTCGGCCTCCGCCAGCGCAAGCAGGTCGGCTGCGGCGGCGGCGAAAGTCTCCCACTTGCAGATGTTGAGGGCGGCGGCGAAGCCCTCGTCGCGGAACAGCCGCTCGGCGTAGGTGCCGGAACGCGCCCGCAGGTAGGCGTAGCTGGAGCCCTGGGCGAGGAAGGCGGCGTCGGCGCGCACGGCATCCTTGAGGGCGCCGAGGGTGCGTATGGGCGCGCGCCGCGGCCCGAGCAGGGCGCGGCGGATCCGTTCCAGCAGCTGCCCTGCAAAGGAGGGCATGGAGGCGCTGGCGGCGGGGTTGGTACGGGCGCTTGACATTGCCATCTCGATGGTACACTATATGCGCGTCGCGTTGCTAACAGGAAACACCCGATGAGCGCGATGGCCTACCGCACATGGTCGTACTAGACGTTCCGTGCGCGGGAGGCGGCAAGGCGAGCGGCGACGCTGGCGGAGCCTGGATCGGGTGAAGCATTGGGGGAGCAGCATATGTCCCACATGGAAACAGGGGCACCCGAGAACGCTGCGGGCCACTGGAGCGCGACGCGTTCCTTGATGTGGACCGTCCTGGCGATCTGGGCTGTCTTTAGCTTCGTGATCCACTTCTTTGTAGGTGCGCTCAACGGAGTCCCGTTCATCGGCTTTCCGCTCGGCTTCTACATGGCCGCGCAGGGATCGCTGATCGTCTTTGTCGTGGCCATCTTCTGGTACGCGTACCGGCAGAACGCCATCGACGAAGAGTTCGGCGTAGCCGAAGAGTAAGCCAGCTAAGGAGAACCAACACATGTTCCAAGGGAATTTCGTAGACAATCTGGGGAAGATCTACGGCGTATACGTCGGCGGCTTCATCGGATTCGTCATCCTGATGGCCATTCTCGAGCAGCTTGGGCTGCCGCCACGGATCATTCTGTGGCTGTACATGGGACTGACCATCGCGGTCTACGCCTTCATCGGCATCCTCTCGCGCACCAGCAAGGTGTCGGAGTACTACGTGGCAGGGCGAACCGTGCCCGCGGTGTACAACGGCATGGCCACGGGCGCGGACTGGATGTCCGGAGCGTCCTTCGTCGGCCTGGCCGGCTCGCTCTACGTCCTGGGCTATGACGGCCTCGCGTTCGTGCTGGGCTGGACCGGCGGCTACGTGCTGGTGGCGGTGCTGCTGGCGCCCTACCTGCGCAAGTTCGGCGCCTACACGGTGCCCGACTTCCTGGGGGTCCGCTACGGCGGCAACACCGCCCGGGTCGTCGGCATCGTCGTGCTGTTCTGCTGCTCGTTCACCTACATCACGGCTCAGGTCTACGCCTCTGGCGTGATCGCCTCCCGCTTCCTCGGCATTCCTTTCGGAGTGGCCGTCTGGTGCGGGCTGGCGGGCATTCTGGTGTGCTCGATGCTTGGCGGCATGCGGGCGGTTACCTGGACCCAGGTAGCCCAGTACATCATCCTGATCGTCGCCTATCTGGTGCCGGCGGTGTGGATGTCGACGGTCAAGACGGGCGTGCCGCTTCCGCAGCTGATGTACGGCACCGTGCTCGACGAGATCGCGCAGGCCGAGCAGACGCTGGGGGTCGCGAAAGCGCACACCCAGCCGTTTGCCACCTACAGTCCGAGGGACTTCTTCTTCCTGATTTTCTGCCTGATGGTGGGAACGGCGTCGCTGCCGCACATTCTGATGCGGTTCTTCACGACGCCGACGGTTCGGGAAGCGCGGAAGTCGGTGGGCTGGTCCCTCTTCTTCATCTTCCTGCTGTACTTCACGGCGCCGGCATACGCCGCATTCGCCAAGGCAAACGTCTACGAACTGTTCACCAACGGCGGCGGCACGCTGGCGTTCGCGTCGATTCCAGACTGGATGTATCGATGGGGATCCATCGAGGGCAACACCCTGGTGCAGATCTGCGGCCAGAACGCGGTATCGCTCGAGGTGGTCCGCGCGGCCTGCGAGGCCAAGGGCATCACCGGCGGCTTCCCGCTCGGCGAGCTCAATCTCAACCGCGACATGATCGTGCTCTCCACGCCGGAGGTTGCGGGCATGCCGTGGTTCGTGATCGGCCTGGTAGGCGCCGGCGGGTTCGCCGCTGCGCTGTCGACCGCCGACGGGCTGCTGCTGGCGATCGCCAACGCGCTTAGCCACGACATCTACTACAAGATGATCGACCCGCAGGCGGACGCCAAGAAGCGTCTGACCGTGGCCAAGGTCATCCTGCTGGTGGTGGCGGCGGCCGCGGCGCTGACGGCGTCGACCAAGCCTGCCGACATTCTGTCGATGGTGGCCTGGGCCTTCTCCATCGCCGGCGCGGGGCTGTTCGCGGCTCTGGTGCTGGGCGTCTGGTGGAAGGGCACCACCGCGGCGGGAGCCATTGCGGGAATGATCGCCGGCTTCGGCGTGACGATCTTCTACCTGGTTGGCGTGCGCTACGGCGGCATGGATCCGTGGTTCGGGGTGGCGACCATCTCGTCCGGCATCTTCGGCATTCCGGTGGCCTTCATCGTGACCGTCGTCGTGTCGCAGTTCACGGAGAAGCCGTCCGCAGAGATGCAGGACATCGTCGACCGGCTGCGCCTGCCCAAGGGACGGCAGGTGCTTGTCCAGGGCGGCGAAGAGGCGGCGGCTGCGCACTAATCGCGCCTCAGCCCGCATTTAACAAGGCGCGGGGCCTTCGGGCCCCGCGCCGCACCTCTTCCCAGAACAGGTTCCGGAGCGGACGATGGACCGGCCCGGAATGCGCGCCCTGCTGATCTTCGGGGTGCTCTACTTCGCCTACGGCGCGATCTTTCTGTTTCAGGTCGAGGATGGCGGCGCCGGACTGCAGGGGCTGCAGATCGCCGTCACCGCGGCAGTCTGGACGCTCAAGGCCATCGCCTACACGCTCGTCGCCCGCGGCGTCTTGGGGCTGTTTCTCAACCTTGACCGCGACATCGCCTTCTTCGTGGTGCTGAACAGGGTTACCGGCCCGTTTCTGGCGGTGGCCGCTCCCGTCACGCCGGGGTTTCTGGTGGAGCGGCTGGTGCCGTTCTACGTGGCGTTTCTGTTCTTCGCCGCCGCCTTCGTTCTGCCGCCGGTGGTTCTGATACTGCTTGGGCTGGCGTTGCAGTGACGGGCGTTTCGCTCCATGCTGGAGCGGGAGGCGTTCGCATGCACGAAATCGACCGTCTGGCATCCGTCAGCGTCTGGCGCGGCACGGCCTTTGCCGCGTTAGCCATCGCCGCCACCATGTCGGCGCTTGCATTCGACCCGGGACTTGCCATGCGGCTGGGCGCCATGCTTTCGCTGCTGCTGGCAGTCCTGCTGCACTGCAAGGCGCTGCTGTATCACCGCAAGCCGGTGCGCGAAACGGAAGTGTGGGTGCTGATGGAGCGGAGCAAGCGTCCGCCGCCGCAGGTCGCCGCCGGCATGATCGCCCAGGCGATGCGCGACCAGCTCAACGAGGTAGCCCGACTCGTTGTACTCGTGGCGGTGGGGATGTTTACGGTGTCGCTGGCGATTTCGGCGGTGGAGTGGGCAGGCAGCATCCGATAGCGCAGACAGCCGCCTCGCACGGGACGGATTGATCTGCGCCAGCCAGTCGAGGTCTCATACCAGGGGCCATATCCCATTGACACACTTCAGACAACCACGAATCACTGCGTTTACCAGTAGGTACTACCCTGTACAAACAAGCATAGAATGGTTACAAAGTAGAAGATCTGATGAGGTGTGTGTCTGCAAGAATGGGC
>CAZPIN010000011.1:0-4439 GCA_964586735.1 uncultured Rhodobacterales bacterium | reverse complement strand
GTCGTAGCGACGATCACCTGAACCAGCCTCCCCCCCCCCCCGACGGCGTGGCGGAGAGGGCTTGCTGGAAGCCAGCAGCAAAGCTGCCCAGCCAGAGGAGCGATGTCATGAGCCGCCGGAGTAGCGGTGGTATGCCGCGCTGGATGGCAGCCTGCGCATGGGCGGTCGGATGCTTGCTGGCCTTTGTCGGCATGAGCATGCATGACGCGAACGCGCAGGATGATCCCACGCCAACAACGCAGATCTCAAACACTGGACAAGATACTGTGGGTGCTTATCCTCACCGGTTTGTCAGCAGACCCGCCATAGCACAACCGTTTCAGACGGGCTCTGCATCCACAGGCTATAGCATAGATAGAATTACTCTGGATTTGAATTCTACAACATGTGCAGCAAGAAGCACCGCATATGACTTCATTGTCGAAATTGCGGAAGGCGTGGCACCCGGAACGGGCGACAGGCCGACTACCGCCGTGGCGGGCAGCTTGGACAGCAATGTTCTGCACCGATGGACGCTTACAACGGCGGCGAATACAGCGCCGACATTTCCAGCTACGTACGATGTTGACGGCACCACGGGCACCACATACACCACGCCAAAAGGCGCCCGAAGCACAACGCTTGCCGCCAGCACCAGATATTTTCTCGTAGTAAGAGTTGAAAATGTTCAAGGTATCCTTAATCCTGATTGCAATCTCTGGAACTACACGAGAAGCACAACCGTGGACGCAGGCGGTGCCGGCTGGACTTTGCCGGAGGAAACACAGGAATATAATGGGACGAACTCGATTTGGGAAACTTCTGGCGACAGAATGCAGTTTTCCATCAGCGGCTTTGCAGCGCCGGTCATGGTTACGGTAGAAGCTCCGAGCGAGGTCGTTACCGGAAGGGAAGCGGTGTTCACCTTCACCCGGACAGGTGACACGGCCCAGGCACTGACAGTGGACATCGCAATGACAGGCGACCGCAGCGCCTACAGTGCAGCACTCCTAGATGCTGCAAACAGGCCAGATGAAGTCATGTTTGCCGCGGGGTCATCCACTGCAACGCTGTCAGTCGGAACAGGGGAAAGACTCGAGCCGGGTGATTCCCATACAATGACGCTGGACATAGTGGACGGCACCGACTATGCGGGAGGCAGCAACAATCAGGCAAGCGTGGACGTGGCTGGCCCGCCGCTATTGGCGAGAGTCGCACTCGCACAGGGACAGACGGCTACGGTGAGCGAGGGCGACACAGTCAGTCTTGTCATACACCTATATTCGGATGCTACTAACCCAAATTCCTTTGTTGCGACAGACGAGCAATTTACGATGCGTTACCTTCTACTGAGTAACGCTTGCGATACAGGAGGCAAGGCGTTGGCGTCTGCGGCCGACATTGAGGGTAGTTCTATTGGAGCTGATACGGCATTCCGACGTGAAGTGGTTTTCGCAGTTGGCGATATGAGCAAGACCATTACATTCACCCCCGCCACTGACGCAGTCACTTCAGAAGCCGACGAAGCGGTCTGTTTCGACATTACTACTGACGACCCTGCCAGTGTTCTCCCCACTCCTAGAGGCGCCTACCATGCCTATACTGGCAGTACCGGAAACCAGGTGATTGTCATCCAGGATGTACCGACGCCGAGCGTCTCCGTATCTTCGCCCATGAGCGTCGATGAGGGCCAAATGGGGACGACGAAGTTTGAGTTTTCCGTGGAACCACAAAGGGCGCCAGACACTGCTCAAACGGTTGAATACGCGATTACAGGCACAGGTACGCTCGGCACAGACTACACCGTCACCCCCACTTCCGGTACGCTGGATTTTTCGAATGCCGCCGCGCAGACCATTACCGTTACGGTCAACGGCGACATGACCTACGAGGCGGATGAAACTGTCACGATGACGCTGACTCTGCCAAGCGCAAGCACCGGCTTCTTGCTGGGTACGGCATCTTCAACAACCACCATCACCAACGACGACGACCCTCCCGTGATCACCATTGCCCCTGCCTCGTCGGCCGTGGACGAGGGTGATACGGGAGATACGGCGGAGTTTCGGTACGTGCTGACGAAGACGGGCGAAACCGAGGTTAACGCAAGCGTCGTCTCCGCCATCACGGGCACGGCGACCGCCACCGACGACTACACGCACACTCCGGGGTCCCCGATTGAATTTACGGCAACTGAAACGACGAAAGAGATCGTGATCGACGTTGCAGAAGACAATCTCGCCGAAGTGGACGAGACGGTGATCGTCATGCTGTCCTCTCCCATGGGAGCTGAATTCACCGGCGGTGCAGCAACCGTCAGCGAGACAGGCACCATACGAGACGACGACCGCGGAATGTCCATCACTTCACCGACAGTCTCGGAATCGGGTTCTGGCGCCGCCACCACGCTTGATTTCATGGTAACGCTGGACGGGGAATGGCCGCAGGAGGTTGCCGTGGACTACGCGGTGACGGGCGGTACGGCGACGGAGGGGTCTGACTATACGGTGCCGAGCAGCAGTACGCTTACATTTGCGATGGGCACCACCGGTCCAATGACGGCATCGGTGTCCGTAGTGGACGATCAGGTTTCGGAAGGCGACGAGACGGTCGAGGTAGCGCTCTCCAACCCCCGGTGCACGGTAACCTGCGGCGCCAATCTTGTACCTAGCGTCCCGGCGGCAGCCGCGACGGGCACCATCAGGGATGACGACGCGCCGACGTTTACCGTTAGCGTGGACGATATCACCGAGGGCGACTCGGGCACGAAGACAATGACCTTCACGGTGACGATGACGACCGCATGGGGCCGGCAGGTGACGGTCAACTATGCGGTAACTGACGGCATGGGTGCTGGCGAGGCAACCGTCGGTCAGGACTTCCGCGCCGCGTCCGGTACGCTGACCTTCGCTCCCGCAACTGGCGGCAATCCCGGTACAACCGAAATGACCGTCGAGGTTGACATCCTTGGCGACCGTACCGCCGAGCCCGACGAGACGGTGACGCTGACCCTGTCCGGCGCCACAGGTGGCGCGCGGGTTTCGCAGACCGACTGGACGGGGACCATTCTCAGCGACGACTACGAGATGACGGTTACAGCCGTACCGGCGTCCGTCGCCGAGCCTGCTGCGAATCAAACCGCCGATATCGACTTCACGGTTACGCTGGCGGGGACCTGGACCAGGGATGTGGCGGTCGACTACGCGCTGGACGGCGGCACGGCGACCTTGGATGTCGACTTCTCCGATGCCACCTCGCAGACTGACAGCGGCTCGGCGACAGCCGGACAGCTGCTGTTTTCGCAGGGCGTGACCGTCCGCACGGTCAGCGTCACCGTTAACCAGGACATCGTCGATGACGGCGGCGAGACGGTTGGCCTCAGCATTCTCAGTCCCGCGGGTACGGAGCTGGCGTCGGCCCAGGCGACCATCACCCAGTCGGCGCCTGCCGTTGTATCGGTTGAGCACGGGCAGACGCAGGAAGTGGACGGGACAACGACGTCCGTATTCCAGGTAAGCGTGCAGGGTGCTGCAAGCCGCAGCTTTGACATCGCCTTCAACTGGAAGGTCACCCGTATCAGGGAAACGGGCAGCGGCGATTCCCGGACGTACACCGTGGATGAACTTGCCACAAGCAGCAGTCCCGTGAGGCTAGCGGTGGGACAGGATGAAATCGAAGTCATGGCGACACTTAGCGAGGCGGTTGACGCCTCCGACCAGCTGGGCTTCGAGATTTCCAACCTAAACTGCGGATCCGGCTCCTGCGCCGTCAGCCAGGCCAGAAGCGCCGGTCTGGGGGCCGTACTGTCGCCCGGCTTGACTCCGGCAAACGCGGCAGTGGCGGTTGTGTTCCAGCCGCGTCGGTTCAGCGATCAGGAGACCAGCCTCCAGAAACATGCGCTTGCAGGCTTTGGCCGCACTATGGCCACGGGCATCGTCGGCGGGATCTGGCAGCGGGCTAACGCCCATCGTTCGGGCGGATTCACCTCGACAGCCCGGATTGGTGGACGCTCCATCGACACGACGGCCATGTCCAGCGGCGACGTCGGCAAGGTGGCGCGGGAAGCTGCCAGGCTGTTTGGCATGGAGGCTGTCCAGCCGCCGCCTGCTATGGCCGTCGATGGCGACGGATTTGCCTATGGTTCGTCCGGCGACCTGGCCGCTTGGCGCGACCGGACGATTGTGCGTGATGGCGAAAACCTTCTGAAGCGCAGCCGTTTCTCGCTTGTAGTTGGCGACGACACCGACGGCCGGTCGCTTGGCGTCTGGGGCAGCGGATCCATGTCCAGCTTTGAAAGCGAACCCGAGGATGGAGCGTCGGTGGAAGGCTCGGCGCAGGTGATGCTTGCGGGCGTCGACTGGCGCAGCGGAGAGATTCTGGCTGGCGTGGCGCTGAGCCGGCTGTCGGGCGATTCTGACTACAAGGCCAGCAGCGGCGGACAGGCCAACATGGGCGCTGTC
>CAZPIN010000010.1:0-6197 GCA_964586735.1 uncultured Rhodobacterales bacterium | reverse complement strand
GGCGTAGGTATGCCGGAATTTCGCGGCAGGATGAACGGGGCAGTGAAGATGATGCCTCATCGCATAGCCGTTGGAGACTGATAGCCGCACGGTGCCGCCTCGGCGCGGCTGCGGTATTGGTGGTGCTGGCCTGCGCAGTTTCACAGACGGCCACTGCCCAGACAACCTTTATCAGCAATACGACTACAGGGGGGTCAGCAAGTTCGAACAACGTATACAACATTACCAGCTCCACCTGGTATTCCCAGCCATTCCAGACAGGGAGCCATGCCGCAGGCTACAACATCAGCAGCGTGGTTGTGAGACTCCACAATTTTACCTCATCTCCCACGGCAACCTCGACGGTTTTTTCGTTGAGAGAGGATTCGGGCGGCAACCCCAGCGGCACGGATCTGGCTGTGCTTACCAAACCCGCGACCTTTGCGGTTGGGGAAGGACTTTACGAGCTATCCGCACCGTCGGGTACTGTGCTGCAACCGGAAACTACGTACCATGTTCTCGCTTCTTTCACAGGTGCTGGCACGGGGGTCAGTTGGTACAGGGCAACGTTGGCCGACGGCTTGGACACTGGCACAGCCGAAGGGTGGAGCTTGCCTGGAATCAACCGGCGGTACCAAAATAATGCTTGGGGGTCTCGCGGTTCTACATCTGCAATGCAGGTCCAGATCATCGGAAGCCTTGCCATAGGCAGTGTTTCGGTCGATGTCCCAGAGGACGGAGACAAGGTGACTACCGGAGATAACGTGGTGTTTGTCCTTAGCCGTACCGGGGATACGTCCGATGCCTTGACCGTAAACGTCTCCTGGACAAATGACGCCACCGGGCTGGCCAGCACCCCCCCAGCCACTGTGGAATTTGCCATAGATGAGGCCGAAAAGACGGTGTCCCTGCCTTCGGCCACACTTGTAGCTGGCGCAACAGCGGTGAACGTGACGCTGACCGTGGAGGCGGCTACTGACGGCGAATATCAGATCAGCACCCCATCCTCAACGAGCGTGCTGGTCAGGCCGCCGAACAGGCCCCCTGATCCTAGCAGCCCGCCAACATTCTCCGGCACCCTTGCGGTCGGCGAGCAATTGTTTGCGGATGATACACCCATCATGGATGCCGATGTAACAAGCGTGATAGATTACGACTATCATTGGGAGCGTGCGGACGACGCTGACGGTACGAACGCCGAGGAGATCGTTCGAATCTCGCCCGTGGGATTCTACTTCCTTGAATCGGCCGATTTGGGCAAGCACATACGTGTGGTGGTAACGTACACCGACGATGCCGGCTACGACGAGAGAATAGCAAGTGCTTGGAGTGCGACAGCTGTGGCTGCGGTGACAGCAGTACTTCCCCAAGTTTCAGTTTCGGTGTTGGCGAATACAGTCGTTGGAGCGGGGGCCGCCGCAGCTTTCGAGATATCGCGGACGGGCGAAACGACCGCCGACCTGATTGTGAACTTCGCATTAAGTGGGGATCAGAGCGGATACCAGGACTACGCAGGTCGTCCAACTATGATCACCATTCCTACCGGCGATACCAATGTGAGGGTGGAAGTACCAACCGCAGTGCAGACGGCAGGGAATACGTCTGACATCACGCTTACCATCTCAGATCATGCCGCATACAGGGTTGCCTCCTCCCCCAATAACGAGGCAACGGTAACCGTCGAAGCTAACGCAGTCCCTTCCGGCGAACCGATGGTCTCCGGCACTCTCACGGTCGGCGAAACCCTTGAGGCGGACCCGTCCCCCATCACGGACGCCGACCGCACAGCGGGTGTGACCTACATGTACCAGTGGAGGCGAGCGGACAACGCCAGTGGACTGAACGAAGCAGACATCACTGGCGCGACTTCGAATCGCTACCCCCTTGTTGCGGTCGACCAGGGCAAGCACATACAGGTGGTCGTGTCGTTTACCGATCTAGGCGGCACCAGTGAGAGCGTGCCAAGCGCCTGGACGACAACGGCTGTAGCCGCGGCAGCAGCTCTCCCCGAGATTACGGTTTCGGTCGCTCCGGGGGCGGAAAGCGTTGCCGGTGGAGCAAACGCCGTTTTCACCCTCACCCGGACGGGGGACACGGCCAATCCGCTGCCAGTTACCATAGTAGTCACAGGTGACGGATATCAGACTTCCCCCGCTCCTTCGACAACCGCAACCTTTCAGGCGACCATGTCCACGGTGGATGTGTCGATTCCAACCAACACTCCGGAACCAGGAGGCGCCAACCAGTCGGTGACACTGACGGTTCAGGCCAGTGGCGACAGCACCTACACCGTTGGCGCTGCCAGTATGGAAACGGTGACGGTTAACGCTTCGGCAGCTCTCCCCGAGGTTACGGTTTCAGTCGCTGCAGGGGCGGAAAGCGTTGTCGGCGGCGGGAGTGCTGTCTTCACGCTCACCCGTACAGGTGATGCAGCCAGTGAGTTGACAGTGACCATAAGCGTTGTCGGCGGGACTACTTCTCCAACCACCGCCACTTTCCAGGCGACCTCGGCGACGGCGGAGGTATCGGTCACCACCAGTACCATCGCGGCTGGCGGTTCCAGCCAGTCGGTGACGCTGACGGTCCAGACCGGCAGCGGCAGTACCTACACGGTTGGTTCCGCCAGCACCGCGACAGTAACCGTCGAACCGCTGCCCAGCGGCGGCGCGCCAGAGATCACGGGCATGGCCAAGGTAGGCGAAACCCTGACATCGACTGCAGGTACGATTGAAGATTCCGACGGCTTGACCTCGCCTGTATACACTTACCAATGGCAGCGCCAGAATGACGCCTCTGGCTGGGACGACATTTCGGGAGCGACCTCGGCCACCTATGTGCCGGTCACCGCTGACCGGTTCAGGAAGGTCCGGGTGATCTACAGATTCATGGACGATGGGAGCAACGCCGAGACGCGCACAAGCGCTCCGTATCCCGCAGGCGCGGATACCGTTGCCCCCATCGACAACGTCCTTTCCACCGGGGCACCGACGATTTCCGGCTCGGTGGCGCTGGGCAGCACTCTGACCGCTTCCACCACAGGTATCATGGATACCAACGGCCTGGTGGGAGTGACCTACAGCTACCAATGGCAGCGCGCGGACGAGGGGCAAACCAACTGGACCGATATTGCCGGCGAGACCTCAAGCACCTACACGGTTGCAGCGGCGGACGTGGACAAGATTCTGCGGGTGGTGGTGTCGTTCCGCGACGAGGACCGGCATCAGGAGATTCGCAGCAGCGAATCCACCACCGCAGTGCAGCCCGCGCTTGCGTTTGCCGTTAGGGCAACGACCGCCACGGCGGTCGAACCGGCCTCCGGCGCGTCTGCCGCAACCGCCAACCAGCTCGTCTTCACCGTAACGCCTAACCGCGCCCCCGACCAGACGGCGACTGTAACCTACAGGTTCAGCGGTACCGCCACAGAGGGCGTGGACTACGAGGCGCATGCCAGCACGACGCTTTCGTTCAGCGTCGGCTCCGCTGCGCCTCAGACGATCACGGTCTCGGCGATTGGCGACATTGTCGTAGAGGGGGCCAGAGGAGAAACGGTGACAGTCACGGTTGGCGGCAGTACCGCCACCGGCACGATCAACGAGCCTGTCGCCCAGACTGCCATCACCACGAGCGCTCCCACCCCAATTACCGAAAACGGCATGACCACCGTCAGCTTTGACATCACCGTCAGCCCAGCGCCAACTACCGCGATCGACGTCGAGTGGAGGATGAGAGTAGGGGGCAATGCTGGCAGCGCCCTTGGCCGCTCGGCTGGCGCCCGCGTAACCGAGTCCTGCACGGTTGGTTCGTGCTCCGGCACCGCGCGCTTTGCGGCGGGTATGCGTACGATGCGGATCGATGCCGAGTTCGGCACGGAATTGGCCTCCGGTACGGACCTTCAGGTACAGGTCAGGCCACCGGCAAACCACGCTGTAGTGCCGGCGGCGGACGTTGACAGGGTCGTTGTGGACCGCGTCTGGGTCGTCGCTGGCGAAGGCACAGTTGTTTCGCAATCTCCGGTTGCGCTGGTTCATGCTGTCGCGGGCGCTGGCCGGACGGCTGCTACCAGCATTGTCGACGTCATCTGGCGCCGCGCCGACGCCCGGCGCACCGGGAGCATGGCGTCGCAGGCGACGCTGGGCGGCAAGACGCTTGACACCCGTGCGCTTTCCAGCGGAGACGCGGGCCGGACGGTACGTGAAGTCGCCAACCTGCTTGGTATCGAGGCGACAGCGCCAGACGGCGCTTTCGACGGACTGGACGTCGGCCGTGGCGGCGGCGCGGACGACTACCGTGCCTGGGCCGGCATACCGGACCAAGACCGCCTTGCCAGCCAGAGCAGCTTCGCGCTTTCCGCTGGCGACTTGATAGGGACCGGCCCGATTGCCCTCTGGGGCGAGATCATCGTGACAGAAAGTGAAAGCAATCCGGACGAAGACACCTTCATCGACAGCGAATCGTCGGACATGCTGCTGGGCTTCGATATGCCGGGTGGCGACGGTCTCCTGTATGGCGCTGTGATCAGTCGCTCCTCCGGCGAGTCGAAGCTCAGCGGATCCTCGTCGGAAACGGCGACCAGCGCTGTCGATACCAGCCTCATGACTTTCGCTCCGTATGTGCACTGGACGGATTCAACCGGAAAGGGCTTTTGGGGCAGCGTCGGCATAGGGTCGGGCAGGCTGAAGACGAGTCTCGGCGGCAGCGCTTCGGAGACGGATATTGGCGTTACGATACTGGCCGCGGGCGCGAAGACTGCATCCACGAGGAGGGGCGCAGTGGACTACGCCATCCGGGGAGACGTCTTCAGAACTTCGATGGATGCGGACAGGACGGCCAGTTTCGGCGAGATTGCAGCGGAGGCGTCGCGGCTTCGCGTGGCGCTGGAGGGGACTACGATTCGGCAGCTGGACAGCGGCGCGACAATGTCCAACCACATGGAGCTGGGGGCGCGGATGGACAGCGGTGATGGCGAGGATGGCGCTGGCGCGGACGCGGCGGTGGAGATTCGCTACGCGTCACCGCATGGACTGGAGATCAAGGGGCGTCTGAGTTCGATGCTGCTGCACCAGCAGGAAGGCTTCAGCGAGTGGGGGGCGGGACTGGGCGTCGCCTACTCCACTGGGAGCGAAGGGCGCGGCGCCAGCCTGTCGCTTGAACCGACGTGGAACGTCCCCCGCACTGGCGTGGCGGAGTCCATGTGGGGATCGCGGGACCTCGACGGTTACGCCTCCTCGAGTACCGGTGCAGCGATGAAGGCGCGACTGGGCTATGGCATTGGGACTTGGCGGGATAGGGCGCTGGCGACTCTGTATGGCGAGACGAAGTCTGGCGACGACAGCCGGAGGCTGCGACTGGGGGCCGAGATGCGCGGCCTGGCTGGGCCGCTTGAGCGGCTGAGCCTCAAAGTCTATGGAGAGCGGGAGGAGAAGCAGTCGCCGTATCCCGATCACTCAATCATGCTGGAGGGACGCTTGGGCTTCTAGCGGCTTGACTTGGGCAGTGCTTGAAGAGGGCAGGACATAGGCTCGCCGATGAAGACCGGGATGTGCCATTCGTGGCATCTGCCGTCAGGCGCGTGGCTGCAGGGAGGCTGGTGTCGCCGCTGCGAGATTGGCAGCAGATAACTGCGCGTCCGGTGACCAAGGCAGGGCAGGAGTGCCCCGCTGGAGATGCTGAGCTGCAGAACCAGCCCTGAACGCCGCCCGGTCATAGTGGGCGTAGGCGAATTGCCATCCTTGAATTTGCTGGTATAGTGGGCGCACGGAATTTGGTCACATTTGCAGCCTGGCGGTCAGCTGGAGCTGCGGGCGAGGCCCTCATAGCAGAAGCATAGGAACCATCATGAGCATCACAGCCATCTACGAGACTCCCGGAATGCCAGCGGACGGACCCACTGGTACGGGGCGGCTTAGCGCACAGGTACTTGGCGGTCGAGCGAATAGCCGCAGCATCACCCAGCCCCCCCCCCCCAGCAGAGAGGGCAGCACCATGAGCAGCAGAAATATTTGTCGTACGCCGCGATGGATAGCGGCAGGAGCAGCAGGCATCCTGCTGGGAGCGGCGGCGCTGACGCCGAATACCGCTGACGCGCAGACGACGTTCATCAGCAATACAGGACAGGAGGCAACTTCGTCCCAGAATCCGCCAGCAAATTCTGGTGGCTCCATATCTCAGCGGTTTACCACAGGCACTGCATCAAACGGCGAATATAGAATTACGAGAAT
>CAZPIN010000009.1:0-13572 GCA_964586735.1 uncultured Rhodobacterales bacterium | reverse complement strand
GACCAGCGGTCGGCGGTGGTGGAGGTGCGGGCGGGCGCGGGCGGCCAAGAGGCGGCTCTGTTTGTCACCGCGCTGGTGCGCATGTACGAGCGCTACGCGCTTGCCAAGTGCTGGAAGTTCGAGGTTTTCGAGGAGCATGTTACCGAGCTTGGCGGCTCGCGGGAGACGGTCGTCCTGGTGCATGGCAAGGGCGTGTTTGCTCGCCTCAAGCACGAGGCGGGAGTGCACCGGGTGCAGCGGGTGCCGCAGACCGAATCTCAGGGCCGGGTGCATACGTCCACGGCCACCGTGGCGGTGCTGCCGGAGGCGGACGCCATCGAGGTGGAGGTGAACGAGGACGACATCCGCATCGACACCATGCGCTCGTCTGGCGCGGGCGGCCAGCACGTCAACGTCACCGATTCGGCGGTGCGAATCACCCATCTGCCCACGGGCATCGTCGTCGTGTCCTCGGAGAAGTCGCAGCACCGCAACCGGGTGAAGGCCATGGAAGTGCTGCGGGCGCGGTTGTACGAGCGGATGCTGGCGGAGTCGGACTCGGAGCGGGCGAGCAGCCGGCGCGGGCAGATTGGCAGCGGCGAGCGGTCGGAGAAGATTCGTACCTACAATTTCCCCCAAGGCCGCGTCACTGATCACCGGGTGGGCATGACTCTGCACGATCTGGAGGGTGTGCTGGCTGGGGGACTCGATCCCCTGCATGAGGCGCTGGGACGGGCCGAGCGGGCGCGGCTGCTGCAGGAGGAGTGATGGAGGATTCTCTTTGGGGGCCCGGAGATGTGGGGCGGCTGCTTAAGGCGGGAGTGGAGTTTCCCGAACGCGACCTGGCATGGCTGGAAGAGCGGATACCCGCCGATATGCGTTTCGAGGAAGCGGTGGCCCGCCGTGCCGCCCGCGAACCCGTCGCCTACATCACGGGCTGGCGCGCGTTCTGGAACGGGGAGTTCGCGGTGACGCCGGCGGTGCTGGTACCGCGTCCGGAAAGCGAAACTCTGCTGCAGGCGGCGCTGACGTGGGTGCCGGGCGGCGGCATCCGTGTCTTGGACCTTGGCGTTGGCTCTGGCTGCCTGCTGATTTCGCTGCTGATGGAGCTACGCCTGGCGCGTGGGTTGGGCGTGGACCGTTCGCCGGCTGCGCTTCGGGTCGCAAGTGCCAACGCGCGCCGGCACGGGGTGGCTGGCCGCTGTCACCTGCGCCGCGGCGACTGGCGAGACCCTGTCGGCAGGCTGCGGCACTGGAAGCGCTACGACCTGGTACTGTGCAATCCTCCATACATCGCTCGCGGCGAGTTCAAATCGCTGGAGCCGGAGGTGTCGCGGGCCGAGCCCCGCTTGGCTCTCGATGGAGGCTTCGACGGGCTGGACGCCTATCGCCATTTGATGCCGCTGCTGCCGCAGGTACTGAGAAGGAGAGGAATCGCCTGCATCGAGTGCGGCGCGGGCCAGTGCAGCAAGGTGGCCAGGATGGCAGAGAAGGCTGGCTGCACCGTGCTGGAGGTACACTGCGATCTTGCTTACCATGATCGCTGCCTGGTACTGAGGTCCCCTTGACTTGCGGATGGCAAGGGCTAAATTCGATGTGCGTCGGCAACGAGAAGCGGGGAATACCCGGCCGGCATTTGCCGTACGCAACGCCAAGCGTGAAACGCGCAGCTGAGGTCGCCGTGAAGCGGTGGCCGCGATCTGGTTGGACCAGCCCTGCGCGAGCACAGCGAGAGAGGAAGCATGCGACCAATACCTAGAAACGCCCGCTATCGGAACAACAAGCCCGGGCGGGGACCCGTAGGCAACCCGGTCAACCGGGTGTACGACAGCGCTGGACCCGATGGCAAAGTGCGCGGAACGCCGCAGCAGATCATCGACAAGTACCACCAGCTATCCCGCGACGCCTCGACATTGGGCGACCATGTGGCAGCGGAAAGCTATCTCCAGCATGCGGAGCACTACGCCCGCATACTGACGACTGCGAGAAGGGCGGCGCAGCAGCGACGCGAGGAGCGGTTCAACGACGCGCCGCCAAACGATTCGCCGCCCCAGGAGAGGAACGCGGACTACGCTCCGACTTCGGCCCCAGTCCCCGGCGAACCGCCTCCTCCTCCCCGCCGCGCCCGGACATCGACGCGCAGTCGGACCGCAGCTAACGCCGCCGAACCGTCGCACGACTACGACTAGAGCGCGGTGCGCTGTCGCGTCAGGCTGGCTGCTGTGGCACGAGAGCGTGCGCGAGGGTGTGATGGTCGGGCATCGGTATGTCACTTCTTGAGCGCATAACGGGCTGGCATCCCGTCAGCTTGGTGCAGCGTCAGGGTGTGCCAGTAGTGTGAGTCGCTACGCTGCTGAGCAACGTCTTGCGGTGATGGCCGAAGGCGGCAGTGGCAACGCGCGCTGCAGGCCGTCAATGGCGAGTCCACTGTCGAGGGCTGACAGCGCGACAGGAGCAGCAGGCTGGAATGTGTCATAAGAGGGCGAGAAAGAACCCCCGGTGGCACTGGCGATTTCGCCCGCGTCTTGCTGCATCACTGCAGAAGCCTGGTCACCGTCCATGGACGCGGGAGCTGGGGGACGTGTCGGCGTGTGTCGGCCCTCCTTCTCCGCGCTGGATAGGGTGCCCCAGACGGAGCATGGTCGGCGGGAACTGGACGACGTGGGGCGGAACCAGGACTGATTCGCGGGGTGCCATCCGCGAACGCGTGCCAGACTGAGGCGTCCGTGTAGCGCAGGGAAGGGGGGCTTCAGGCCGCTGTTCTGCTTGATGGCGGGCGGCAAGGGCAGCGGCTACAAAAGTAGTAACCGGGTCCCGGTCGGCTGCCTGCTTGATGCTTGGCTGGTGCTATTTGCGGTATGCCGGGTAGGGTCTTGACAGAGTGGCGACGCCCCAGTATGCTTGATGAGCCGCCTGCGAGAGGGTGGCAGCCATACGGTTACTGCCCTTGCGCTGTGGCTGGAGGATGAAGATGACAAAGCTTCTGAATCGGGCAGTCTGATGCCTACAGTACTCGAGCTATGCGCGGGGGCTGGCGGGCAGGCTCTTGGCTTCGAGCGGGCGGGCTTTGAGCATGCCGCCCTGATAGACTTCGAACCGCATTCCTGCGCCACGCTTCGCATGAATCGTCCCTACTGGAACGTGATCGAAGCCGACCTCACTCGCCTTGATGCCAGCTACTGGGCAGGGGTTGATGTGGTAGCAGCTGGGTTGCCCTGCCCACCGTTCTCAGTTGCGGGAAAGCAGCTTGGGTCTGACGATGAACGTGACCTGTTTCCTGCGCTGCTCCGCATCGTGAGGGCAACGGAGCCGCGAATCGTAATGGTTGAGAATGTTCGCGGCCTTATGCAGAATCGATTTGAATCGTATAGATCTAACATCATTTCACTGTTCATGGACATGGGTTACTCCGTGGAATGGCAGCTGCTGGACGCGTTCCACTACGGAACCCCACAGCACCGTGTTCGCTCATTCATGGTTGCGGTGCCAAAGGGGGAGGTGTTTGGATGGCCTCAGCCAAGAGAAGACGGAGGCACGGTGGGCGAAACGTTATTTGCCATGATGGCAGAACAGGGATGGAGGCAGGTTAGCAAATGGGCAAATGCCGCAAATCGTCCAGCTCCTACACTAGTAGGCGGCTCCTGCAAGCATGGTGGGGCAGATTTGGGACCAACAAGATCTAGGGCAGCATGGGCGGCTCTTGGTGTTGACGGTTTAGGCATGGCCGATGCTCCCCCTCCGTTAAATTTCCGCGGTAGGCCTCGTCTCACCGTAGCTATGGCAGCCCGTCTCCAGTCCTTTCCTTCCGACTGGGCTCTTGCCGGCCGGAAAACCCAGCAGTACAGGCAGGTTGGAAATGCCTTGCCTGTCAACCTTGGCGCGGCCATGGCATTGGCCGTTGGCAGGCATATTTCGTCATGAATACTGCATCAATTGCATCTCGGAAAATCCGGGGCGGTACTGAAGGACCGCCGGTAGTGATTTTTGCAGATAGGGCGAGCGTCTGTATGCATCTTTTCGTGCGAATGGGAAGGATTCTAGCAGCCTCGTTTGATGCATCTTTCTCAATCTCGATACGTAAATTGAAGCCGTTTGCATGTCGAGCTGGATCAGCTGCAACATAACTTTGTCTGGAGTAGGTACCATGACAATCGAGTTGTATGATACAGACGTCTCTACATCACATGCAGAATGTGATGAGAATGATTATCTTGTGGACCAACTAGGTGGTGATAATTTTAAAGACGATCACTGTGAAGTGCCTCCGCCAGATGTAGTTGCTTACAATGAGCTTCGCTCATGTGCTGACTTGTACAGAATGCACAAGGGTGGTACTCTGGATATTAATCCGGGTTTTCAGCGTGACATTGTTTGGAGTGTAAGCCAGCAGAGTCGTTTTATTGATTCTCTTGTGAAGCAGCTACCGATTCCAAGCATGTGCATTGCATTTGATAACCGAGTGCAAAAGCGAATAATTATCGATGGCTTACAGAGAATTGCGACGATTATAAAATTTCTCTCGGCGGAAGGATGGAAAATTTCTAAACTAGACGATATAAATCCAGACATTGCAGGTAAAACCGCGCGAGACTTTGCAAATGAAGATTGTGAGCTGCACAAGTACTACACTCGTGTTCAGAATGAGGCGCTTCCAGTAAATGTACTTCGCTGCGACTTTAATAATAAATCGCATATGCAGTATATTTTTACTATCTTTCATCGATTGAACACAGGGGGGCAAAATTAACTAATCAAGAAATACGCAATTGTATATACGGAGGAAAATTTAACGATCTTTTGAAAGAGCTGGACAATGATAAAAGATGGCGTCACTTGAATCAAATGAAGGACCCAGATCTGAATTATCGTTTTTCAAAGCAGGAAATTATGCTTAGATTCTTTGCGTTTTATGATTCACTCGATCAGTACAACGGAAAAGTCGCTAAGTTCCTTAATGAATATATGCATCATCACCAAGACCCAGCGGAGGGTTTTATTGAGGAGAAGAGGCAATTGTTTGACCGCGTTGTTTCACTGTTTGCCAGAGCGGTGTTTCCGAACGAAGAACCAGTAGGCCGCATTCCTACGAGTGTAATGGAGGCGGTGCTGGTTGCTATGGCAAGAAATATAGAATATCTTGATACTATAGATGTGTCGAGGGTCCGAGATATGTACTATGAGTTAAGGGGGTTACCAGAATTAAGAGACGAGGCGCTAGCGGAGGGCTTAGCTAAAAAGGACAAGGTCCAGGCTAGGTTCAAAGCAGCAATTACGGTATATGGCTCGAAATGAAGGATCACAGAAAAATTGAAGCGAGATTGGCAGATCTTATGCGACTGTATGACGAGGCAGATTCGCGCAAAGAATCACGTGAGGAACCTCGATACTTCTCGAAATTGGCAATCATGGAACTTTGCGGCTGGTTTGAGCAGTTTGCGGATGAGTTTGTTCTCGATATTGTAAGAGACAAAGTCAAGGAGGCGAAAGTTGTAAGAGAATTCACCACGGGATTAGTGAAGCGCGTACATGGAGTGCATTACAAGAATGACTTTCGTAGATTGCTTCAAGCAGCTTTGGGAGAGATTGTGGTGAATGAAATAGAATGTGCAATGGGAGTTAGTCGAGATATACTGGCCTCTCAATTAAATGACCTATGTGAGTCAAGAAATTCATTGGCGCACACGTTTATCAGCGAGACAACGCCTCATATCGAAGCACCTTCACTTACACTGAATAGATTACACGAAATTTCGGAGTGCTTAAGAGTATTGGAATACGAAGTAAACAAAAGGGTTCAGTGGATTAACGAGCCTGAGTATCAAATATAGTCATTTTTGAAGCAGAGGCATGATGAACACGCTCGGGCAAGGGCACAGTAATCGGATACTGATAAGTCCTGTGCCCGAAGATGAGCGAGAATTCCGACGGTATTGAGCATCGCCAATACGTCTGTACTGAGTGTGGTCAAACTGTTTCGCAGCATTTTACGTCGGTTGCCGAAGGCGGCAGCGGTAACCCGTTCCAAATCACTAACTGCGAAACCGCCCTCGGGATTAGGCATAGGGTCGAGGCGTAGCAGGCTGGAGTGCACCTTTGGAGGCGGCATGAACACCTCCGGCGGCACCGACATCACCACCCGTACCTCGGTACGCCACTGTAGCAGTACCGACAACCGTCCGTAGGAGCGGGTGCTTGGCGACGCGACGATGCGATCAGCCATCTCGCGCTGCACCATGACAGTGGCATCACTCCACCAAGGCGGCCACTCGGCCTGAGAAACCCAGCGCACGAGAAGAGGAGCGGCAATTTGGTAGGGCAAGTTGGAGACAATCCGCAGTCTGCCGCGTCCGGTGAGCTGCTTCGGTATGTCGAGCTTCAGGGCGTCGCCAGAGATGATATCCAACCGTCCGGGCCAGTGCGATGCAACCTCTTCCAGCGCTGGCAGGCAACGATGGTCACGCTCCACGGCGATGACCTTGCGTGCCCCTTCCAGAAGCAGCGCACGAGTCAGGCCGCCTGGTCCAGCACCCACTTCCAGCACATCACTGTCTTTCAAGTCGCCAGCTTCCCGGGCTATGCGACGGGTGAAGTTGAGGTCGTGGATGAAATGCTGGCCGTGGCGGGTACGCTGGACGATGCCGTGGCGGCGCAGCACATGGCCTATGGGCGGCAGGCCATCTTCAGCGAGCGGACCGCTCACGGCTGGCGGAGAGCCATCAATCTAGCAAGATGGATAGCGTCGATCATGGCCTGCGGATCGGCGACGTTCTTGCCAGCGATGTCATAAGCGGTGCCGTGTCCGGGCGAAGTACGGACGAAGGGAAGGCCGAGAGTGACGTTGACACAAGGGCCAGCGGACTTCACAGGGATAAGAGCCTGATCGTGGTACATGCACAAGATCGCGCCGCTGCCACTGGCTTCGCGGAACAAACTGTCGGCGGGGTAGGGACCGCTGGCTTTGACACCAGTCTCTTGGAGCGTTCGGACTGCGGGCTCGATAATTTCCCGCTCTTCGCTTCCAAGCAGTCCCCCCTCGCCTGCATGGGGATTGAGCGCAGCCACGCGAAGCCGCGGGCTCTCGATGCCGAAACTGTCGCGCAGACTCTCGTCGGTCAGTTTGCCAGCGTGGACGATACCTTCAACGGACAGCCGCTCGGGCACTTCGCGAAGAGGGATGTGGACGGTGACGGGGACGACCCGCATGGACGCGCCTACCAGCATCATCACCGGATCGACCGGTGAATCGGCAATTTCCGCCAGATAGCTGGTGTGACCAGTGAATGGCCGGTCCGTGCCCTCGCTGACCGCCTTCTTGTCTACCGGGCTAGTGACTACCGCATCCGCTTTACCCTCCAACGTCAGTCGCGCAGCCCGATCAATGGAGCGCACCACGCAGGGAGCGTTGCCGGGTGAAGCCTGACCGGGCGTCACGTCGGCCAATAGAAGTTCAGGCAGCACTGGCAGGGCCTCGGCAAATCGGTCAACCGCCTCGTCAGGCGCAGAAATGGGTGCGACGGAGAGACCCGGTGCCAATGCCTCTAAGCGGCTGGGGTCATCAATGGTGAAGAAAGCGCATTCGGGGCTGTTTCGCAGCCGCCGCCAGGCCTCGACTACGGTCTCTCCGCCGACGCCGCCCGGCTCACCCATCGTTATAGCGAGCGGAATCACGGATCCATGCGCCGGACGACCGCTCTGCTGCGCAGCTGCGCCAGATAGGTTTCGCCCAGCTGGTCCAGGCGGGTGCCAATCAGGTAAGCAGTGACCCGCTGACGGAACGACTCCTCAAGACGGTCAGGAATGCCGCCGAAGCGCTCGCAGACCACCACAAACCACGATCCTCTGGGCTCCGTCTGCACCGGCGTCGCTTCGCCGATTTCAGTTTCGAACAGGATGGTGCGCAGGGCGAGCGGAAGATCGATGACGGTAATCCCCTCGATTCTGTCGCGATGGATTCGGCTGTCGTCAGGATCTTCGTCACCGCACAGGCTGTCCGATTCGCGGAGACTCTCCATCAGCTCCCTTGCCTCGCTTTCTGAAACGGTGTCGTCCTCGGCGGCGGCGGGGAGGGTGTACTGGGTAAGCGTAAATTGCCACGGTTCAATCCCTTCGGCGGCAACGACCCTGCGCGCGGCTACGTGCAGAAGCAGCGCGTCCGACGTGCCGGCGACGGGCAGGGGATCGCTGACCGCGCCTACGGGCAGGATGTCGACTACCCGCTGCAGATCGGGCGGAAGGTCCTGGGAGCGCCGCCAGCCAATTTCACCGCCTACCTCGGCATTGCTGCCGCGGCTGATCCGGCGGGCGATATCGGCGAAATTCGCTCCTTCGCTCAGGCGCTGTCGGATGTCGCTGGCGAGGGTAAAGGCGCGCTGGCGCCTCTCCTCGCTGTCGGCCGGCAGCTCGATGGCGAACAGGTGGTGGGCCACGTACTGCTCGCGCTCGACCTGGCGAAGCTCGCGCTCGATATCTTCCTCGTCGAGCTCTTCGCGGACTTGGGCTCCGAACCGCAGGTTCAGCAGCTGCTGCCAGAGCAGCTGCGTCTCCACGGAATACCGCACCGCCCCCTGGTCGATTCCGCGCTCGGCAAGACGAGCCAGCCAGTCCTCGACGTTTGCGCCTGTGGCGGCGGCGAGCTGGGCGATGCGAATGTCGATCTCCGCCGCCGGAGAAGCAACCCCCAGCCGCTGGCCTTCCTCGGCGATGATGCGGGCGTCGACAAGTTCGTTGAGGGCTTCCTCCTCCAGTGCCGCCCGGTCTTCGGAGCCGCGCTCCAGAGCCTTGATTCGCACCAGCTGCTCGAGGTCGTAGCCCGTTATGACGGCATCGCCCACGGTCGCGACCGTCACGAAGAGGTTGTCCTGCGCCGCCGCCGGCCAAGAGGCCGGTGCGGCGAGGACAGCCAGCGCCAAGCCGACGCGCTTGAATGTCGCCGATATTCCCACGTATCTCTCCCGTCAGCCGCCTGCGCTGTCGAAGGTCAGCAGCTCGACCTTGACTACGAGCGTGGTGACCGACTTCTCCACGGCCGAAAGCTGATGCTCCTGCTCGGCGGCAATCCGCATTTTAAGGCAAAGGCCATCGTACTGCAGAGCCAGCGACGACGTGATTGCCCGCCCGCCGTGCAAGTCGCGCCGGTTGCTTAGGGTAGCCTGCCATCGCGCATCGAGTTTGATGTCCAGATTGGTCTGCATCTCTTCCCGTACGTCGCTTTCGGGCGAACCAGCCTTTGCGTCGGGGTCGGCGGCGAGAAAAACGTAGCTGCCCGTGGCCATCAGCCTACCCCAGCTTGCCTCGGCGCTGACGTCGTTGCGCCGGAACACCAGCTCGTCCGTGATGCGCCCGCGGTGCGTGAAACGTGTGGGGGCAGGACTGTCAAAGCTGATTCCCCAGGCGAAGACGTAGTCGGAGGACTTGCCGCGAAGGCCGGAGATCGGTGAGAAGTCTTCGAGGTCCTCGCCGCGAAAGACCTGGCCGGCCACGGCGTCAAATCGCAGGCTGTCGCGGTCCAGATAGCTGTAGCGCAGCCCGCCCGCCCAGCGCGTGCCGGTTTCGACGCGGTCGCGTCCAGTGAAGCGGTTGCGCGAAAGCAGCGAGAACTCATCGAACTCCACGTCCAGGCTGTCCTCGTTGGGAATCGCCGACTCGTCGATTCGCTCGGGCGACCATATCCACTGCCCCAGCGGCTCCAGCGAGTGGGCCCCCCGGGTCGTAATCCGCACCAGCGGCCAGGTCGCCTCGATTCCCGCCTGCGGCAGGAGGCGCTGGACGTCGGGGTAGGCGGGTCCGCTGGCAGGCTGGTCCGCGAAACTGTGAACATCGGCGCGGGCGCTGGCGTGGAGGATGCTGCGGGCGCCCCATGGCAGCGGCTCGCTGCGGCTCCATACGGCCTCGACTCCCGCTGACGACGAGTCCCGCCCCTCCAGCCGTCTCAGCAAGCGGGCGTCGGCGGCAAGCTCGAGCTCTCCGCCCAGCACCGAACGCGGCAGCTGGCGTCGCGCAGAGATGTCGGGGGCGGCAATGGCAAGGCTACGGCTCGACTCGTCGAACCGCTGGGTCTGGAAGCCGACGACGCTGACCTCGATCTCCTGGCGCTCGCGGAAGCTCTCCAGATAGAGGCGGTTGCGCAGATGGTCGTCGCGGGAGAAGTCGTAGCGCCGCACGTAGCCTCGGTGGCTGGCCAGCTTGATCTCGCCGCCCAGGGCCTCGGCGCCGGTGGGGCTCCATTCGGCGTCGAGGAACAGGCTTCCGCGCGTCTCCCGCCTTGGCGTGTCGACGTCGTTGTAGGCGGCGCTGGTGCGCAGGGAGAGGTCGCCCTCGGCGAAGAGCTGGCGGTAGCTGCCCTCTACGATCGGCCCGTCGGCGGTGGTCGCGAACACGCTCAGCAGGGCCTCGCGGTCGGGGGCGGGAGCCAGATAGTAGGGCACGCGGAGTCCGAATCCGTAGCTGGTGCCGGCGTCGACCTCGGGCACGAGAAAGCCCGAGCGCCTCCGCACGGTGGGATCGGGATGGCGGAAGCGGGGCAGATAGGCGACTGGCAGGCCGGCGACTTCGAAGACCGGATTGCGGTAGACGACGTCGCGGGCCTCGGTGTCGTGGTCAATGCGGCTTGCGCGGACGCGCCACAGCGGCACGGGATTGTCGTCTGACACTGGGCAGGGGCTGTAGACGGCGTCGTCCAGCCGCAGTCCGCCGCCAGCGGCGCGCCGGGCGCGGTCGGCCTGGAAGCGTCCGGGGTCGTCGAGGTAGCCGGCGCTGACGCCGGTGATTTCGCCCTCCTCGAGACGGCTGTCGAACCATGCCGACTCTCCCGCCAGCGTCTCGCCGCCGGGGAACACCGCGCGGAAACCGCCGGGTATCTCGAAGCGCCCGTCTTCCTCGCGGTAGAGCGCCTCGCCGGTTTCCAGGGACGAGCCGCCGCTTTCAATGCGCACGTTGCCCTGCGCCCGCGTGACGCCGTCGCCGCCGCGTCGCAGCTCGTCGGCCAGCAGCACGGCCCGCTCCCCGTCCGGCGGCGGGCAGGCGCCATCCTCGGCGGCGCTGGCATGGCTCCAGGCGGCCGCTGCCATCAGCGCCGCGCCGGCTAGCCGCCGGATCATCCCGGCTCCCAGTGCAGATAGGCGCCGAAGGCGGCGAGCCCGCTGGCGATGACCGTGCTGCACAGGCTGATCGCGACGGGCAGCTGGCTGGAGGTGGTCAGTACCTGCACGGCGCTTAGCGCCACAAAGAAGGCGACGCCTGCAATCAGCGCCAGCACGCAGCGCAGGCCGCGGCGCGCCAGCGACGGGTGGCGCATGCCGGCGACAGCGGCGAGCGTGGCCATGACCGCCATCACAAGAGGCAGGGTGAGCAGAAACCACAGCTGCGTCTGGTGGCGGCTGGAGTCGAAGCCCGAAGCCTCGAGGCTGCTGATGAACTCCGGCAGCTGCCACACCGACAGCGCCGAGGGCGGCGCGAAGCTTTCGATGATGTCGTCGGGGGTTAGGCTGGTGGGCAGCGCATGGGTCTCCTTGACCACCTCCTGTGGCAGCGCCGAGTCGGGGCCCTCGACAAGGTTGCGCAGGCGGACGCCGCGCAGCGTCCACTGGAGGTTGCCGAGCGTGGCGGCGTCGGCTGAGATCTGCTCGAACAGGTTCAGTTTGCTGTCAAAACGGTACACCTCGACGCCCTCCAGTCGGGCGGCGGAGCCGTCGGCGGCGCGGGCGCGGATGACCGACTGGCCTTCAGCGTCCGACTGGCGCAGCCAGATGCCGCCGCTGGAAACCGTGAGGCGGGAGGAGGCTCCGCTGAAGTGGCGCGCCTCCAGCAGGTCCAGCCTCTGTACGAGCTGGGCGCTGACCGGGCTGACCAGGCCGACGAACAGAAGGCCGAGGGCGGTGGCTCCGGCCGCGGCCGGCAGGAGTAGATGGGCAGGCGTATGCCCCGAGGCGCGCAGCACCAGGAAGACGTTGCGGTTAGCCATCCGCACATGCGAGATCATGGCGGCGATCAGCATGACCAGCGGCAGCGCCTGAAGGAGCAGGTCGGGAGTCTGCAGCAGCGCCATCTCCAGCTGCGCGGCGAACGGGAGTCCGGCGCGCGCCCCGCGGCGGGCGAAATCGGCAAGCGTCAGGCAGAACAGCAGCGCGGCGACGACCGCCAGCGCCGCAGTGAACACCGTCGCGTGGCGCCGTAGCAGGGTGCCCCAGACGATCCAGGGCATGGCGGGCAGGGTTATGCCGAACCAGGTCATGCGTGGCGCAGCCTGCCGCGGCCCGCAAGCCGGAGCATGGCGATGGTGAGGAGGGTGACGGCGAGCGGAAACGCGTAGATCAGTGGAACCCAGTCCAGCGACTGGACGATAAGGCTCTTGGCGCGGGAGAATGACACCAGAAAGAGGAAGCCGCCAATCGCTACGGCCGTCACCCTGCCCAGCGTCACGCCGTCGCGGGTCGGCCCGGCGAGCAGGCCCGCCAGGGCGAGAAAGGGCAGGGCGAAGGCGAACAGAGGCGCTGCCAGCTGGCTGTGGCCCTCGGCCAGGTAGCGGCGCAGGCGGTGCGGGTCGGAGATTTCGGCGTCCATGCGCAGCAGGCGCGGGGCGGACAGCTCCGAGGGGCGGGGAAAGCGGGAGCCGGCCTCGGGGAAGTGCTCGGAGAGGTCGAACACGAAGCGGTCGAAACGCAGCATGCCCAGCTGGCTGCCGTCGCTGCCGACGGTGTACGCCAGCCCCTGGTGCAGGCTCAGCCGCGGCCGGTCCTCCTGGCCCTCGAGGGCGGCGCTCTTGGCGGCGTAGACGGTGACAGCCTCGGGCCGCGCGTCGTAGATGAAGAGGTCGTGCATCGTCCGGCGCGAGTCTACGTCGCGGACGTAGACCGTCAGGCCGTCGGCTAGGCCGACAAACTGGCCCTCCTTGAGCAGGTAGGCGCCGAGGTCGCTGGAGAGAAACGCCAGATGGTCCTTGGCAGAGCGCTCGCCCAGCGGCGACAGGTAGATGGCGAAGACAGCCGTCGCCAAGGCGACCAGAACGGCCAGAACGGCGGTTGGCAGCAGCAGGCGGGTGGTTGCGATGCCAGAGGCGTAGAGCGCCGGCAGCGCGGACTCCTCCTGCAGATGGAACAGGACATAGACGCATCCGGCGAAGGCGGCGGCGGGCAGAACGAAGACGATGATCGAAGGCAGGGCGAGAGCGACGAGCTCGGCGAACAGCAGCAGCCCGCGGCCGTGCAGGGCGACGGTCTCGACGACTCCGACGGCATGGGTGAGGGTAAAAACCCCGCCCAAGGCGAGCAGAGTCGTCAGACTTGCGGCGAGGTAGCGCGACAGCAGGTAGCGGTCGAACGTGGACATGATTCGGCGTCTCCGGCGGCGGCGGCGCGTACGCGGCTGCCAATTGAGTATATAGGGGCGCATCGGGCGCACCGCCCGGCAAACTAGCGAGGCAGGAATGGACGTGAAATTCGTGAAGGCGGGGGCCCCCGCCAAGGTCAAGGGCAACCTGGCCGTGCTGGCCTCCGAGGTCCTCGCCCTCGAAGGCCAGCACGGCCAGGTTGCCCTTGACCTTGGCGGGGGCCCCCGCCTTCACGAATTTCACGTCCATTCCTGCCTCGCTAGTTTGCC
>CAZPIN010000008.1:0-12211 GCA_964586735.1 uncultured Rhodobacterales bacterium | reverse complement strand
CGCCACCGGTATCCGCAGCAGCCGGGCGTCGGTGGCGGCCTCGGCGCTCACCGGATAGGTGTCGCCCGTAATCGCCGGCGGCTCGGCAAAACTTTCGCCCTCGGTCAGAGCGGCGATGACCGTCTCGGCGCCCCCCGGAGTCATCCGGTACAGCTTCACCCACCCCTCCAGCACAAAGTAAAAGCTGTCCGCCGGCTCGCCCCGCTCAAACAGCACTTCCCCCCGCTCTGGCTCCATCGTCACTGCCCGCTGCAGCACGCGCCCCACAAGGCCGTCGGGCAGACTCGACAGCAGCCGCGACTGCCGCGCCCGCGCAAGGTCCTCTGGACTTGCCTTGCTCACGGCGCATCCGGCGCGGCCGGTTCGCCAAGCGCGGGTGCCCGCCATCCCACGGCGCCGCCGGCCTCCTGTGGGTCGGGTATCCCCTCGGGCAGAAACAGGTCCATCATCAGCTCCCCGCCCGGCGTCACCGCATAGCCGTCAAACTCGGTTGCCCCCTCCGCAGCCAGAAGCAGGTCGTCCAGGCAATACCACCCCGTAAACGACACCGGCCGCAGCATCATCGCATGGGCTGCGTCGGCCACAATCTCCGGCCTGCGGGCGCGGGCCGCCGCCTCGTCTCCGCCCAGCAGGTTGCGCACCGCCGCGGTGTCGATCAGCGTCCGCGGCCAGAGGCAGTTGGCGGCCACCCTGCCCTCGTACTCCGCCGCCCACCCCATGGTGAGGATGCCCATGGCGTATTTGGCGAGGCTGTAGGCGGCGTGGTCCCGAAACCACCGCGGGGCGAAATTCAGCGGCGGCGCCATCGTCAGTATTCTCGCGTGCGGCGATTTCACCAGCCACGGCAGGCAGGCTTGCGTCACCGCAAACGTGCCGCGCCCGTTGATGGACGCCATCAGGTCGTACCGCTTCATCGGCGTGTCCGCCGTCGCCGTCAGGCTGATGGCGCTGGCGTTGTTGACCACGATGTCGATGCCGCCAAACCGCTCCGCCGCCTTCGCCGCGGCCTCTTCCACCGCCTCGCCGTCGCGGATGTCGCATACCAGTGGATACGCCCTGCCCCCCGCCTCCTCGATGGCCTGCGCCGCGGTGTGGACCGTGCCCTCCAGCTTGGGATGCGGCCGGTCGGTCTTTGCAAGGATGGCGACATTGGCGCCGTCCGCCGCGCAGCGGCGGGCAATCGCGAGGCCAATGCCGCGCGACGCTCCCGATACCAGCAGCGTCAGCCCATCAAGACTCTTTGCCATGGGATGTCAGTCCCTTCTCTGCGGCGATGTCGCCCGTCCCCGTAAGCGGCAGCGCGGCTTCCGCCCTGCTTGCCAATACGCCCACACGACGCGTTTCATGGCGGCGCTGGGACAAGGCAGGAAAGTCGCCGCTGTGGGCAGCGATTCGCCTGCCATGTCAGATCCGCCTTTCCGCAGTCTTGCCCTTCCCGCCGTCTCGCCGGCCCGCAGCCCAGCCTGCCGGCGGCCTCGCCGTCTGCAGCCAAGCGCGCCAGTACCGCGGCTGCCTGCCCGTGGCCGGTCCTGCTGACAGCCACGTCCTCCTGCATCCCCGCCGTCTCGCAGTCTCGCCTGCCCGCGGCCGGTCCTGCCAGCTGCCTCACCCTCCGCCGCCAAGCGCGCCAGCACAGCAGCTGCCTGCCCGTGGCCGGTCCTGCCGACAGCCACGTCCTCCTGCATCCCCACCGTCTCGCCGTCCCGCCTGCCCGTGGCCGGTCCTGCCAGCTGCTACGTCCTCCCGCATCTCCGCCGGCGGCCCTAAGCCTCCGCCCGGTGCATCTCCACCAGCTCGGCCATGCTCTCCACCCTCAGGTCCGGCGTCGCCAGCGCCTCGACAGGGGCGGTGGCGCCGCCAGCTTTGCCCTTGCGGCGGTCCACCCAGACCGTCGTCAGACCCATCTCCTTCGCCGGCACCTGATCGTGAAACTGGCTTTGCGCAATGTGCAGGATGTCGCTCGGCTTGCCCTGGAACACCTCCTCCACCTTGCGCAGCAGGTAGCGGAAGTTCGCAAGGTCAGGCTTGTAGGAGCCGACGTCCTCGGCCGTGTAGATCGCGTCCCACGGGTCGCCCAGCCGCCGCGAACTCCCCCGGTAGCTCGCCTGGTCGCAGTTGGTCAGGGTGATCATCTTGTGGTGCTGCTTGAGATAGGCCAGCGACTCGGCCGCGTCGTCGAAGGCCGGCCAGTCGCCCACCGACGCGCCGAAGGCGCGGTCCTCCCCAGCGTCGCCCTCGACGCCCCACGCCTCGGCCAGGCGTCCGTGCACCGCGGTGAGCAGCTCCGAGTACAGCAGGTTCGGAGTCTGCCGCTGCACCTCGGACTCCTTCTCCGCGTAGGCGACCAAGGCAGCCTCCCTCTCAAGGGGCTGGTCGACGCGGGCCAGCAGCGGGGCCATCGCCTCCCAGATGCCGGTCTCCCAGTCAATCAGGGTGCCATAGGTGTCGAAGGTCAAAATAGGAAAGTCGCGCATGCGCATGGTAGGAGTGCTCCTGCAGATGGTTGGGGCGTACGGCAGTGCCGCAGCGCCGCCCAAGATAGCCGCGGCGCCGCCTTTGCGTACGTCCGGCACCCGCGTACTTGGGCTGCGTACCCGGGGTGGCGCTGTTCAGCCAGGGCGGCGCTGTTCAGCGGTTCGCCCGCCATCTGCGGTTTCCATCAGCGCGCGGCTGTCAGTCGGCGCGCTCACCTTCTACGTGTTCCATCACGGCGCAGCTGTCCAACAGCTCGTCGCCGTCTGCGTTCACCGCCAAGGGGACGCTGCCCGGCAGTACGTACGCCAGCCACACGTACAGGTCGCCAATCGCGTCCACGCCATCCGCGTTCGCCGTCAGGGAATCGCCGTCCGACAGCACGTACGCCATCCATCCATACGTACTGGACGTACGCCATCCATACGTACTGGTTTGCCAAACGCGCCCACGCCATCCGCGTTCACCGCCACTGAAGCACCGTCCGACAGCACGTACGCCGTCCCGCAGTACCTGCCCCGTCCGACGTACGCCGTCCGCGTTCACCATTGGGATGGCCTGTCCGACAGTACGTTCACCATGCGCCCACCATCAACACATTCACCATCGACATTCGACGCTGAAACGCAGCCGCCCGGCTTCCGTCCATCGCCCCGGCGGCCGCGCAGGGGGTGGCGCTTCTGGCATGACGCCGTCTATGCCTTCTGCCCCTCCCGCGCCGTCTCCAGAAACGGCGCCAGCTCCCCATACCCGGTAAAGCGCCGCTCGTAGCGCAGGCCCAGGCGCCCGGCGGCGGCGCGGGCGGCGGCGTCAAGGGCCGGATCCTCCGTCTGGGCGAGATACACCACCCGGTCGTAGTGGCCGAAGTACATGTCGCGAAGCTCGGGATGGCGGTCGAGGCCCAGTCCCTGCCAGACGATGGCGTCAAACTGCCGGGTCAGAAAATCCGTCAGGTAAAACGCGCCCATCTCCTCCTCAGCCCGCTCCGCAAACGCCTCCAGCCCGTCAAAAAAAGCGTAGCAGTGCGGCCCGGCGATGCGCTCGACCCCCTCATCTTGGCACACCTTGTCGATGCCCCCGCCGGACCCGCAGTCGGCGTAAGCCGCCAGGATCTGCCGGTAGCCCTCGTCGCGGGCGCGGCGGATTCGCTCTCGCAGCCGCTCGGGGATCTGGTCCGGGGTGTTGTGCAGCAGCGCCGGCAAGCAGGCTACGTCCACATGCTCCAGTCCGCTGGTCCGCAGCACGGCCAGAATTTCCCGCGCCAGGGCGCCGCAGGCGATTACCAGCACCCGCCCGCCGACGGCCATCTCGGCTCCCGTCTCGCTGAGTACCCGGTCCTCCGGCGCCCAGCGTCCCGTCTCCGCCACTTCCGGCCTCCGCCGCCTGCCCTCTTCCTCCACTATACTTGCCATCTCCCGCCGCAGACTGCGACTCCACGATGATCCAGAAACCCGGCAGCAAAGCCATCCGCGTCGCGGCCTCGCTTGGCATCCTGGCCGCCGCGCTGGCGGCGGATCCCGGCCAGGCGGACATCGACGCGAAAATGGAGGCGGACGGCTGGGAGGAACTCACCTTCGACGACTACGTCCCCAACCAATGGAGCGCCACCGACGACGGCGTCCAGGTGCGCTCGGACGGGTCGGTGTCCATCGTCTTCAGCCCCGTGTCGCCGCGGCTGGCCGACACCCCGCTGCTGCGCTGGCGATGGCGGTCGGACACCCCAGCCTCGCCCAGCGACCTTACCCAAGACTCCGGCGAGGACCGGCTCCTCTCGCTGATCGTGGCGTTTCCCTACCAGTCCGACCGCGCCACCTTCCGCGAGTCCCTGCTGCGCTCCATGGTGGTCGCCCTGCGCGGCTCCGACGCGCCGGGCAGGACCATCTCCTACACCTGGGGCGGCGACCAGCCGCGCGGCTCGCTGATTCAAAACTTGCGGAGGCGCAACACCAGCGCCACGCTCATCCTCCGTACCCCCGACGACAGCGCCAACGTCTGGCATGAGGAGACGGTCGACGTGGCCGCCGACTTCCGCGAAATCTACGGCTGGGATCCCCCCGACCCTACGTTCATCGGCCTCTCCTCGGACAGCGACGACACGGGCATTCCCTTCACCGCCGAGGTCGGCGGCATCGAGTTCCTGCCGCGTCCCTCCAACTAAATCCCCCTCCCGGCGCTCGGCGAATCGGGGACTCCGCCCCGGCTGCCCGGCGGCCTTGCCCGTACCGGATAGCCGCCGCCAGCTCTGTTGACGGACAGGTCCGGCGCCTCTATGCGGAGAGTCCGGGCGCTGCGGGCAGAGCTGGCAGACCATGCGAATCGGTGACGGCCCACACGCGGTCTCCGCGCTGCGAATCGGTCACGTACCCCGCGCTGCCTTCACGCTGCGAGTCTGCCGAAGGCGCCTTCAAGCGCGCAGCGCCGACGTTCGCATGCAAACCCGGCGGAAAATTCGGCCAGCCGCAGGACAGGAAAATTTCGCATCTAACGCGTTGTGGAATATAGAGTTGTTACATGGCGTGTAATTTTTCGGAACGGTTAGAAATTGTTTCGAATTGACACGGTTTACTTTAGGGTTTCTGTGAACGGAGCACACGTGTTGCTGAGGCGGTGGAGTGATTCGCTGCGCGGCGACGCCAACCGTACAACCCCAACAGAGGAGACTCTACCATGTCCCGCAAGAACAACGCCACCCGCAAACCCCGCAAACGTAGCGCCACCCGCAAGCGGCGCATAGCCCCCGCCATACCGGTCGTAACGGTTGCCATGCCCAATCAGCCCCATCAGCACGACTCCAACTTCCGCTGGATTGGCGGTTTCCGGGAGTGCCTTTGGGTGCTGCTGCGCCTGTGCGTGCATGAGATCTTCTACAGCCAGCTCGACCCGCACTATCTGCCCCATCTGGTCCCCACCCGCGTCTATGGCGGGGACGGCTTCGTCGACGAAGGCGACATGGCAATACTGGCAAGGCTTCGCGACGGGCGGTACCTGCTTCTGGTACTGGAGCACAAGTCGTACTTCGACGAGAACGCCCAGCTCCAGCTGTCCTGCTCCGCGCTTCGCCTTGCCCGCCATCTGGCCGATGACGGCGTAACGACCGAGGGCACCGTGCCGATAGTCATTGGCGCTCTTGTCCAGCACAGGAAGGCATCAGGTACTCGCCCGAAGGATATGGCCGGGCTGGCGAATATGACCCCCGATGAGGCTGAAGTCGCGCTGACGGCGGGGCCGATTGCTTTTGTCGACTGCGACACCATACGCAGGGAGGCGATCAAGGAGCCCCCGCAGGTGGCGGCGCCGCTGATGATGCTGACGGTTGGCTGGGACGGGCGGGAGTTCACCGACAGGGAACTTGACTATGTGGCCAAGGGTGTGGTACTTTACCCGATAGACCGGAAGCGGTATGCTCTGTGGGCACTCGTGGAGTACCTGAGGGTGCCAAGTGAGGATCTCGCGAAGGCGCTCAAGAGAGCAGCGGGAGCAGAAGTAGCGGAGGCGATCATGGATAAGGTGTACCAGATGCATCAGGCCAAGGGTAAGGCCGAAGCCTTCTTGATGCAGGCGCGGACCAAATTTCGCAGAGTGCCAACGGCCAGACAGGAGCAGGTGCGCGCCGCCTCGATGCGGCAGCTTGACAGCTGGATGCGCCGGATACTCACGGCTACCAGCCTCGACGCGGTGTTCGACGGCGACTCCAACATCGGCAAGCGCAGCGCCTAGCTGCATTGGCAGATGCTGGCAGTCGTGCTAAGTTTCTAGTACTGACCCCCCCGCCTTGGCTTGGCGGGATAGCAAGCGTGGCGGGACTGGAAGCAAGGGAGACTGCCATGCACATGTGTAACGATGCGATTCGAGCCGAGGGCTGGGTACAAGGCTTTGCCAATAGCGTGGCTTCGAAGATGGTCGACGACCTGACCGTTGGCATAACCGAATGCACGGCAGAGAGCGTGGAACAATACGTTGCCGAGTGCTTGAAACACTGCATGACAGAGGCTATGGCCAAGGGCTGGAATCTAGGCGAGGCTGAAGGCAGGGCCAAGGAAAAGGCCAAGACTTTCCTGAAGCTGGCGCGTAAAAAGTTTGGCAAGGTGCCCAAGAGGAGAAAGGAGTGGTTGCGCAGCTCCTCAATACAGCGGCTCGACGACTGTCTGCGCCGGTTACCCACAGCTTCCAGCCTTGATGCGGCGCTCGATTATTACGAATGACGACAGCAACAGCCACGCTGCCAACTGAACTCCCGCCAAAGTGCCGTGCCAGAGGCGAGCGGCGAATTAGCCAGGCCATGCCATCGAGCTACTGGGGGGGGGGGCGTCTGCCGCCAGAAGCCTGCCCAGCATCGAACAGCCGCTGGCTTCCTGACCGTTTCCCATGGTGATGTCCACCGTGGAGCGGTAGACCGGAAGCGGTACGCTCTCTTGTCTCTCGTCAAGGACCTGAGAGTTCCGGTTGACGAGCTCGGAAAGGCGCTGGCGAGAGTGGCGGGTACAAGGAAGACGGAGGATACTATGAGCATGGCGAATGATCTGCTGCGGGCCGAGGGCGAGGCCACGGGCGAGTCCAAGGCAAAGGTCAACACCTTCCTGATGCTGGCGCGGAGCAAGTTTCGCAGAGTGCCAGCGGACAGACAGGAGCAGGTGCGCACCGCTTCGATGCGGCAGCTTGACGCCTGGCTGCGCCGGATACTCATGGCTACCAGCCTCGACGCGGTGTTCGATGGCGAGACCCGCAGCGGCAAGCGCAGCACCTGGCTTTGACGGATGCTGGCAGTCGTGCTAAGGTTCCAGTGCTGAACTTATCCACCTTAGCTTGGCGGAATGGCAAGCGTGGCGGGACTGGAAACTACGGAGGCGGCTATGCACGTGTGTAACGATGCGATTCGAGCCGAGGATTGGGTGCAAGACGTTGCCAAGAGCGTGGCTGCGAGAATGGTCGACGACCTGACCGTAAACATACCCGAGAGTACGGCTAAGGGCACGGAACAATACGTTGCCGACTGCTTGAAACAATGCATGACAGCGGCTATGGCTAAGGGCTGGAATCTAGGCGAGGCTGAAGGCAAGGCCAAGGAAAAGGCCAAGACTTTCCTGAAGCTGGCACGGAAAAAGTTTGGCAAGGTGCCCAAGAGTAGAAAGGAGTGGTTGCGCCTCTCCACAATGCAGGAGCTCGACGACTGTCTGCGCCGGTTACCCAAAGCGTCCTGCCTTGATGCGGCGCTCAGTTATTACGAATGACGACGGCAACAGCCACGCTGCCAACTGAACTCCCGCCAAGATGCCGCGCCGGAGACAGGTGGCGAGTTAGCCAGACCACGCCCCAGACGACAGGGTGACGCCTTCCGCCAGAAGCCTGCCCCAGCCTCTACCCATCCTGCACACGGCTGCCTTTCCGCGGCATCTTGGCCATGCGCTTCGTTGCAGCGCTGGGGCTAAAGCATCGTCCCGCCGCTGAAATCTAGATCTGGCCTGGTTGCTGCCACCTTCCGTATCCGGTCCGCTGACCAAGGGGCGTCCGCCGCGTCCCATGCTCAGCCGCCGCCGAGCGCGGGCCGTCTACCAGCCGCCTCTGGCGACTGTTCGCTTTCCATGTACAGCCAGCGCGCCACAGGGGCGCGGCCGGGACTTCCGTCAGGCCACCATCTGGTTGTGCTTGCGCTGGGCAATAAGCTCCTTGGCGGTTTCCACTGCGACGGCCGCGTCGCGGCAGTAGGCATCGGCTCCAATCGCCTCGGCAAACTCCTCGTTGAGCGGCGCGCCGCCTACCAGCACGATGATCTCGTCGCGGATGCCCTTCTCCTGCAGCGTGTCGATCACCACCTTCATGTACGGCATGGTCGTGGTGAGCAGCGCCGACATGCCCAGTATGTCCGGGTCGTGCTCCTCCAGGGCGCCGAGGTAGTTTTCCACCGGGTTGTTGATGCCCAGGTCGAAGACGTCGAAGCCCGCGCCCTCCATCATCATCGACACCAGGTTCTTGCCGATGTCGTGGATGTCGCCCTTGACTGTGCCGATCACCATCGACCCCAGCTTGGGCGCGCCGGTCTCGGCCAGCAGCGGGCGCAGTATCGCCATGCCGCCCTTCATGGCGTTGGCCGCCAGCAGCACCTCGGGGACGAACAGTATCCCGTCCCTAAAGTCGATGCCGACGATCCGCATGCCCTCGACCAAAGCCTTGGTCAGGACGTCGTAGGGCATCCATCCGCGTCCCAGCAGGATGTTGACCGCCTCCTCGATCTCCTCCTTGAGGCCGTCGTAGAGGTCGTCGTGCATCTGCTTGACGAGCTCGTCGTCGTCCAGCGCGGCGAGGTCGATGTCCTCGTCCTGTTCCTGCTCGTCCACCATGGCGTATCTCCCCTCCCGCCGCCGGGTCCATTTGCCGGCGGCTGTTTCAGGCACCGCAAAAATAGTGCGATTCGCAAAACAATAAAGGGCCTGCCTGTCAATCTCCGCCAGCCCGCAAATTCCCGCCCCGCCGCCTCGACCGCCGCCGTCCCACCACTGGCGCGCTGGGCAGGCGCTGCACGTACTCTCCCGTGCACCGCTCGATGGTCCCGCGGTCCGGCCGCGGCCCGGCGGGAGCGCTCTCCAGGGCCTGCCGCATCGCCTTCACATGGGCCGGCGTGGTGCCGCAGCAGCCGCCGATGATTCGCGCCCCGGCGTCGCGGGCCAGCCGGGCAAACTCCCCCATCACCTCCGGCGTGCCCGTGTAGTGCACTTCCCCGCCGCGCAGGGCGGGCACGCCGGCGTTGGCCTTGGCGATCAGGGGCGGCCCTCCCCCGCCAAACTCCAGCAGCGCCGCCAGCAGGTCCGAGGCGCCCGTGCCGCAGTTGGCACCGTAGGCCACCAGCGTTGCCGGTCCTGCCGCCGCCCGCGCCGCAAGGTCGCCCGGACTCAGCCCCATCATGGTTCGGCCGGCGGTGTCGAAACTCATGGTCAGCGCGTGCGGGGCGTCCAGCCGCTCCATAGCCTCGAAAAACGCCTCGACCTCCTCCCGCGCCGAAAGGGTCTCGCCCCACAGCAGGTCCGCGCCTCCCTCCATCAGCGCGGCGCCCTGCTCCTCGAACGCCTCCACCGCCTCGGCATGGGCCAGGCCGCCCAGCGGCTCGAGGATCTCGCCGGTCGGTCCCATGGACCCCGCGACGATGGCGCCGTACTTCACGGCCGCCTCGCGCGCGATTTCGGCGGCGCGGCGGTTGATTCGCGCGGTCTGGCCGTCAAGCCCGTGCAGCTTCAGGCGGAGGCGGTTGCCGCCAAAACTGTTGGTCAGCAGCAGCTGCGCCCCGGCCGCGGCAAACGCCCCGCTCAGCTCCAGCACGGCGCCGGGGCTGTCGAGATTCCACCGCTCCGGCGCCTCGCCTGGCGGCAGCCCCGCGTCCAGCAGCGACGTGCCGGTGGCGCCGTCGGCCAGCAGCCACGGCCTCACCGCCAGCATCCTGCTCAGCGGGTCAGTTTGGCCGGCCATGGCCTTCCTTTCTGCCCGGCGCTCAGCTGCCGCTGGCCAGCGCCTGCACCCGCTTCACCATCGCCTGGAGTCCGTTGCTGCGCTGGCGGCTCAGATGGGACTCGAGGTCCAGGCGGGCCAGCGCAGCGCCGGCGTCGATCGCGCCAACCTCCTCCACCGGTACGCCGCAGTAGAGCGCACGCAGTACCGCGATCAGGCCGCGGGTGATCAGCGCATCGCTGTCGCCGAGAAACTGCATCCGCAGCTGCCCGCCCTCGCCGCGCTCGATCTGCGGCACCAGCCACACCTGGCTCACGCAGCCGTCCACCTTGTTGGCCTCGGTGCGGTCCGACTCGTCGATGGGCGGCATGCCGCGGCCAAGATCGATGACGTAGCCGTAGCGTTCCTCCCAGTCGCCGAGATACGCGAAATCGTCGACGAGGCGCTGGTACGCCTCCGTTGCAGCTGGCGCTTCGCTCATGCCGCTCTCCCGCCGTCGTCCAGCCGGGCAGGCACCAGCCTGCCCCTCCTGACCTTCAGGCCGATTCTGCCGTCCCGCAGGTCCAGCAGGATCTGTCCGCAAAGCTCCCTGCGCCATCCCTTAAGCAGCGGTATGTCCGGCTCGCTCTCGCTGGCAAGCTGCCGCAGGTCGTCCGTGCTGGCGATGATGCGCGGCGCGATGCCGTTGCCCTCGGCGAGATTCTCCAGCACGCTTCCAAGCACCTTGGCGAGCGCGGCTTCCGCGCCGCTGATCTTCGCCGACTCGATAGGCATGGGGCGGCAATTCGGCGGACACTCCAGCCCCCTCGCCACCGCCTGCACGACAGCCTGCCGGTACTGCACCCGGTGGCCGCGGTTGCCCTGCAGGCCAAGCACTCGCTCCAGATGCTCGGGCCTCTTGGGCTGCATTTTGGCGAGCCGCAGCAGCACCGGGTTTTTCATCACATGCTGGCGCGGCACGTTCCGCTTAATGGCCTCCTCCTCGCGCCAGGCGGCCAGCTCGCGCAGCACCGCCAGATGGACCCTGTCGTCAGACCGCACCGCCAGCCGAAGCCACGCATCCCTCGAATCGAGCTGTTCCCCGAACAGCCTATAGCGCCGTCTAGTCTCCTCTTCGGCCCACCGGGTGCGCTGGCGGTTCTTCAGATCCGCCTTGAGTTCCCTATACACCATCGGCAGATGAAGCACGTCGGAAGCCGCATACTCCATCTGCTCCAGCGGCAGGGGACGGCGCGACCAGTTCGTCATTTGGCTGCTCTTGTCGATGGTGGCTTCCGCAATATCCTTGACCAGAGAGCGGTAGGACGGCTGCGCTCCATAGCCGCAGAACTCCGCCGCCACCTGCGTGTCGAACACCGGAGAGGGCTCCACCCCGGCCTCCAACATCAGCACCTCGGTGTCGTTGTTTCCACTGTGCATGACCTTGAGCACCTTGGAGTCCGTCAGCAGCCTGTATAGAGGCTTCATGTCGATGCCCTTCGCCAGCGGATCGATGAGATATGGCACCGAGTCCATTGAGCCGCCCATGACCTGCACCAGGCAGAGAACCGGCTTGTAGGTGGTCTCGCTCATGAACTCGGTGTCGACCGCGACGAATGGCTCCCGCGCCAGCCGGCTGCACACGGCCTTCAGGGCGCCGCTTGACGCGATGAGTTCTGGTGGATGGCTCATGGTTCCAAGATCCTGCCGGTCCGCTGCTGCCTCCGGTCGTGCCGAAACAGCGCCGCTGCGGCGCATACATGTCGCGAATTGTGGCGGAATATGCTGCGCCCGCAACCCGTCGGGAAACCGCCGCGGCGCGAGGCCGCTTGCGGACATGCCCCTGTCGGTGGCACTATCGCAGATTACATCCGCCACGCCCGCAGCAACCGCGTCCGCGGCGGACGCACGGGGAGACATCATGCACCGTTTTCGAAGCCATACCTGCGGCGACCTGCGCAGGGAGCATGTCGGCCAAACCGCCCGCCTTTCGGGGTGGGTGCACCGCGTGCGCGACCACGGCGGCCTGCTGTTCGTCGATCTTCGCGACCACTATGGAATCACGCAGGTCGTCGCCGACCCCGACTCGGCGGCCTTTCCCGAGTTCGAGTCGCTGCGGGCGGAAAGCGTGGTCCGGATCGACGGCGAGGTGCGCGCCCGCAGCGAGGAAACGGTCAATCCCGAGCTGCCCACCGGCGAGGTCGAGCTGTACGGACGGGAACTGGAGATGCTCAACCCCGCCGAGGAGCTGCCGCTGCCGGTGTTCGGCGAGCCCGACTACCCGGAGGAGACCCGGCTGCGCTACCGCTTCCTCGACCTGCGGCGG
>CAZPIN010000007.1:0-13803 GCA_964586735.1 uncultured Rhodobacterales bacterium | reverse complement strand
GGTGGTGGGATCGGCAACCGTCGGCCCCGAGGCGATGACGGCCGGGTCGTCCCCCGCCACGTCGGAGATGGCCAGCGTCCAGACCGCCGCGGGATGCGCGGCGGAGGCAAGCCGCCCGCCCTTGACCGCCGAGAGGTGCCTGCGCACGGCGTTGATTTCGCCGATGGCGGCGCCGCTGCGCAGCAGCTGGTCCGTTACGGAACGCTTGTCGTCGAGGGAGATTCCCTCCGCCGGCAGGGCCAGAAGGGAGGAGCCGCCGCCCGACACGAGCGCCACCAGCAGGTCGCCAGCCTCCAGGCCCTGCGCCAAAGCCAGCGCGCGCCGGGCGGCTGCCTCCCCCGCTCCGCTGGGATGGGGATGGCCCGCCTCCACTACCTCGATCCGCCGGCACGGCATGCCGTGCCCGTGGCGGGTGATGGCGATGCCCTCGACGGGGCCGTGCCAGGCGTCCTCGAACGCCCGCGCCATGGAGGCGGCAGCCTTGCCCGCCGCTACCGCCGCGGTCCTGCCCGAAGGCGCCGGCGGAAGGCGGCCGGGTATCAGCCGCGCCGGGTCCCCCGCCGCCACCGCCGCCTCGAACAGCCTGGCGAGCGTCTCCCTCGCCCTGTCGTTATCCGTCATGTGCCGCCCTCTCCGCTTCCGACTGCGCCGCCACTGCTATCCGACTCTGGCGCAATGCGCTAGGCTGGAGTACTCTGAATCGCGGGACACCGCCATGAACACCGACACCATCGACTACCGGGCATACATGGACCGGGCGTTCCGCGGGCTGGTTGCCGACGTCCTCGCCATGGCCGCACAAAGCGGGATGCCGGGCGACCATCATTTTTTCATCACCTTCCACACCGGCCACCCTGGCGTCTCCATGCCGCAGTGGCTTCTCGCCGAGCATCCAGGGACCCTCACCATCGTCCTCCAGCACGAGTACTACGACCTTCAGGTCGACGAGGATGCGTTCTCAGTGTCGCTGTCCTTCAAGAACCGCCCGGCAAGCCTGCGGGTGCCGTTCGAGGCGATCGAGTCGTTCGCCGACCCCGCCGCCCAGTTTGGCCTGCGCTTCACCCTCGACGACCAGGCCGAGGAGGCTCCCGCCCGGAAGGAAACGAAGGCGTCGCCGCGGGAGGTCGTCGCAGACAGCGAAGACAAGGTGATCCAGCTGGACGCGTTCCGCCGGTGAACCAGATGGACGGGGCGGCCATGGACACGCGCGTCGAATCCGACTCCCAAGGCTCCATCGAGATACCGGCGGACCGGTACTGGGGGGCGCAGACGCAGCGGTCGCTGGGCAACTTTCCCATTGGCCAGGAGCGCCAGCCGCTGGCGCTGGTGCGCGCTCTGGGAGTGATCAAGCAGGCGGCCGCCGAGGTCAACATGGCCAGCGGCGACCTGGACAGCCGCATCGGCGAGGCCATTGCCCAAGCGGCGGGCGAAGTGGCCGAGGGAAAGTGGGACGGCCACTTTCCGCTGGTGGTGTGGCAGACCGGATCCGGCACCCAGACCAACATGAACGCCAACGAGGTCATCGCCAACCGCGCCATCGAGATACTGGGGGGAGAGATTGGCAGCAAGGACCCCGTACACCCCAACGACCACGTAAACCGATCGCAGTCATCGAACGACACCTACCCGACGGCGATGCACGTCGCCGCCTACGGCGAGATGCGGGACCAGCTGCTGCCGGCGATGGCGGCGCTGCGCGACGCGCTGGCGGGGCACGCCAAGGCGTTTGAGGGCATCGTCAAGATTGGCCGCACCCACCTGCAGGACGCCACCCCGCTGACTCTGGGCCAGGAATTTGGCGGCTACGCCCATATGGTCTCGCAGGGCATCGGCCGGGTGGAGGCAACGCTGCCCAACCTCGCCAAGCTCGCCCAGGGCGGAACCGCCGTAGGCACCGGCCTCAACACCAAGGCGGGCTTCGACCGGCAGATCGCCGAGCGCATAGCGAAGATCACCGGCCATCCTTTCGAGACGGCCCCGAACAAATTCGAGGCGCTGGCGACCCACGACGCCATCGTCGAGGCGTCCGGCGCGCTGCGGACGGTGGCGGCCTCGCTGTACAAGATCGCCAACGACATACGCCTGCTGGCCTCCGGACCGCGCAGCGGGCTGGGCGAGATCACGCTGCCGGCCAACGAGCCGGGGTCCTCGATCATGCCCGGCAAGGTCAATCCCACGCAGTGCGAGGCGCTCACCCAGGTCTGCGTCCATGTCATGGGCAACGACGCAGCCATCGGTTTTGCGGGCAGCCAGGGGCACTTCGAGCTCAACGTCTACAAGCCGGTCATGATCCACAACCTGCTCCAGTCCATAGGGCTGCTGGCGGATGCCAGCCGCAGCTTCACGGACCGCTGCGTGGCAGGCATCGTTGCCAACGAAGACACCATCTCCCAGCTGATGTCGAAGTCGCTGATGCTGGTGACCGCCCTGGCCCCCGAGATCGGCTATGACAACGCGGCCCGCATCGCCAAGACCGCCCATACCAACGGCACCACGCTGCGCGAGGAGGCGGTGCGGATGGAGCTGGTAGACGAGGCTACGTTTGACCGGCTGGTGCGGCCCGAACGCATGATCGGGCCCTCGGACTGAAGCGCATGGCAAGCCGTCAGCTGCTGCTGCTGCGACACGCCAAGTCAAGCTGGGCCGACCCGGCTCTCGACGACCACAACCGCCCGCTGAACGCCCGCGGCCGCGACGCGGCGGCGAAAATGGGCGAATGGATCAAGAAGAACGACCTCGTGCCGGACGTCGCGCTGGTGTCGGACGCCAGCCGCACGATCGAGACCTGGAACAGGCTTGAACTGCCCGGCAGCCCCAATGTGCAGTTTTTGGAAGAGCTGTACGGGGCGTCGCCACACGGCCAGCTTGCCCTGCTGCGCAAGCTGCCGGCAGCCTTCCAGCGGGCCATGCTGATCGGCCACAACCCCTCGATCGGGGCGTTTGCCCGCGGCCTGGCGGAGGGCGCCATCGAAGAATCGATGCGCCCGCGGTTTCTGAAGTATCCGACGGCCGGGCTGTCGGTGTACGAGGTGGAGGCCGAGAGCTGGGCGGATTTAGGCCCCGAATGCGCCCAATTGGTGAAGTTTGTCGACCCGCGGAGCCTGTAGCGGAGCGATGCGCCCAAGAGTACGCCTGCTGGCGGCCAGCCTGGCAGTTGCAGTGACGATGGCGGTTGGCGGTCCGCTGGAAGCCGAAACATGGCGTGGGCTTGTCGTGGCGGAGGAAAACCGGTGCTCTCCCTACGACAGGGACGACTATCGGTACTCGCCGAGCGTAGAGCAGCGAATTATCGATGAAGAGCTTGACAGAGATATATATAGCCCATATACTGGTGATTACTTCGATGATAAAGGCGAAGCGGGCATTGAGCATATCATCGCTCTCTCCGAGGCCCATGACAGCGGGCTATGCGACTCCACTCCTGAGCGAAAGAATTACTTTTCTGAGGACATCTTAAATCTTACTCTTGCCAGCCCAAGTCTCAATCGGCATGTAAAGAAGGACAAGGATGCCTCAAATTGGGTGCCGGACTTGAACAAGTGCTGGTTTGCGAACAGGGTTGTGGAAGTGCGGCTGCGTTATGGACTTACGATTGACGTGATGGAGAAGAACGTTCTCAACGCGATCCTCGTGACGTGTACGAAGGAAGAGCTAGAAATCTGGTTTACACCACGTGAAGCAAATTTAGATCAAACTTCTGCTACATTTGCAGAAGGCACTCCTTAATTCTGTACTTCTTGACGTATTGTACTACTAAACAATATCCGAACTCTATAGCTAAATTCGACAATTAATAGTAAACACCCGACAACCAATAATCCTTGGCATTGGTTACTCGCAAACCACTCCGTCTCCGTCTCCATCTCGCATGTGTGGATAGGCCGGATGTCCCCTATGCACCGGTGCTATACCATTCCTGCGCGCTTCAGCGCAAGTGACTCTCCCATCGCCATTGTCATCCCATTCAATGTCCTTTGACTTTTCCGGTTGTTTTTTTGTGAAGTTCTAGAATCTGGGGCAACCTGAGAGTTACTTCTATCTTGACTACTTTCGCAAACTACACCGTCTCCGTCTCCATCTCGCATGTATGGATATGCCCGATCCCCCTTATGTACGGGTGCAATACCGTGCCTACGAGCTTCCGCACAAGATACTATCCCGTTATTGTTGTCATCCCACTCTATGCCCCCCTGCGTTTCGGGCTGCTGTTCTGAATAGGTCTCGGCGTCCGGGGCTGCAGACGTGTTACTTTGTTGCCGCCCCCCTTCACAAACAACGCCATCTCCATCTCGATCCCACATGTGCTTATAAGCCGGATGATCCTTGTAAACTGGAGTAATACCATACTTACGTGCTTCAGCGCAAGTTACTCTCCCATCGCCGTTTTCGTCCCAAGGAACATCTGTTTCTGGGATATGTTCTTGTAGGTTCCCTCTGGGTCGTCTTTCGCATGCGACACCATCTCCATCTCCATCATTCTCGTCCCGATAGGCTGGATGACCCTTACGTATCGGTGCAATACCGTGCCGCCATGCTTCTTTACAATCTACTACTCCATCATTGTTATCATCCCATTTCATAACAGTCCAATTTTCAATTTTTCCCAACCCCCATAATATTGCTACGAGCAGCAGCATTAATGCTCCAGCAACTACAAACCACTTTTTTTCAAACATCCAATTTCTCTTTGAATACCTCTTCGCTTGCGCTTGATTCGACCTACCAAATCTACTTGTTTTTTGCTGTGGTTGACCTGCCCTACCCCTGGTAGATGGCTTGGTACTTTTTGTCCTCCCACTTCTCGCTGTTTGTTGGGATTGTACCCCCGATTGATGCCCAGTGATTGTGTTTTGGATAGTATGAGAACTAGATCCATATTGTCGTCTCTGTCGTGTGGATGGCTGACTTCCTACTGATTGCGCAGACATTGACGGTGTTCTTTGCCGTATTGAGGATTGGGCTTTGTGTGACTGTGTACTTCCTTGCGAGGGTGTAGTTCCCGCCGTAGTACTGCCATGTCCGCTCCTATGCCGATTGGTACTTTGTTGGCTACCAGTTATCCCCATCCTACCACTACCTGTGTTGTTCGCTTGCCGGGCATATGGAAACATTTCAACAACTTCACCAATTCTACACCAAACGCACTGAAGACTTCCCTCTGGATAAATGTGATACTTGTTATTACGGCATTTCTGTACAAGCTGTTTGTCAATTGTACTCAACGCCATTACCCACTCGCTTGCGCAGGGGCGCTCAGTCCATTCATTACCGAATGCTCTTTCAAACAACTTCTGAATCGGCGATGGAAGGTCGTCCATGGATACAGACACATTCGGTGGTCTCAGGAACACCTCGTTCCTTCGAAGTCTCGTATACGCGAATTGATTGTCAATAATTGCGCTTTTAATTGTCGTATACTGCTTGTCATCCGGATCATCAGAGCGTCCGCCAAATGGGTGTCGTCCCATAAACAATAGCTGAAAAATAAGAACTGCCAGTCCAAATAGATCATGCTCTTTCATTCGTTTCTGTTTTGTGAAGTTTGCATTGCACAGCAGCTCTGGCGGCGTGAACTCCTCTCTCGCCACCTCGCAAAGATACACTTCTCCATCGGTAGAGAACTGAAAACTGTCAGAGTCCACAAGCGTCACTGTTGCATTATTTGATACAAGAACGCCCTTCTCATTAATGTCCCCCATCACGCACCCGAGTCTATGTACCTCCCACACCGCCCTTGCTACATCTGCTGCTGTGCGGACAATGTCTCTATAGTCAAACCTTGTAAAGTGCTCAAGTCTTGACTCTGGTGAACTCAATAAGTGAATCTGCTTGCTCGACACTGCCCGTTGCATTGCAAAGCCTATGAATCGACCGCGCATATCACATACTGTACTTTGTGGAAACGCAACCTTTTTAGCGCCTTTCGCGAACCCCATTGATACCATTGCTCGTATCTTGTCTTCCCGCTCCTTTGTTGGAGAGAAGTACACCTTTACAGCAACCCTGTCATTCATGTCGAGGGCGTAGACCTCTCCTTCTGCGCCATGCCCAATGACGCTTCCAAGGCGTACGGTTCTCCCTCCAATTACAACCTCCATCCTCTATCTCCTTGATAGCAGAACAATCGTCTTATCATCATCAGTTCTTTCGCACACCTTCCTGCTGTCCAAAAAGTTCTCCAACTCCCCCGAAAGAGATTGCAACTTCCCGGAAATTCTGCTGCTGTCCACAGGTCGAAGCATAGGGCAGAAAAAACCGCGACTTGCCGTTTTACTTCTTAAGTCCAAGGCCACATTATTTAAACCATCGGAAAAAAGTGCAAACGCATCATACCTGCCCCCACTATCTTTACTCGTTGAAGTGCTAAAGTTCATTCTAACACATGGTTCATCTGTCAAGAAATATGTTTCTGATACGTACTCTCCTTGATCAGGCCAACACACAACTTCCCAACTGTTGTTGCGACGCCCTACAATTGCGCAATCACCTATTTGCCAAGCAGAAAAGCCATCTGGTGTAACGACAATACCCGCCACAGTAGACGCATACTCTCTTCCTTTCACCTGATTTCGCATTGCTATTCTTCCAATGACCTTTCTAGAATCATCAATCCACCGCTCGACATGGTTCCTTTTTGGAACGCGTGGCGACTCACGCAGCACACCTTTACGGGTCATCCAGCCATCTACGCCTCTACTGGCACGATCCAGCAATATCATACTTGCCGTTTGCGCTCCAATTTTACCATACCTTGCGCTTCCTGCGCCGTCGGACACAATCGCCACTACGCACTCCTTAGCAAACCTGTTTGAAGCCCTCAAGCGGCTATTGTAGTCTAACCGCGCAACTGCAAAAGTGTCCTGACACTCCGCACCTACCTGCTTGTGAGACGTACCAATCATTGATGCGGCCGCCCATCTCCAGTGACTTCTTTTACTCAATTTCGACCCAGCCATCTCGTCCTCTTGGATTTGGCAGCCTCAGCACATCGCCAATAGCAGACATTGATCTTTGACGAAGTGAAGCTGAAAGCCATAGAAACAGCTTTCTAAATTCAAGTCCCTTTAGCTTTTCTGCATTTCTATTGTTGCCAAGCTTGTTTAATACTTCCATATTTGCATCCTCTACTCCAATGGGAAAAAACTCAAACATCCTGTTTTCCTCCCCATCCCGTACTAACTTCGCTATCTGTCGTTTTTGATTGACTGGCATACCCTGCGAATCAGTCGGTTCGCCGTCAGTAATTAAGAAAATCCAAGGAGGGTGACACTGTATGTTATTCTGCCGATAGATCTCCATTCGCGCTGCAATCAGTTCAATGGCCTTTTCAACTGCTTCGAGCATTGGAGTATGGTACTTCACCACTATACCGTCAATGCTTAAATTTCTGACGGAAGTGAAATTGGTATGTACTTCCACAGGGCCGAAAGTTACAATGGCCACTTCTATCCTCTTTGTCGCAAGGGCATCGTCCAAGACATCTTCTATGAATGCCTCAACCCCGTCGAGCAACTGCTCGATACGCTCGCCTTCCATTGATGCGGACACATCGAGCAGCAAGACCACCGGGCATCGCTGATCAGGATTCCTAACCAGCTCCACATCTGCAAAATTTTGCCGTGTTAGCTCGCTCATGTTCTTTACTCCTGCTTTTTTAGTGGCCCAGAATCTGGCTCAGAAACAGCTTCGTGCGGTCATTCTGGGGGTTGTGGAAGAACTCGTCCGGCTCGTTCTGCTCCACGATCTGCCCTTCGTCCATGAAGATCACCCGGTTGGCAACCTGGCGGGCGAAGCCCATCTCGTGCGTAACGCACAGCATGGTCATGCCCTCCTCGGCTAGGTCGATCATGGTGTCCAGCACCTCCTTGATCATCTCCGGGTCCAGGGCTGAAGTCGGCTCGTCAAACAGCATGATCTTGGGGTTCATGCACAGCGACCGGGCAATCGCCACGCGCTGCTGCTGGCCGCCCGACAGCTGGCCCGGATACTTCAGCGCCTGCTCCGGTATCTTGACCCGCTCAAGGTAGCGCATCGCCACCTTCTCGGCTTCGGTCTTCGGCATCTTGCGCACCCAGATCGGCGCCAGCGTGCAGTTCTCGAGGATGGTGAGATGCGGAAACAGGTTGAAGTGCTGGAACACCATCCCCACTTCGCGCCTGATCTCATCGATTTTCTTGAGGTCGCCGGTGAGCTCGATTCCATCGACCGTCACGGTGCCGCTCTGGTGCTCCTCAAGGCGGTTGATGCAGCGAATCAGGGTGGACTTGCCCGACCCCGACGGGCCGCAGATAACGATGCGCTCGCCGGTCTGCACCTTGAGGTGGATATCGCGCAGTACGTGGAACTCCCCGTACCACTTGTTCATCCCGACGATCTCGATGGCGACTTCCTCCGAGACCCGCATGCGGGACCGGTCAACGGCCCGCTCGGTGGCGGTTTCCGCCGCGGCTTCAGCTGTGGCTTCCATAGTTTCCCCCATCAGCGCGCGTGCCCGCGCCTAAGTTTTCGTTCCATGCGCATGGAGTAGCGCGACATGCCGAAGCAGAACACCCAGAAGATCAGCCCCGCCATCAAATAGCCCGTACCGGAAGTAACCGGCGTGGACCAGGTGGCGTCGGTGAAGGTGAACTGGATGATGCCCAGCAGGTCGAAGAGTCCGATGATCAGCACCAGGGTCGTGTCCTTGAACAGCCCGATGAAGGTGTTGACGATTCCCGGAATCACCAGCGTCAGGGCCTGCGGCAGCACGATCAGGCGCATCATCTGCCAGTACTTGAGGCCCATCGCCTCCGCGCCTTCGTACTGTCCCTTGGGAATCGCCTGCAGCCCTCCCCGCACGACCTCCGCCATGTAGGCGGCGGAGAACAGGGCCACGCCGATCAGCGCCCTGAGCAGCTTGTTGAACTCGGTTCCCTCGGGCAGGAACAGCGGCAGCATCACCGAAGACATGAACAGCACGGTGATGAGCGGCACGCCCCGCCAGAATTCGATGAACACCACGCATATCAGCCGCACTACCGGCAGCCGCGACCGCCGGCCCAGCGCCAGCAGAATTCCCAGCGGCAGCGAGGCGACGATTCCGGTGATGGCCACCACCAGCGTGACCAGCAGACCGCCCCAGTTGGATGTCTCGGTTCCATCCGTGGCCAGCCCCCAGTCGAACGTGGCCAAGCCGACCACCACCGCGACGTAGGCGAAGAGGAAGCCCAGCGGAGTGAAGAAACCGGAGAAGGCCGCCAGCAGTTCGCCGCCGATGCCCCGCCCGGCCAGTGCGCCCACCGCGAAGAAAGCGACCGTGAGGGCCAGCCACCACTGCCAGAATCCAAGGCCGGCGGTGAGATCTCCGCCGGTGAGCAGAATGAAGGCGACAGGCGGATAGACGAACAGCATCAGTCCCACGCCCAGCTGGCGCAGGGGCAGCCGCTCGATGAGCAGCCAGGCGATTCCGACCGCGCCGAGGAAATAGGTCAGGTCGACGCGCCAGAGCTCCTCCGCCGGATAGCGCCCGTAGATGAACAGCTTCCACTTGGCGTAGACGAACGGCCAGCAGGCGCCTTCGGCGTCGACGCAGGCTTCCCGCCGCACCCCCTCCGGGTCTCTCCAGACGGCGTCGAACAGCGCGAAGGAGAGAATCTCCCACAGGGTAGTAACCGCAAACAGGGAGACGCCGACGGTCAGCACGCCCATCACCACCGAGCGCAGGCCCGCCAGCGGGCTGGTGAAGTCGGTCATCGACTGCAGAATGTTGTGCCACACCCACCCCCAGACGCCGACCTCGCTCGCTGGCGGCGGCAAGAGCGGAGCGTCCTCCGTGCGGTGGAAAGCGACGCTGGACATGGTCAGCGCTCGACCAGCTTCATGCGGGCGTTGAACCAGTTCATGCCCGCCGAGGTTGACAGCGAAATGACCAGATAGACCAGCATCATCATGGCGATCATCTCGACTTCACGCCCGACCTGGTTGAGGGCGGTGCCGGCGAAGATCGAGACGATGTCGGGATAGGCGATGGCCACCGCCAGCGAGGAGTTCTTGGTCAGGTTGAGGTACTGCGACGTCAGCGGCGGGATGATCACCCGCAGCGCCTGGGGCAGAATCACAAGATTGAGCGTGGGCGTGTAGCGAATGCCCAGGGCGTTGGCCGCCTCGGTCTGGCCATGCGGCACCGCCATGATGCCGGCGCGGACGATTTCAGCGATGAACGAGGCGGTGTACAGCGTCAGCGCCAGCCACACCGCCAGCATCTCGGGCTTGATGACCATGCCCACGCCCGCCTGGTAGCCGCGCCGCAGTATGGGGCCATCCTCGCGGAACTCAGGTATTTCGAACTCCAGCGGCGAACCGGTGAGAAAGAAAACGACCAGCGGAAACCCGACCACCAGCCCCAGTCCAATCCAGAACACCGGAGTCTGCTGGCCGGTACGGTCCTGGCGGATATGGGCCCATCTGGCCACGGCAACCGTGGCGGCGGCGCCCAGCAGAAACGCCAGCGCGGTGATCCAGAACCCGTCCTGGGCCAGCGGATAGGGCATGTAGAGGCCGGACTTGTTGATGCCGAAGGTCTCGCCGAACCACGTCGCCCGGTCGCGCACGTCCGGCAGCGTCCGCAGCACGAAGAAGTACCAGAAGAACAGCTGCAGCAGCAGCGGCAGGTTGCGCAGCACCTCGATGTAGGCCGTTGCTACGCCGCGCAGCACGACGTTGCTGGAAAGCCTGAAGACTCCGATGAGGAAACCTATGAGCGTTGCGCCCAGCACTCCCGCGAACGCCACCACCAGGGTGTTGGTGACGCCAATCCAGAACACGTCAAGATAGGTGGAGGCGCCAACCGTGTAGTTGAACAGGTTGGTGCCGGGGCTTTCGAGGATCGCGAAGCCGGCGGTGTCGCCGAGAAAGTCGAAGCCCGAGCTCTTGTTCTGGCGGGCGAGATTGGCGACCGTGTTGCTGACGATCCACAGGACGCCGGAAACAAGCAGCGCCACCGCCAGCGCCTGAAAGAAGATCCCCCGAATCCGGGGATCGTAGACCATGCGCATCGCGCGCCCTGTCATGGCCCCTGCGGCGGCCCTGCCGCTGGCGGTTTCAGGATTGGTGCCGGGGCGGCCGCGGCCGCCCCGGCGAATTCACACAGTTTCAGGTATTGAGCCAACGGACCTGGGTCCGCCAGTCAAGCAGGCTCAGCGTACCGGAATGCCGTACTGCAGGCCGCCGTCGGTCCACAGGGCGTTGACGCCCCGGTCCAGCTTCAGCGGCGTGTCGGGGCCGACGTGCTTCTCGTAGATCTCGCCGTAGTTGCCGACCTGCTTGATGATCTGGTAGCCCCAGTCCTGCCGTATGCCAAGCTCCTGGCCGAAGTTGCCCTCCTGGCCAAGCAGGCGCTTGATGGAGGGATTGTCGGAGCCGCGCATGTCGTCGACGTTGCGGCTGGTCACGCCCAGCTCCTCGGCGTTGACCATGGCGTAGTGGGTCCAGGTGACGATGTCGAGCCACTGGTCGTCGCCCTGCCGCACGGCCGGTCCCAGAGGCTCCTTGGAGATCACCTCGGGCAGCACCACGTGGGCGTCGGGGTCCGGAAGCTTGAGCCGGTTGGCGGCGAGGCCGGAGCGGTCTGTGGTCCAGACGTCGCAGCGTCCGGCGCCATAGGCCGCCACCACCTCGTCGGCCTTCTCGAAGGCGACGAGCTCGAAGGTCATACCATTGGCTCTGAAGTAGTCGGTGATGTTCAGCTCGGTGGTGGTGCCGGTGTTGGTGCAGATGCGGGCGCCGTCAAGCTCAAGGGCCGAACTCACGCCGAGGTTCGCGGGCACCATCATGCCCTGGCCGTCGTAGAAGTTGACCGCGTTGAAGTTCAGGCCCAGCTGGGTGTCGCGGGTCATGGTCCAGGTGGTGTTGCGGGAGAGCATGTCGATCTCGCCCGACGACAGTGCCGTGAACCGCTCCTTGGCCGACAGCGGCGTGTACTTCACCGCGTCGGCCTGACCGAAGATGGCAGCGGCAACGCCGCGGCACAGGTCAACGTCAAGGCCGGTCCAGTTGCCGGCATCGTCGGCGTTCGAAAATCCGGGCAGGCCCTGCGACACGCCGCACTGGACGAATCCCTTGGCCCTGACGTCGTCGAGCGTCGCCGCCGAAACGCCTGCGCTCAGCAGGCCGACCGCCGCGGCCGCGACGGTGAAAATTCCTAGTCTCATGATGGAAGCTCCTATTGTTGGGTGGACGCGGCTGAAGCCAGCCGCCTGATCCTGGTTCGATGCTACACCATGCCCGCGTACTTGACAACACCCCCATACTTCGCCTTTTTTCGCCTGCCCCCAGACCCCGCGCAGCAGCGGGCAGCCGCGAGACCGCCATGCACCAGGACACCAGCGCCGTCCACTCGGGCAGGGACCCCGCCGGACACTCCGGCGCCGTCAACGTCCCGCCCCACCGCGCCTCCACCATCCTCCACCCCACGCTGGAGTCGCTGCGCGGCTCCCGCTCCATCCCGCCCGGCGAGGGCGTCACCTACGGCGTCCACGGCACGCCGGGCACGTTCGCTCTGGAGGAGGCGGTCTGCGCCCTGGAGGGAGGGCATCGTACCCGCCTGGCGCCTTCGGGCCTCGCCGCCATCTCCGGGCCGCTGCTGTGCTACCTGTCGGCGGGCGACCATCTGCTGGTCGTGGACTCGGTCTACGGGCCGACGCGAGCGTTCTGCGACGGCATGCTGCGGCGGCTGGGCGTGGAGACGGACTACTACGACCCGCTGGTTGGAGCCGGCATCGCCGAACTGATGAAGCCGAATACCCGGGCGGTGTTCATGGAAAGCCCCGGATCGCTGACGTTCGAGGTGCAGGACGTGCCGGCCATCGCCGCCGCGGCTCGGGAGCGCGGCGCCATCACCTTCCTCGACAACACCTGGGCCACGCCCCTGCACTTCAAGCCCTTCGAGCATGGCGTCGACGTCTCCATCCACGCGGCCACCAAGTACATCGCCGGACACTCCGACCTCGTCATCGGCACCGTGACCGCCAACGAGACGAGCTACCCGGCGCTCCGGCGAGGCTGGGCCGAGATGGGCATGTGCGTCTCGCCCGACGACGCGTTTCTGACCCTGCGCGGCCTGCGCAGCATGCCAGCCCGACTCGTCCGGCATCAGGAGAGCGGACTGCGGATGGCCCGCTGGCTGAAAGAGCGAGACGAGGTGGAGGCGGTGCTGCATCCGGCCCTGCCCGGGGACCCCGGGCACGACCTGTGGAAGCGGGATTTCACCGGCGCCTGCGGACTGTTTTCCTTCAGCATCCGCCCGGAGCTTTCCGACGAGAAGGGCCTCGCCCGGATGCTGGACGGGCTTGAGCTGTTTGGCATGGGCTACAGCTGGGGCGGCTTCGAAAGTCTGCTCATACCGGCCGAGCCGACTCAGCACCGCACCGCCACGGTCTGGCCCAAGCCGGACGGTCCGCAGGGCCAGCTGCTGCGGATACATGTCGGCCTCGAGCACGTCGACGACCTGACCAGCGACCTTGCGGCCGGCTTCGCCCGTTTGGCCGGAGGCTGAAGGCCGCCGTCTGTACTGGAGTGCCCGCAGGGAGCATCGGAAAGGAGACCGCCTACGCAGGCGACCTGCGCGTCCGGCCCCTGCCGCTGCCCAGCAGCTCGTCAAGGCTGGTGGCGTGGGCTGCCCGCCTTATACCAGCGGCCCATTCTTGCAGACACACACCTCATCAGATCTTCTACTTTGTAACCATTCTATGCTTGTTTGTACAGGGTAGTACCTACTGGTAAACGCAGTGATTCGTGGTTGTCTGAAGTGTGTCAATGGGATATGGC
>CAZPIN010000006.1:0-3251 GCA_964586735.1 uncultured Rhodobacterales bacterium | reverse complement strand
TCAGGTCAGGCGACCCGCGGCGGCGGCGAATCTCGCGGTGATTCCATCGCCGGACGTAGCCGCCAATGACCAGATTGCGGATAGTGACTGGGTAGTTGCCGGTGCGAGAACGGTAGTCTCGGAATCTCCCGCTGCGCTGGTACATTCCGTCGCGGGCGTCGGCAGCTCTGTCGCATCCGGCATCGTCGACGGCATCTGGCGGCGCGCTGCCGCCCGCAGCGCCGGGGACATGCATTCGCAGGCGACTCTTGGCGGGCGGGTACTGGATACCCAGGCGCTCTCCAGCGGAGACGCCGGCCAGGCGGTACGGGAAGTCGCCAGCATGCTTGGCCTCGAGGCTACGGCGCCCGACGGGACGCCCGATGTACTGGACGGCGGCCATGGAGGCGGCATCGACGACTACCGCGCATGGGCGGGCATACCCGACCGTAACCGCCTGATTGGCCAGAGCAGTTTCGCGCTGTCGGCCGGAGACGGCAAAGCAGCCTTCTGGGGCGAGTTTTCCACGAAGACCCGCGAGAGCGAGCCGGAGGAGGGGGCCAGCGTCGAAACCGAATCGTCGGACATTCTGCTGGGCTTCGACATGCCGGGAAGCGGCAATGTCCTGTATGGCCTCGTGGTCAGCCGGTCCTCCGGCGAGTCGGAGTATAAGGAAGCCACCGCCGCCGGCGCCGCCGATACCAGCCTCCTGACCTTCGCTCCGTACGTACACTGGACGGGGACAGCGGGAAGAAGTTTCTGGGGGAGTTTCGGCATAGGGTCGGGCAGTCTGGAGATGACCGCCGGTGGCAGCTCGTTGGAAACGGACATCGGCATGACGATACTGGCCGCGGGCGCGAAGAGCTCCTCCATGCGGAGGGGCACGGCGGATTTCGCCATTCGGGGAGACGTCTTCAGGACGGCGACGGATGCGGACGGGACCGCTGGCTTCAAAGAGCTCTCCGCTGAGGCGTCGCGGATTCGCGTGGCGCTGGAGAGGGTATCGGGGCGGACGCTGGACAGCGGCGCGGCGTCGTCAAGTCGCATGGAGCTGGGAGCGCGGATGGACAGCGGCGACGGAGAGGATGGCGCCGGGCTGGATGTGGCTGCGGAGCTGCGCTACGCGTCGCCGGGCGGTCTGGAGATATCGGGACGACTGAGCACGCTTCTGCTGCACTCGCAGGAAGGCTTCAGCGAGTTTGGGGCGGGGCTTGGCGTCGCCTACTCGACAGGCGGCAATGGACGCGGCGCCAGCCTGTCGCTTGAGCCGACGTGGAACGCCCCCCGATCAGGCGTGGCGGAGGCCATGTGGGGGTCGCAGGACCTCGACGGCTACGCTTCCTCGGGTGCCGGCGCTGCGATGAAGGCGCGTCTGGGCTACGGCGCGGGGACCCTGCGGGACCGGGCTTTGGCGACTCTGTACGGCGAGACGGAGACTGGCGACGACAGCCGGAGGCTGCGTTTTGGGGCCGAGATGCGGGGCTTGGCCGGACCGCTTGAGCGGCTGAGTCTCGACGTCTACGGCGAGCGGGAGGAGAAGCAGTCGTCGCGTCTGAACGACTCGATCATGCTGGAAGGAAGCCTGGGCTTCTGACCCGCGGGCGTTATGCCCTAAAGCCCGGAAATTTCGGGGCAGGCTGCCAGGAGTGTGCCCCGCCTGACGCTTGCGCTGGTCAGCGGACCGGTTTCGCATAGCCAATTTCTGCTCTTGACGCCTGTACCGACATCGGATAGGATGCGGTTGAGCAGGACACAGTACGTGGGCAAGGTAGGAGTTGCCCTTGACCTTTGCTGCTGCCACTCCTGCTTGAACTCGAGGAGATGAATCAATGGCCAGAAAGGGACTTCCGATTGGAATACAGACCTTCAGCGAAATCCGCGAAGAGGGCATGTACTACGTGGACAAAACACCATTCGCCGAGATGTTGGCCAGGAGGAGGAGGGGCAAACACTATTTTCTGTCGCGTCCCCGCCGCTTCGGCAAGAGCCTGTTCGTCGATACCTTGAAGGAGCTTTTTGAGGGTAATGAGCCTCTGTTCAGGGGACTCGCTGTGCATGACCGCTGGAACTGGTCTATACAGCACCCAGTGGTGCGGCTGGACTTCAGCGACGGCGACTTTGCTGCGAAGGGAGAACTGGAGGAGAGTGTCGATCAGCAGCTGTCTCGTCATGAGACGTTTGCTGAGCTGACAAACAAGTATACAAGCCCTTCCGTGAGGTTAAGGACATTGATCGAGCACTTGGCGCAAAAAACTGGCAAGAAAGTGGTTCTGCTCGTGGACGAGTATGACAAGCCGATACTTGATACGCTAGGAGACAAGAGGCAGGCAACCGCGCGTCAGCGGTACCTTCGCGGCATCTATTCTGTGATCAAGCACGCGGAGGCAGATATTCGATTCACCTTCATTACGGGAGTAAGCCGATTCGCGCGCGTCAGTTTGTTTTCGGGACTCAACAATCTAAAGGACATTACGCTCGTTCCGCGGTTTTCTTCCATTTGCGGCTACACGGAGTCGGATCTTGACGATGTGTTTTCACGGGAGATGAAAGGGCTTGACCGTGAAGAAATACGGGAATGGTACAATGGCTATAGATGGCTGGGCAAGGAGAGGGTTTACAATCCGTTCAGCATCCTGCAGTTGCTCGATGAGCGCATATTCAAGGATTGGTGGTTTGAAACCGGCACGCCGACATTTCTTGTTGACGAGATTCGCAGAAACGACTGGCTTCCGCTGGACTTTGAAAATGTTACAATTGAGGACAGCGACTTGGCGCCGTCCGACGTTTCAGAAGCTATGCTGGAGGCGCTCCTGTTTCAGTCCGGCTACCTTACCATTGCCCGAAGATCTAGACTTCGCAGCGGTTATTCGTATCGGATGGAAATTCCGAACAGGGAAGTACGGCAAAGCCTGAACAAGGCGTTGATGAAGTACTTGGTGCCAATTTCCGCAACAAAAAGGACGTCCCAGTCAAAGCAGCTCTGCAGGGCGCTGGAAAGTACCAATCTGAAGGGCCTCAAACGGCAACTTGAATCATTCTTTGCCGGCATTCCGCATCAGTGGCACTCACGAGGAAATGTATCAAAGTACGAAGCATATTTTGCGAGCGCTGTGTATGGTTACTTTGCGGGAGTGGGCCTTGATGTGAGATTGGAAGATTCTACGAGCAAGGGGCGAATCGACATGGCGGTTGTGGAGCAGAAGGCCGTGTACCTGTTCGAGTTCAAAGTGAGCAAGAGCGGTTCTTCGGGTGAAGCGCTTGGTCAGCTTCGC
>CAZPIN010000005.1:0-5158 GCA_964586735.1 uncultured Rhodobacterales bacterium | reverse complement strand
GCGCGGCCTTGTGGTGCCCTCCAACATTTTCCTGCTGTTTCTTCCGCCGGTTTCCCCGCAGCTCAACGTGGTTGAGACTCTCTGGCTGTATCTGCGCAGCAACTATCTGTCGAATCTGGTGATGGACAGCTACGAGGAGATTGTCGAGCGCTGCTGCGTCGCCTGGAACGAGGTGGCCGGCGACGCCGAGCTTTTGAAGTCGATCACCCGGTGCGACTGGGCGCGGCTGGAGGCTTGATCAAAAATGTGTCAGCAAGATGCTGCCGCTGGTATTATAACAATTCGCCCAGCAGCAAACGGAGTGCAAAGTACCTTTAACCAACTCCTTTTCAAGTATGGCGGCATACCGGTGATCTCCATCCGGAAAAATGGAGTGCCAGTTCATCAGGGCGTACGCACCGCAGTGAGGGCAGTCAAAGCCACTTGATCCAAGCTTTGGCGATGAATCATCGCCATTGGATTCTAAGGCGCGATCCTCATTGTTTTCATAATCACTCATATTACATTGTCTCCTATGTTCTGTAATGTACTGGCATTAGACTTGGCGGCATCCACATTGTCAGATGCAGAACAAGTATCCAGATGAAGAGACATCGAGAAATACCTACCAGTCTGGTGCGCGCCGCTCGTTAGTCGTTGATGTCCCGGTCGACGACTTTGGATTTGAAGCCCGCCCATCGCCGCAGCGCCAGCCAGCTGATAAGCGACAAAACCGCGTAGACCAGAAGCGCGCGCGGCAGCGATTCCATCACCCACCCATGGCCTGGCGGCAGCAACGCGGCGAGCAGCGCCATGATCCCCGCGCCAATGCCGAAGCCGAGAAGTACGTAGCCGGGCAGCATGATCTCCGCGATTACAAGCACCACGGCAAGGGTGCCCCATGCCCACCACTGCTCCCAGACCCCCCAAACCTCTCCTCCAATGATCATCGGCCGTCATCCTTCCCGAACATCCGGAACGCCCTGGCGAACGCGTCGACCGCGTCCGCTGGCACGATGACGGTGCGGGCTCCCTGGCCACTGGCCACCTGCGCCATGGCTTCGACCTGCTTGAGGGCCACCTGATACTGCACAGCCTCGATGCCGTTGGCCTGGATCGCCTCGGCCACGACACGCGTTGCGTAGGCTTCGGCGTCGGCTTCGATTCGCCGCGCCTCGGCTGCCTTGGAGGCCGCGTAGAGCTCGGCGTCGGCGGCGAGCTCGACCGCCCGCCGCTCGCCCTCTGCCCGGGCTACCTGGGCCCGGCGCTCACGCTCGGCGTTGAGCTGCTGCAGCATCGCTTCGCGTGTCGCCTGGTCGAGCTCGACGTTGAGCACTTCCGCGCGCGTTACTTCGATTCCCCAGTCGACGACGGCCTCCTCGACATTGGTCTTGATCTGCGAGATCAGCTGCGCCCGGTTGGCCTGCACTTCGTCGAGCTCCATCCGGCCAATCTCGGCGCGCACGATTCCCGCCACCGTGGTGGCGATGGCGCCGTCGATGTTGCGAATGCGGTAGACCGTCCTCTCCGGTTCGGTCACCCGGTAGAACACGCTGGTCTCCACCTCAAGCAGGACGTTGTCCGCGGTGATCGCGTCCTGGCGCGCGTTGGGCAGGCGGCGTTCAAGTATCGACACCCTGTGGGCGACGCGGTCTACAAAGGGGACGATGAAATTGATCCCGGGGCCTAGCACCGAGCGGAGACGCCCGAAGCGCTCGACCACATACTTCATCGACTGCGGTACGATGTTGATGCCTTTGTAGACGGCGAAGATGACCAGAAATGCGAGAAGCAGCAGGAAGATGCCGCCTCCCGTAATTTCCGTATAGATAAGGTCATATTCCATCAGGTGTCTCTCCTGTCACGTTGCCTCGCGGCGTCGTGGCTGGCCCATATGCCATTGTAGCTCTTGCAGCTTGGCGCACTGTGGGTCACATAGCTGAAGTTTGGACATGCGCCCGACCGGGGTACCGTTTTGCTTCCCGCTTGGTCAATGCGCTTGGCTTCGAAGCGTCCCGCTACAGCCGCTTGAGAAACTCTTCCGCGCCGGAGTCGGTCACGGCGCCCGGAGAGTCTTCCACGGCCAGCTCGGTGATTTCGCCGTTGCGCACGAGCATTGCGAATCGCTTGGCGCGGACGCCTAGACCCGCTCCGCCGCCGTCGAATTCCAGGCCCAGGGCGCGGGTGAACTCCCCGTTGCCGTCGGCCAGAAACGTCACCCTGCCCAGCGCTCCGGTTTCCCGAGCCCAGTGCTCAAGTACGAAGGGGTCGTTGACCGCCAGGCAGGCCACCTCGTCGACGCCGCGCTCGCGGATGCTCTCAAGGTGGTCGAGATATCCGGGAAGATGCTGCCTGTGGCAGGTGGGCGTGTAGGCGCCCGGTACCGCGAACAGCAGCACCGTCTTGTCCGCAAACACCTCGGAGGAGGCAGCTTCCTGGGGGCCGTCCTCGGAGAGGACGCGGATCTGGGCTTCGGGCATTTGGTCGCCGACGGATACGGGCATGGTCAGACTCCTCTGCTAGCGGGGCACCATGCGCAAGGCCCCGTCGATGCGGATGGTTTCGCCGTTGATGTAGGCGTTCTCGATTATAGAGCATACCAGCATGGCGTACTCTGCGGGATATCCGAGGCGGGGCGGACCGGGCACCTGCGCGGCCAGCGAATCCCGTACCTCTTCCGGCAGCGACTCGACCAGCGGCGTGTCAAACACTCCGGGGGCGAGCGCGACGACCCGCACGGCCCACCGCGCCAGTTCGCGGGCGGCGGGCAGCGTCAGCGACACGACCCCGCCCTTGGAGGCGGCGTAGGCGGTCTGGCCGACCTGACCGTCCATGGCGGCGATGGAGGCGGTGTTGACGATGACGCCGCGTTCGCCCCTTGAGTCAGGCTCCATCTTGACCATTCCGGCCGCGCTCTGCGCCATGACCCGCATGGTACCGCCGAGATTGACGGCGAGTGTCCGCTCGAAAGCCTCCATGTCGTGGGGGCCGTCCCGTCCGACCACGAGCCCGCCAGCGGGTATGCCTGCGCAGTTGACGCAGATGCGTTCCTGGCCATGCGTCTCGCGGGCCTGCTTCATGGCCGCCTGCACGCTGGCGTCGTCGGTGACGTCGGCTATTGCGTACACCCCGTCGATCTCGCTGGCGACGGCTGCGCCGCGTTCGGCGTCAATGTCGAGGATGGCAACCGGAGCGCCGCGGGAGGCGAGGGCGCGGGCTGTCGCAGCGCCGAGACCGGACCCGCCGCCGCTGACGATGGCGGGCGTGGAGGAGTCAATCTGCATGGCTGGAGTCCCTCTGCGGGAGTCTACCGAAGGCGCCGCGGCATCAGCAGCTCGATGACCGCGCCCAGAGCGATCAGCGCCGCGCCGGCGGCGCGTACCAGTCCGAATCGCTCGCCCAGGAAAATCGTGCTGGAGCCTACGCCGGAGACGATTTCGGCGGTGAGCAGGAAACTGATGGTAGCCGGCGGCAGGCGGCGGGTGGTCCACAGGGTGAGCACCAGAAGTGGCGCGAAATAGACGCTGCCGGATACCAGGGCGAGCAGGGCGGTCTCGGCCAGGCTGGCGGCGGCGGGAAGCCGCCCGAAATCGAAAGCCAGAGCGAACGCGATGCCGACGGCGCCGGCGCCAAGCGTGGATGCCAGCGCCAGCCGCGACGCGTGTGCCGGCGGCGACGAAAAGACCAGCGCCGCTCCCGCCGACCAGCCGATGCCCGACGCAAGGGCCAGAAGGTCGCCGAGATTCCATCCCGTGGCCGCGAACTCGCCCTGGTGGATGATGACGATGCCAGCCAGCGAGGCCAGCAGAGCGACGCCGCTGCCCAGCGACCAGCGCCGTCCCATGAACATGCACTCGATCGCCGTGCTCCAGGCCGGCGCCAGGTAAAACAGAAGCAGCGCCCGCACCACCTCGGTATGGGCGAGCGCCACCCCGTAGGCCGTTGCGGCGGCGCCGATGACCAGCGCGCCGAGGCGGGCGCGGGGAGACAGGGGAGCTCCGGCGCCGCGCCATAGCCGAATCGCCAGCAGCGCCGGCAGCGCGCCCGCCACCATGGCGAGGTTTGCCCAGCCGCCGTGGGCGCCGACGGACTCAAGCGCGCGGATGGGTACCCACCAGACGCCCCACAGCAGCGCCGACACCAGCGCCAGCGACACCGCCGGCCAGTCCTGCGCGCGGGCCGCTTCCGTCACACTGCCGCGCAGAGTCATGCGGGGCCGTCGAGGCGGTATATCCGCACGGCGGTGCGGCCGTAGGCGCGGCTGTCCATTTCGCTCCATCCGGCGGCTTCAGGTGATTCGCCGGCGCCCGACTCCACCACCGCCAGAGCGCCTTCGCGCATCCAATGGCGGATGCCCTCCAGCGCCGCCGCGGCGAGGCCGGCGCCGTAGGGCGGGTCGACGAACGCCAGGTCGTAGGGGTCGCCGTCAGGTTTTCCCAGGCGGCGCGCGTCGCGGCGGCAGACCCGCGAGGCGCCGGCAAGGCCCAGGCTGTCGATGTTGCCGCGGAGCGCCGCCCGGGCCTTGGCGTCGATGTCAACGAACAGGCAGCTGGCCGCGCCGCGCGAAAGGGCCTCGATGCCCAGAGCGCCGCTGCCGGCGAAGAGGTCCAGGACGCGCATGCCCTCGGGCGGCGGCGGGTCCGCGAGGTCGCCGTGGCGCAGGAGGTTGAAGATCGCCTCCCTCACCGCGTCCCGGGTCGGGCGCGCCGCCGTCGCCGGTACCGAGATGCTTCTGCCGCGCAGCCGCCCGCCAGTGACCCGCATGCCTCAGTCGTCGAGCGCCACCACGACCCGGCCTCGCACGCCGCCGGCGAGAATCTTCTTGCCCAGGTCGGGAAGGTCGTCAAGGCTGGCCGGCACGATCATCTCCTCCAGCTTGCCGCGGGGCAGGTCCTTGGCCACGCGCCGCCATCCCTCGCGGCGGCGGTTGGAAGGCAGCTGTACGGAGTCGATGCCGAGGAGATTGACGCCGCGCAGCAGGAACGGAATCACCGTGGTCTCCAGCTTGGCGCCGCCGGCGAGGCCAACGGCCGCCACCGCGCCGCTGTGCTTCATCTGCGCCAGCGTCCTGGCCAGCATGGTGCCGCCGACCGAATCGACGCAGCCCGCCCAGGTCTCCGTCTCCAGCGGCCGCTTGGACGGCTCCGAGAGCTCGGCGCGGGGGACGATGGAGCTGGCG
>CAZPIN010000004.1:0-17162 GCA_964586735.1 uncultured Rhodobacterales bacterium | reverse complement strand
CATCGTGGCGGCTCGGCGCAAGTCTGTGCTGGTATCCGGCCTGCCTTGAGTGACAGCCACCTGCTGGCGGCGCTTGGAGAACAGCAAATGACACGTCCGCTTGAAATGAAGGCAAACCTTCAGGTGCTTGAGCATCTGGGGATGAATCTCTACAGCAACGTACCAGCGGTGCTTGCCGAGATTGTGGCAAACGCGTGGGATGCTGACGCGCAGAATGTCAGAATTACTCTAGATCGCGATAGCGAAGAGATCACCATAGAGGATGACGGCATCGGAATGAGCAGGGACGATGTCATCGATCATTTTCTTGAGGTGGGTTTCAGGCGGAGAGAGGTGATGGGCCTCAAAACGGCGCGTATGGGACGCCAGCCTATGGGAAGGAAGGGGATAGGGAAACTGTCCAGCTTTTCAATTGCCAATACTGTCAGCGTGCTCACCGTTAAGGACGATGAGAGAACAGCGTTTAGAATGGATGCTGGCAAGATGAAGGCCCACATGACTTCCCAAGAAACCCGGCCTTACGTGCCCGAAGAGCTGCCTGTAGATTCGGAGCAGCATCCGGATTCGGGTACAAGAATCATATTGACGGGATTGAAGAGCAGAATAACGGCGCAAACGGATAATGGCCTTCGCCAGCGAATTTCTAGGCGGTTTTCTGTCATTGGGAGAGATCATAACTTTAGGGTGCACGTCAACGGTACCGAGATAACGCCAGGTGACCGTGGTATATGCAGGCATATCGAGTTCATTTGGGCATATGGCAGTCAATCTTTTGACAGGAGCGTCTGGAAATCTCTTTCAAAAGGAATGTCGGTCGATAGAACAAATGAAATTGATCAGGCGTCGAATCAGGCCGGAATACAGATACGGGGCTGGATTGGAACCGCCAAGAGGCCGGAAAACCTCAAGGGCGAAGGCGGTGAGAGTCTCAACAAAATATCGATATTTTTCAGGGGAAAACTTGCTCAGGAAGACATACTTGGTTCGTTTGGCGAACAGCAGATATATGCTGACTATGTTGTGGGGGAACTGCATTGCGACGAGTTGGACAGAGATGACGGCGAAGACATTGCGACCAGCAGCAGGCAGGAGCTTCGTGCGGATGATCCAAGGTTTGTGAGTCTCCAGAAAGTTGTCAGGCAGGAGTTGAAGCATGTTGCAAGCTGCTGGAGCAACCTTAGACGCAAAGAGGGAGCTCGCGTTCTCACGGAGGGTGTTCCGGAGGTGCGACTTTGGCTGGAAGGACTGGATGAAGGTGTCAGAAAGAAGGCGGACAAGTGGATAGGACGGCTGAACACTCTAAGAACGGGAAAGGAAATGGAGCGGAAGGAGCTGCTCAAGGCGTCAATACTCGCATTCGAAAGCTATCGGAGAAAGGAGCAGCTAGACTTCTTGGAAGGTATGAGCGATATGGACGTTGAGCCTGTGCTTGGTGTCTTTGACGATATTGACGATTTGCAGCTGAGCTACTATGGGCAAATTGTTAAGTTACGACTGGGTATAATCGAGACGTTGGAGGACAAGCTAAAGGGCGATCAAAAAGAAAGACTGATTCAGCAGCATGTGTTTGACCACCTGTGGCTGCTCGATCCGTCTTGGGATAGGGTAAAGGGAACGGAGCGCATGGAAGCAAGGCTTAATACGTTTTTGGTGGAGAGAACGGGAAAATTGAGTGAAGAGGAGAGACGGGCTAGAATAGACATCGGCTATCGTACGTCAACAGGAAAGCACATTATCATTGAGATGAAGCGGGGATCAGTTGCGACACCAATTGACCAGCTGACGAGGCAGATTCGTACATATAGAAGCGGCGCAAAAAAGTTGATGGAAGAAGGCGAATTTGGCGGCTGGCCGCTTGAAATTGTTTGCCTCGTCGGAAAGCCGCCTCCAGAATGGGAAAATGGCGTGGGGCAGAATGATGTAAACTTGTCCCTTGCGGCAGTTAACGCGAGACTGGTGTTTTACGACCAATTGCTGAGCAACGCGCGAGAGGCGTACGGAGAGTACTTGGAAACGCACAAGGAAGTAGACCCGCTCTGGAAGATATTCGAGGGAATTGAGAATTTCGGAAAGAGTTAGCGTTGACGTCGTTAAGTATCGGCGATGGTCATACTGCTGGTACGAACGGGGTTGACGAAAAGAATCGCGCTTCCCGCAACCGCATCTCGAACAATCCAAGATTGATGGGATTGGAGTCGTGATCCTCCGCGAAGCCGAACAGAAACGGCTGGGCTTGCTCCCAGTGGGTCTGCGCAAACTCCAAGAACATCCTGCCAATGGAGCAGATAACGACGACGGACTTGTTGGCCGAGCAGAACCCGCAATGGCCCGCATGATGCAGGGGGACATACAGCTGTTCCAACCTGCATGAAAGTACTAGGCTCTGGTCACGGCCTGAGCAGTAGGTAAGGCGGCTGTGGGCGCGAAACCGCTACTCGGCGAGCCTGCCCGTGGATGTCTCCGTAGCCTCATCATAGGATGTCTTCTCGATTTGCCCGCTACCGCGGGACACGGTAATGCGAAGAGGGATGCGCTGCCGGAGGTGTGAAGGAGAAGGCTCGCAGACCCAGTGGTGCACAGTGTACCACGCTTGACCGGATGGTCTCGGAAGCCCTCAAGGAAGCGGATACGGCTGTTGTGGGGAGAGATATCGACCCAGTAACGGTAAGCGCACACATAGCAGGTGGTACTGCGCAAGTGGTTGGCCACCGTGGAAGAAAAGACGATGGCGTGTGTAGGCTTGGCTGGCTATCGGTTAGGATTGACGGGAATAGAAGAGTATGCTATGCTACAGGCTGGCAGAGAACAGGTTGCAGCACGGCTTGTTACTCGGTATGATGCTAGTGTAGGGCCGTTTGGCCCTGGCTAGTCGTAGCAACATTGGAGACGGAAGATGCTCACTCGACTTGTGGTCCGGAACTTCAAGCGTTTCCGGGAGATCGACATCGAATTGGGGGAGCGGGTCGTGTTTGTCGGCCCAAACAACTCCGGCAAGACATCTGCACTTCAGGCATTGGCGCTGTGGCAGCTTGGAGCCAGAAAGTGGGCTGTAAAGCACAATGGCAAGGATGTTCCGAAGAAGGTGCCGTGGGCGACAATTGGCCGAGGTGATCCGCTTGCCAGCCCTCATCCAGTTACGAACTTGCTGTGGTACAAGCGGCGAACGCGAGGGGCCATGATGAACGGGGGCAACAAGGAAACGGGAAATATCCGCATTGATATTGCTGTTGAAGGTGAGTTACAAGGGGAAAAATGGGCATCAGGCATTGAATTCGACTATGCCAATGAAGAATCGTTCTACTGTCGGCCCATTCCTGTTGACTCTTCTGTGTCTGAAGGCGGAAAACTCATTCCTCCTGAAGCGCTTGCGATGGACGTAGTGTTTCTTCCGCCTTTGTCCGGGCTGTCATCTACTGAAAGGCGGCAATATCCGGGGGCAATCAACGTCATGCTTGGAGAAGGAAGGGCCGCGGAGGTTCTGCGAAACCTGTGTTTTAGGCTTTCAGAAGAAAACCCGAAAGAATGGGATCGACTGGTGAATAAAATTCAGTCACTGTTTGGCGTAAGTCTTGATAGGCCAAAATTATATGTTGATACAAGTGAAATTGTCCTTCAATACACGGAGCACGGGACAAGCTTGGACTTGTCGTCCAGCGGGCGCGGCTTACAGCAGACTCTGTTGATTTTATCATACATGCACTCGAATCCGGGAAGTGTCATGTTGTTGGATGAGCCCGATGCCCATCTGGAAATACTGCGCCAGCGACAAATTTATGATTTGATTGGTGATATGGCAAGTGAAAGCGACAGTCAGATTGTGGTGGCGAGCCATTCGGAGATTCTGCTCAATGACGCGTCAGAGAAGGATACAGTTATCGCATTTGTGGGCAGGCCGCACAGAATCGGGGGCAGAAAGAGTCAGGTGCGGAAGGCACTAGCAAACATTGGCTATGATCATTACCTATTGGCAGAACAAACGGGATGGGTGCTGTATGTTGAAGGGTCAACAGATCTGGAAATACTCAGAGCATTTGCGAAACGCCTTAGTCATGATGAAGCCATTCGGGTTTTAGAGAGGCCGTTCGTCCATTACGTACAGAATGAGCCAAAGGCCGCAGCAGACCATTTCTTTGGTATAATGGAGGCACTACCGCACATAAAGGGAGTGGCGCTGTTTGACTCGTTGGAGCAAGATCTACCGTATCACCCACCTATCGAGTTCCTCAGCTGGAAAAAGCGAGAAATAGAAAATTACTTCTGTACGAAGGGAACATTTGAAATATTCGCGAGGGGTGAAGCAAGAAAGAATGCACAGGATGAAATTTTCGCGGAAAGCGTATTGAATGATCACACAAATGCAATGCGTGATGCAATGAAAACGGTGGAAAATGCTGTCGAGTTGCTGGAGAAAAGGGATCCGTGGGATTCAAGTTACAAGGTTAGCGATCACTTTATTCAAGCAGTGCTGTTAAACTACTACGAAAACTTGAATCAAGCACATATCATGAGGAAATCAAGTTTCCACAAGCTTGTTGAGCACGTACCCTTGGAGGATATTGACCCTGAGGTGCGCGAGAAGCTAGACGCAATTGTTGCTGTTGCAGAAAGTGCCGAACCAATGCAGGACGAGATATAGGTACAAGCAACTGCGGGAAAGGCGCACTTGCACCCGGCGACTCAATCAACAAGGTCGTGCTGTAGACGGGTCGTACACGACCCTAAACCCCTGATGCGACGTCGAGCTGTCGTGCGACGATCCGGTACGGGCGGCAATGCGATACCGGTGGCAGTAGGAGGTATGACAGAGAAACGATCCGCCCTTAGCCAGCTTGAAACCCTCCTTGCCCCGATGGGCGACAGCGGCAGCCCTGCTCCTGGACCGCACGACAAATGGCTGGGACGTCCACTCCCATACGTTGCCCGCCATGCAGTACAGGCCATAGCCGTTGGGCTCGTAGGAGCGGGCTGGCGCTGTACCGGCATAGCCGTCCAGGCCAAGATCGGCGTCAGGAAACCTGCCCTGCCAGATGTTGCAGGGAAAGTACGCCTCGTCGTCCGGCTCGCGGTCGCCCCAAGGGTACTGGACGTCGCCCAGTCCGCCGCGGGCGGCGTGTTCCCATTGGGCTTCAGTGGGCAGGCGGCCTCCCGCCCATGCCGCGAAGGCGCATGCGTCGTTCCAGCTTACCTGTACAACCGGGTGGTCCGGCCTCCACTCGTCCTCGCTTCCGGGGCCGTGGACCAGCCGCCAACTTGCGCCCTCCACCATCCTCCACCATGGAGCCGCGGGCAGAGACCGGCTGGGCGGCGAATCAGCAGGAAGGAAGTTGACGAACACAAACGAATCGCCAAGCCGCTCAGCTTCCGTAACGTAGCCTGTTGCCTCCACGAACTCCTGAAACCGGGCATTGGTGACGGCACAGGCGTCCATGCGAAAAGGCTTAACCCGCTTTGTCCTCAGCGGCCCTTCTCCATCGACCTGCAGCAGCGGCCGGTCGGTGCCCACCTTTGCCTTTCCGCCGGGGATATCGACGGTGTCGACCGGCGCGCCGGATACGGCTGGACGGCCGGTGGCGCTTCCGCCGCCGTCGCCAGTGGCAGCCCGTACTGGAGGGCAGCAGCCGGATACGAGACTGGGGCCGCCTTCCGTCATGGGAATCAACCGGTGCGAGACGCCGCAGTCAGCGCCCCCGACCAAGCTCCAGCGGGCTGCGCTGCCAGACAAGGCGCATCATCCAGCCGCGCATCCCAAGAGACGCGCAGCGACCGCCCCGTCTGCGACTTCGCTTCGCCATGGAGCGCCTTGGCGGAGGTCCTACTCGACGTTGGTGTGAGCGTACTTTTCCAGCAGGCGGTACGGCTTTTTGAGGGCGTCGCGGCGGAACGGGTCGCCAAGCTCCTGGGTGGCCATGATCTCCAGCACCGACGGTCGTCCCGAATCGATGGCGGAGCGCAGGGCATCGCCAATCTCGTCGGGCTGGGACACCCGGATGCCGTTGGCCCCCATGGCCTCGGCGATGGCCGTGAAGGACGGGTTTTCGAGGTTGGTGCCGATGTAGCGGTCAGCGTAGAAGTCGACCTGGTTCTTCTTCTCCGCACCCCACTGGCCGTTGTTGAACACCACGGCGACGGCCGGGATGTCCTCTCGTATGGCGGTCAGGGTTTCGTGCAGGCTCATGCCCCAGGCGCCGTCGCCGACGTAGGCCACGGCCGGGCGGTCCGGGCGGGCGACCTTCGCCCCCATCGCGGTGGGATAGGCGTAGCCGCAGTTTCCGAACGACATGGCGGCCAAGAACCTCCCTTCGCCGCGGAACCGCAGATAGGAGTTGGCCACCGAGCAGATGTTGCCGATGTCGGTGGTGACGGTGGCGTTGTCGGGCATGGCCCTTTCCAGCTCGCGCAGCAGCCGGCGCGGCGCCACTGGCGACCCTTCCTCCTGGCCCCACGTGTTGAGCTCGTCTTCCCATGCCTTCTTCTGCTTGGCAATTTCTCCGCCCCGTTCATCGCGATTCGCAAGGCAGGCGATCTCGCGGTTGCCGGTCTGCAGGCGGTGGAGGATGTCAGAGGCGGCGGCACGGGCGTCGCCGCAGATGCCGACGGAAACCTGGCGCACCAAACCGATTTTGCGGGGGTCGGCGTCCACCTGGATGATCTTGGCGTTCTCGGGCCAGTACTCGATGCCGTGCTGCGGCAGGGTGCCGAACGGTCCGAGACGCGTGCCAAGGCAGAGCACTACGTCGGCCTGCTTGAGCAGCTGCATGGCGGCCTTGGATCCCTGGTAGCCGATGGGGCCGGTCCACAGCGGATGGTCGCTGGGGAAGCTGTCGTTGTGGAGGTAGGTGTTGGCGACGGGCGCCCCCAGATGCTCCGCCAGCTCGACGACCTGGGCGACTCCGTTGCTGGCGACGATGCCGCCGCCCGAAAGGATCACCGGAAAGCGGGCCTGCGACAGCAGGTCGGCGGCGGAGGCCAGGCTGGAGGGACCGCCGGCGGGAAGCTCGACTTCCACCGGCTCGGGGATGGCGTAGTCGGCCTCGCCGTAGAACAGGTCGCGGGGGATGTTGTACTGGGTAGGGGCGCGGTCCAGGCGGGCATAGTCGTAGCAGCGGGACAGAAGCTCGGCGACGCGGGCGCCGTTCCCCACATGCGCCTGGTAGGAGGTGATCTTCTCGAAGAACGGCAGCTGCTCGGTCTCCTGGAATCCGCCCAGCCCCTGGGTGCCGGACCCCGTCTCCGGCGTGAACACCACCATCGGCGTGTGCGCCCAGAAAGCGGCGGCGACGCCGGTCACGAAGTTGGTGATGCCGGGTCCGTTCTGGGCGATGCAGGTGCCGACCTTGCCGGACACCCGCCCGTAGCCGTCGGCCATGTGGGCGGCGTTCTGCTCGTGGGCAACCGAGATGAAGCGGATGCCGGCGGCGGGAAAAATGTCGAGGGCGTCCATGTAGGCGGAGCCGACGATGCCGAAGACATCGGTGACGCCCTGCTTCTGCAGGACCTCGACGATGGCTTCCGAGGGAGTCATGCGGGGCATGATGGGCACTCCAAATTGCTGTGTCGCCAATCTGCGGACGATTGCGCATCCGCGTCAAAGGGACCGTGTTGCGGCGAGTCGCGGCGTGTCGATGCGCGGGCAGCGGAAAGCAACCTCAGGCACGTTGCGAAAACGCAGCCGGGGACTGCGGCGCATTCTTGACAATGCCAGTCTCGCGGGGAAGAATAGCGCAACGTGGCAAAGAAAACCGCCGCAAGCAGCGCTGGGGCTTCCTCAATGATCCGGTGGTCGGCAATAGCGGCGGTGCTGGTGATGCTGATGGGGGCCGCGCCGGACGCCAAAGCGCAGTCCAGCCAGCCCATGGAAGTCACCATCGGCTACCAGCTGATTTACAACCCGTGGAAGGTAGCCATCCACGACCGGGCGTTCGAGAAGGCGACCGGCTACGCCATCCAGTGGAAGCAGTTTGACTCCGGGGCCTCGGTGGTGGAGGCCATGGAGGCGGGCGACGTGCAGATCGCGGTGGCGGGGTCGAGTCCGATTGCCTCGGCGGTCAGCCGCGGCGTGCCCATCGAGCTGTTCTGGATAGCCGAAGACATCGCCGCGGCCGAGGCGCTGGTGGTCCGCGACGGCTCCGGCATCCAGGCGCCCCAGGATCTTCTGGGCAAGCGTTTGGCGACGCCGTTCGTGTCGACCAGCCACTTCCATGCGCTGTTTGCGCTGGAACAGTTTGGCATCGCTCCGGACCAGCTGGAGCTGGTGGACATGGAGCCGCCCAACATCAAGGGCGCCTGGGACCGGGGTGAAATCGACGCGGCCTTCGTGTGGGAGCCGGCGCTTGGCGAGATCAAGCGGACGGGAAAGGTGCTGGTGACGTCGGGCACCCTGACGAGCTGGGGGCGGGCGACGTTTGACGGCATGGTTGTGCGCAGTGACTTCAGCGAGGCGCACCCGGAATTCATGTGCGGCTTCGTGCGGGTGATGGACGAGGCCAACGCCGCCTTCCGCGAAGCGCCGGAAAACTTTGGGGCGGGCTCCGTCAGCGCGCGCAAGATTGCCAGCCTCATCGACGGCGACGACCGGAAGGCGCTGCCGGCGCTCAGCCTCTACGAGTTTCCGCCGCTGGAGGAGCAGGTTGCCGAACGCTGGCTTGGCGGCGGCCCGCAGGGAGGCGCGGCGCAGGCGCTCCGTTTCACGTCCGACTTTCTGCTGCTGCAGGAAAAGGTGCCGGACACGCTCGACGACTACTCGCCGGCGGTTACCGACGCCTATGCGCGGGCGGCCTTGGATGGCTGCTGAACGCCAGACTGACTCCGTCTCCGGCCACGAGGCTGCGGGAAGAAATTGGCGCCGGGCGCGCCGCCGGACGCATGGACGCCAGAAAACGCCCCGCCTCGATGCGAAGCATCCGGCCGCCCGTATGCGAGACCGAAGGGATCGGTCGCCTCGACGGAGGCCCTCAAATACATGCCGTCCGCAGTTTCAGTCTGACGACGGGCGGGTCTGTCCAGCGACCCGCGGCCGCGGTCTGCAGCTGATTCGCGCCCTGACCGGCGCTGGCGCGGCGAGCCGGTTTGCGGACAGCCTCGGCGGCTGCCGGAAGGGGGGCGATCGCCCGCCGCGTCTGCTCTGGAGGGGTTGCCCCGCCGACCGCCTGAAAGGAGGAAAAGGCGACCGACGGGGCTGCTTGCAAGCGTAGCAGATTGGACGGCAAGCCGTCGAGTCATCTGTTTGAAGCGGCCTGGGTGCAGACCGCTCCCAATAAATTGCGAAAAAGGCGACCCCATGCCGGGGCCGCCTATCGGTGGGGGTGCGCCCGCCCGCCTGTCGGCGGACGGGCGCTGGTGTAGGTCAGGCCGCGATGGGCGCCGACCTGCCGACCGGGATCGACCGAGGCTTGAGCTCCTCGGGGATCTCCCGCTCGAGGTCGATGTGCAGCAGGCCGTTCTCCATGCTCGCGCTCTTCACGCGAATCAGGGCGTCGAGCTCGAAACGGCGCTCGAAGCTGCGCTCGGCGATTCCCTGATAGAGGAACTCGCGGTTCGCGCCCTCCTTGGCGCTGCCGTTGCCGTTTTTCGACGCGGTATGGCGAGATCCGGAGATCGTCAGCTGGCCGCCGCAGGTTTCGACGTGTACCTCGCTCTCGCTGAAGCCAGCCAGCGCCAGCGAGATGCGGTACGAGTCGTCGCCCGTCTTCTCGATGTTGTAGGGCGGATAGGACGGCGAGGAGCCGTCATGCCGGACCAGGGAATCCATCGCCTGCGCCAGACGGTCGAAGCCGACGGACGAGCGATAGAGCGGTGCGAAGTCAAAGCTGCGCATGTTCATGTTCATACCCTCCTGTTGAGCGATATGCCTTGGGCGGACACTCCCGAGGGCCGTCTCCGCCCGCCAAGCGCCGGAGCCGCTCGGCGGCCTCCGACACCCTGCATATGGGGGCCGTGAATCCGGTTTCAAGGGGCGCCGGAAACTTTTTGCGAAGAATCTGAATGGAGCGGAGGGCGCGGCCCCTCTGTATGCTAGGGCTTCGCCTAGGCGGGCAGCTTCCAGCAGCGGCGGTTGCTCCTGGCGGTTTTCTCCAAGCTAGCCGTTAGCCCGATTCACCGAGCGGAGGATCTCTTCGCGAATACGGGAAGCTCCGTCATCTCCTGCGCGTCAGAATCTTGTTTCCCGCTGGAGTGACTGGCCCCCATCCCGCGGCGCGGATGCCTTCCACTGGCTGCGGGAGGCTTGGCGATGTCGGTTCCCAGAAACTTCCTGCCAGCCCGCAGTGCCGCCTCCATCACCGAAAAGGACCCTGCCGCGGGGTCCAGCACCAGCTCGTCTTCTCCGGTCACGGACTCGATGAGACGCTGCTGCAGTCCCACCGGCTTGCAGTGCGGGTGCGTTTTCCTGTCGATCTTTTCCGTCCACACGTCCGGGATGCCGTGGTCCATCCACTCGCCCTTGGCGCGCTTGGGCTCCTTCTGCAGCGCCATCAGGTATTCCGAGGTGCGGCGCGACCGGTAGCCGGAGCCGATGCGGTCCTTGTTCCAGACGATGAGGTCTACCATGCTGAGACTGGTGCCATCCAGCCAATCGCGGACTCCTTCGCACAGATGGAACTTGTCCATCCACAGAAACAGATGGCCTGACGGGCGCAGCGCCCGGTCCAGCCCATGCAGAAATTCCGCAATGGTCTCGGGGTCCATCTGCGTCAGAGCGACGCGGCCTGCCTGGCGCCCTTTGCCCTCGTTGCCGTACTGCAGCTTGTCAAGCACGCCGCGGTACTGCGGGTCGAAGAACGCCACGCCGGCAATTTCCGCGGCGATGTCGCCAAGCAGCTTCAGCCCGTCGCCCTGATTGTGCCGGTCAAACTTGTACTGCCTGGGGATTTGCAGCTCCGCGCGCCTGTGGCGAATGCGGTCGCCGCCATAGACCGACGTCTTGTCTGTTTTCATGGGATCCTCCCGGCGTCTCGCCAATGCGGCTGGCGTTCGCCGATTTGCGGGCGATCGCGCAATGTACCGTGTCAGAGCGACGTGTCGCGAAGCGCCTGCGGCTTCGGTCCGCCAGTGGCCCAGTCTAGGAGTTCGACGGCATGCATTACGGGCATGTCCACGGCTCCCTCCAGCTGGGCCATGCAGCCGATGTTGCTGGTTGCCATCACCTGCGCCTCGAGGGCGCGAATCCGGCCGGCTTTGCGCTCCCGCAGCTGGCCGGCGATGTCGGGCTGAAGAATGCTGTAAACCCCCGCCGACCCGCAGCACAGATGCGCCTCGGCAGGCTGCACCACGTCGAAGCCCGCCTGCCGCAGCAGCGCAGCTGGCAGGTCGCCGATCTTCTGTCCGTGCAGCAGGGAGCAAGGCGGATGGTAGGCGACGCGCAGGCTCTCGGCCCTGTCCGCCTCGCCCAGCCCAATCTCGTGCACCAGCTCGCAGATGTCCCGCGCTTTCGCCGCGGTGGCGGCTGCCTCCTCGGCCCACTCCAGGTCGTGCTGGAACACATGGCCATAGTCCTTGACCATCGTGCCGCACCCCGAGGCGGTGATGGCGATGGCGTCGTAGCCGCCCTCGGCGCCGCCGCGCCAGGCGCGGATGTTGCGCAGGGCGGAGTCGCGGGCGCGGCCGGCGGCTCCCATGTGGTGGGCGAGCGCGCCGCAGCAGCCGCTGTCCGCAGCCGTCACCTCGCATCCCAGGCGGGTCAGCAGGCGGATGGCGGTGGCGTTGATGGAGGGTGCCATCGCCGGCTGCACGCATCCGCTCAGCAGGGCGACCCGCATGCGGCGCGGGCCGACTGGCCGATGCACTGCCCCCGGCCGTTCCTCGCTGCTGGGAGGATGCACCCGCGCCGGCGCCATGCGCATCGCCGCGCCCAGCCGCCCGGGCACATGCCGGGCAAACGGCCTTGCCAGGCGGCCGGCCATCGCCATCATCCGAAACCGGCTGGGGTAGGGGAGGACGCGAAGAAGCAGTCCCCGCAGCAAGCGGTCGAGAAGCGGACGGCGGTAGGTGCGCTCGATGTGGCTGCGGGCGTGGTCGATGAGGTGCATGTAGTCGACGCCCGACGGGCAGGTGGTGGTGCAGGACAGGCAGGACAGGCAGCGGTCGAGATGGCGGACCGTGCGGGCGTCGGCGGGACGGCCCTGCTCGAGCATGTTCTTGATCAGGTAGATGCGGCCGCGCGGCGAATCGAGCTCGTCTCCCATCACCAGATAGGAGGGGCAGGTCGCGGTGCAGAAGCCGCAGTGGACGCAGCGGCGAATCACGCTCTCGGCGTATGCCGTCTCCGCGTCGCGCAGCAGCTCGGCATCGAAGGACGTGCGCATCGGTCAGCACTCCATGCGGCCGGGGTTGAGTATCCCGGCTGGGTCGAAGCTAGCCCGCAGGTCCTCGTGCAGGCGAGCTGCCGCCGCCGGGAGGGATGGCGTCCAGCCTCTCCGCCCGCGCAGTCGAAGCGCCTTTGCCCCGGCTTGGCAGGCCCGCCTCACGGGGTCGGTCGACCCTTCGGGCAGCGCCGCAAACAGCAGCCCGCCGGCCATGTCCACCAGGCACCGCTGCGGTAGTCCCACGGAATCGAGTACGTCCATCATCCGCGACGGCCGGGCGGCAAGACGCCAGATGTCCGGTCCGCTGCCAGCGGCGTCGCTGTCCACTCTGCCGAACATGGCAAGGTCGCGGACCGCGGCCCATTCACTCGCGCTGGCGTCCTCGTCGAGAATGACGCTCTCGCCATGCGCCGCCACGAGGGACTGAAGCTGCGCGACGCGCGAGCGGACGGACTCCTCGAAGCCTTCCAGCCGCAGCAGGCAGCGGGCGGCGTCGCCATCCCGCACCCAGCAGGCGCCGGTCACGGACAGGTCTGACGAGGCGGCCCTCGCCATAGCCGCCATGGCCTCTCCGGCGTCGACTTCTGGCAGCGCAATCGATGCCTGGGTTTCGGGACGCGGCGCCGTCCTGAACGAGACCTCAGTGATGACGCCAAGGGTGCCATGGCTGCCAGCCAGCAGCCGGGCGAGGGAGTAGCCGGTGACGTTCTTCATCACCCGCCCGCCTGTACGCAGCGCCTCGCCCCTGCCGCTGACGAAACGCAGTCCGGTGATGGCGTCGCGGACGCCTCCCGCCGTAAGGCGGCGGGGACCGGAAAGGGCCGTGGCCACCATCCCGCCGATGGTGGGGGTGCGGTCGGTGATGCCGAAGAGCGTCCTGGGATCAGGAGGCTCGAACGCCAGCATCTGTCCATGATTGGCAAGCAGCGACTGGACCTCAGCAAGGGGCGTGCCGGCTGCCACAGTCAGGGAAAGCTCGCCAGGCTCGTAAAGGCGGATGCCCCGCAGTCCGGCGGTCGAAAGGGTGCGCGCCGCCTGCACCGTTCCTCCAAGATCCGGACGCGATCTGCCGCCTTGGATCTCCAGAGGTTCGCCGCTGGTGGCGGCAGTGAGCACCTGATCGACGATCTCCGCCTCGCCGTCGGGGCCGGGCGGCAGGCGGGCGTCGCCCTGCATCCCCCTGTCCAGCGGAAACACCTTTCCGGGATTGAGGCGGGCGTCGGGGTCGAATACCGCGCGCACGGCCTCTTGCTGGGCGATTTCGGCGGGCGTGTACTGGTGCGGCATCAAGTCGCGCTTCTCGACGCCCACGCCGTGCTCGCCGGTGAGGCATCCTCCCATCTCGACGCACAGGCGCAGGATGTCGGCGCCGCAGGACTCGGCGCGGGCAAGAGACTGCGGGTCGTTGATGTCGAACATGATTAGCGGATGCAGGTTGCCGTCGCCCGCGTGGAAGATGTTGGCCACGCGCAGGCCATAGCGCTCGGAGATCTCCCGTACGCCGCGCAGCGCGTTGGGCAGCTGGCCAGTGGGAATCACGCCGTCCATGCACAGGTAGTCCGACAGCCTGCCCATGGCGCCAAACGCGGCCTTGCGTCCCATCCAGATGCGCGCCGACTCCTCGGGCGAGGAGCTTTCCCGTACGACGCTGGGCCGGTGGCGGGCGGCAATCCTGCGAATGCGCTGGAACTGGTCGGCGATTTCCGCCTCGTCGCCCTCGACCTCGACAATGAGCAGGGCCTCCACGTCGGACGGGTAGCCCGCCCCGGAGAAGTCCTCCGAAATCTCGATGGCGGGGCGGTCCATGTACTCCAGCGCGCATGGCAGCACGCCCGACTGGATGATGTCGGCGACGCAGGCGCCCGCCGCCTCCGGGCTGTCGAATCCCATTAGCGCCGGGCGGCTTGCGCGGGGCGCGGGCAGTACTCGCAGCCAGGCCTCGACGATCACGCCCAGCTGCCCCTCCGACCCGCACACCAGACCCGTCAGGTCAAGGCCCGGACCGTCGCATTCAGGCCCGCCCAGGTCGACCAGCTCGCCGTCGGCCAGGGCTAGCCGAAGGCCGAGGAGGTTGTTGGCGGTAACGCCGTACTTGAGGCAGTGGGCGCCGCCGGCGTTCATGGCGATGTTGCCGCCGATCTGGCAGGCTAGCTGCGAAGAGGGGTCAGGGGCGTAGAAGAAGCCAGATTCCGCCACAGTCTCGGTGACTGCGAGGTTGGTTACACCCGCCTCTACTCTGACGCATCGGTCCTCGGGGCGGAAGTCGAGTATGCGGTTCAAGCGCGAGAGGCAGAGCACGACACCATCGGCCACCGGCAGCGCGCCGCCGGACAGCGACGTTCCAGCGCCTCTCGGTACTACTGGGACGCCTAAGGCGTGGGCTTCCGCTAGAACTGCTGACACTACCTCGGCGCTGCGCGGCAGAACCACGGCCAGCGGCGGCTGGCGGTAGGCGATGAGGCCGTCGCACTCGTAGGCGGCGGTGGCCACGGGATCCGTGATGACGCTTTCGCTGCCTACGATCCGGCGCAAGCGGTCTGCGATCTCGGTCACCCGGGCGAGCAGTGCGGGGTCGGCGGCGGGCATCTGCATGGCGATGTTTCCTACTGGTGAAATGTCGAGAATGTCCATCTGTGGAATAGAAGTTCCAAAATTTGACTATGTATGCCGGTGACGTGCTCTGGTTTTAATTCCGAGCACCACGCCAGCTACGCCTTTAACTTGCTTGCAATAGCGCCGCCACTCCTAACTACACCGAGTAAAAAAAGTTTGTCATGAAACTGCACCGTCATCTTTTTATCCTTTCTATTTTTCCTGCTCGACTAACCTTTCCGACCAGTATTGGCTGAAAGAGCAAATTTGCCGAGTTTGGAATATTTCTTTCAATAAATTCAGCCCCTGCCCGAAGCTGCTGCAAGACTGTTTTTTCCTCCTTACGATCTCCTGACGTGCATTCGATAGGAACAATCCACTCGTTGCTTGCTTGCTGCGCTTCCGCAATGAATAAGAAGTCACAGCGGCGTGTATTTTGCAAACATGGAATTTTGTCCATGTCCAACAACAAGTGAGGCCCTGGTGTTCCAGATAGAGAAAATTTTGCTCCATCCTTCTTTATTATCGTTTTGCAGCCCGGGCATTCATCCCAACCATGAGCGACCCAGTTTCGTTGACAGCGGGACATCACAGACTTGGTACTCATCATACATCTCCAACTAAATGTAATTTGTTCTGTTATATCCCTGTGCCCAATCATTGTGTTGTTCGATCATGGGGTCATAAAAGCCAGCCTCATAACCCCCGTCCTCCTTATCCCATAGCGTTTCCTTGATTATTGTCCCTGCCTCAGGTGATTCCTGGTTGACGCAAGTGAAATGCCAAACTCCAACATCTTCACTAGACAATATAGGTTGATTTTCATCCCAATTGAACTTGCCCCGGGTCAAGTTCCGAATAACAATATTCGATATTTCGTTAATTATCCATTCGCTATGAGTCGTGATTAAAACTCGAATTCCACGATTCACCCACCTTGCAATTTCCCGAATTAATGACTGCTGTAGCGTCGGGTGCAAATGTGATTCTGGTTCTTCGAGAATAAGGAGATCTCCGGGTTGGATGAAATATCGAAAGAACAAAACAAGCGGTCCAACTTCTGAAACCATGGCAGAGGCGCTAGACATCTGTATGGACTTACTCCACCCATCCGGGGTGAATGTAAAATTGGGAAATCCAGTAAATGAGCTCTCCACATTCACTGTACCGCGGAGAATATCGCGGTTTAGCCTCTCTTCAATATCACGATTAAGCGGACTTTGCAAACTCTGCGCCTTTCCCATAACAGTAAGCTTCTCCAGGAAATCGCCAAGCACGCCAGTTAGAATAGGCCGATCTGGTTTATAGTCAATACCGAGTTTTGCAGAGCTGCTGATAACTGCGTTTACAAACGACGCGTGAGAGTGCAAAATACTACCGCGATCAGTGGGGAGAAAGTACATATCGTTGATTTGGCGACGTTTGCATAATGCGTTAAGGCAGGAGTATGCAAATACCCCTGCTTGATTCACTGCATGAAACTCATCGAGCAATTTCGCCTCCTCGGTTCTAAACAAAAGATCTCCAATGGTAGAAGAATCTTCAAAGGCAAGAGACATGCTGCCATCAGGGGGAAGGGAGGCAATGTCCTCGCTTAAGATGTTCACTTTCATTGACACGGGCTTGCGTTTGCCGCCAAGTTTAAAATTCCGCTCCAATTGTCCTGTGCGAATATTTATATTTGCCACGTGTTGATTGCCGCCGCCAATTCTGGCAAAATCATTGACGTTAGTAATGCCAAAACAGCGAAACATCTCCTCGACAAAATCACCTGTAGCGTTTCCAGTAACAAGCTGCAAAAAACGGAGCTCATTAGAAGATAGTTTAACGCCTGACTGACAAGATAATGCCTTGCTCCAAGCTCGCGGGTTTTCAGGAAACTGTGTCATTGCCAGGTCGGACAGCAGTTTGGTAAAAAATTCACTGCCTCCAGAAAGCATTGCATTGAGGGATGCTGGACGCATATAACCGTAACTTGGTAGCAGGCCAAGTGAATAGATCAGCGTGGCGAGCCACGACTTTCCCGTGTTGCTGGGACCAGCAAACACCGTTAGAGGGCGAATGTCTACCTTACCCTTGGCGATTGGCCCAAAGTTCTTCACCTCCACAGACATGTTTGGGGAGGGAAGCCGAGTATCCTTCGAAGCAGGTACCTGATCAGGCACCTGCCTATACCGGCGGCGCACCTTCTGGTGCGTAGCTACGTCGGTCATTGTCTTACCTCGAATCAAAGAGCTGGTGCCCGCAGGAAGCGCACCGCTTCATGCGTGC
>CAZPIN010000003.1:0-17342 GCA_964586735.1 uncultured Rhodobacterales bacterium | reverse complement strand
CGGACCATCTGCGCGCCCATGTTCTCGAACTTGTTCTCAAGCTCGATCTCCTTGGCGACGGTGACGCCGTCTTTGGTGATACGGGGAGCGCCGAACGACTTGTCCAGCACCACGTTGCGGCCCTTGGGGCCGAGGGTGGCGCGGACGGCGTCGGCAAGGATGTTGACGCCGCGAAGCATCCTTTCGCGGGCGTCAGTGGAAAAGCGAATTTCCTTGGCTGCCATGATGTTTGGTTCCTCTGTCTGGTGTTGGTGCCGTTAGCCGATGACGCCGAGGATGTCAGACTCCTTCATGATCAGGAGCTCCTCGCCGTCGAGCTTGACTTCAGTGCCCGACCACTTCCCGAACAGGATGCGGTCCTTGGGCTTGACGCTCATCGGAATGAGCTCGCCTGAGTCCTTGCGGGCGCCCTCGCCCACGGCCACCACCTCGCCCTCCTGGGGCTTCTCCTTGGCAGTGTCCGGGATGATGAGCCCGCCCGATGTGGTGTGGTCCTCGTCGATTCGACGGACAAGAACCCGGTCCTGCAAGGGACGCAGCTTGGTCTTCATGTGTTACCTCCAGTTGGTATGGACGCAGCCCCGTGACCGCCGTTGTTGGCACTCGCCGCCGGTGGCTGCTAACAAGTTGGAGCCTATGTAGGTGGCGGCAACAGGGTGTCAAGGGGGAATCGTAAAGAAATTTTCAGAGGCGCGGTCCGGGGGCTGTGGCGGTGCCAGATTCTGCCACAAACCCTTATCCAGCAACGCTATACGCGAAAGACAGCGAAGCCTAGGCACCTCGGCAAGCAAGTCTGCGGGCGCGAAAGAGGCTGCCCGGATGGTGCTCTGGCACTGGTCACGAAGGCCGAATCTGGTCCTGTCGGCCAGTTGCTGGGGGCCTCCTGCGGTGCCCTGACGCTACGGACGGTGCTTCATCACCATCCATACTGCGAGTGCCCGGCGGTCTGGCAAGGGGGCTGATTCGAGTGCGCGAATTGCTTCTTCTGCCACTTCAATCAGCCGTCACGGTGCAATGAGGCAGCCGCATAAGGGTTCTGGCTGTGCTCGAGCGGTCACGCAACGGTGTCTTCTTCATCCACAGTGGGTGAGAATCGAATTATCGGCCATCTCTTCTCACCCAACTTCTCAAGCTTAGGAAACAAAGCAGACCAAATCCCACCATACAGCTTGACGTCAAAATCTCCGCATTTGCCGACGTATTCCACCTCGACCTCAAGGGTGGGACCACCTTCCCAGCCGTCGTCCATCCCGTAGGCGCGGATTCGCGCGACCTTCAAGGGGGCAATCTCCTTCCTGATGACCCTTCTGAGAAGACGCATAACGTCACCAGATACTTCGGGCTGGTCGTCGTACATGGTCCTCTCCAATACCTGCCTGAGCAGTCAGTGTATCACCTTGGTCACCTCAACACCACCAACCGGAAGCCCGACGCGCGCCGCGAATCCCAGAATCCATGCGTAGCACGCTAAACCGCCCTGCCGCAGCCCACGCCGTCCATATTATCTCCCCGCCGGACTGCTGTACCTCACTGCTGACCATCAGCCGCCTTCTCAGACCGTATCATGGGGCCTTCAGCGGTCCGTCTTCTGGCCGGAAACCGATTCCCTAATTCCGACTCTGGCACTGTTCATGCCACAGCTCCGTCAGGTACTCATCCGACACGGGCTCACCCTCGACTATCGGTACCTCTGACAGGGCTGGCTTTAGCCACGGCTGGGCTCGCCGCGTCCAGATGTGGCAGGTGGGCTGTAGGTCGGTGGTATCGTCGAGCGTGCCAGCCTTGACGCTCAGCAATTCGCCAGGCGGAAACTGGTGGTATAGGCGTGTGCCGCACTCGGGACAGAAGGCGCAATTCTTGGCGTTTCCGCTGTCGCCTCGGGTGGCGTATATCTTCGGGTCCGCGCCGGAAAACTCGATCTCGTCCGACTTCATCCACATCGACATGCCAAACGCGCTTGAGGACTGTTTTTGGCAGTCCCTGCAATGGCATGCGTAAAGCGCGGCTGGGGAAGCAAGCAGGCGATAGCGAATCGCCCCGCACTGACAGCCGCCCTCGCGACCGGGTCCAACGGTCATGTCGCCTTCTCCGTATTGCTCATTGGTAGGCGCTCCTTTACGATCACGCTGCCCACGCCATCTATATTCCGAATATATTCCCATTTATATCGCTTCTTGAGACCGTTGAGAGGAGATCTCCGCGGCAGGCGCTTCTCGTGCTGCAGCATGCCGACGACAATGCCCGGAGCGGTATTCTGCCGTTCAGCAAACTCCACTACGGAATCCTTGCTGAACTTCTCCCCTTCCACGAAACGCTTCCAGTTCCGGTCGGGAATCAAGAAGCTCGTGGCCCACGCTTTGGCCTCCGCTTCCTGTTCTCGGTGAGCATCGCCACCGCCCTCTTCCGCTTCAATAAAGATGCTTTTCTTGCTATGGAGCAGAATGTGCGCCGCCTCATGGAAGAAGCTAAACCACAGCTGGTCATCCGACGAATGGTTGCCACTCAGCTGGATCACCGCCTTCTTGGGCGTTAGCCAGTAGGCTGCACCGCTAACCGCCGCCTTTCGCAGCGGCGGCACCAGGGCCAAAACTACGCCAGCTTCATTGCAAAGCACCTTTGCTTGAGGTAACGAAATCTGCGGATCTGGCTCGCGCGTCAGGCTGCGAATTTGCCGTATAGCCCTCCAAAACTTTGTTTTGCTGTACTTCGAGCATCGCTGCTCTACAGCTTCAATCTCTCCAAACCGCAACCACGTTGCCAGTGCCGCTCTTTCACTCTTTAATCTCTGGGAACGTCTACAGGCAACTCCCGTCAATCCATAGCTGCTTTCCCACGCTTCCATGGACGCCACGCTAAAAAAGGAAAGCACTTTATATACTATGTCGTCAGTCAGTTTGGCAGTTTGAAATTTTCCAAATTTAACCAATTCCTTCACCGGAAACTTTTTTGCCCAATCTGCCTTTACGGCAGACCCTCTCTTGTCGGCCTTCCGTGCTTGAAACAACCGATAGTCCATCTCAATCCCGAGCCATATATGGGCACGCAATCCCAGTACTTTCTCGAACTGAATCGCCGTGCTGGGTTCTATGGGTGCCTTGCCGGATGCAATTTCGCTGATCAATTTGGGGGGCAGCCCGCATCTGCGCGCACACTCCGCATACGACCAGCCCCGCACCTCAAGGTACTCCTTGAGTATTAGTCCAGGCGCAACTGAATAGTCCGGCCTGTACGGATAATCCTTCTCAGTCATGCGTTCCTCCATCGTCAGTGGTACTTCATCACTTTCAGCGTCTTGATGGAAGCTACCCGCTTCAATTCGATGTCCCCATAAGCATTAAGGGGCATCGGATCATTCTTGAGCTCAAGCACCCGCTTGTGTGCCCTCTTCAGGTTAATGGCAAGCGGCCCTTTCCAACCACCCGATGTGTGATCCCTCTGTTCCAGAGGGTCTGCAGATGCCCTCTCCAGAATGCTAACCGCTACGAGTAATTTTGAAAATACCCAGAACACGGAAATGTTGTCAGTCATGCCCGAATTAAACAGAACCTTCCACCAATCAAGGTGTCGGAGTTGTTTAATTTTTAACTGATGTGGCCCAACGGTCATGTCACTTTCTCAGCACCACCCTTTGGCAGGCGCTCCTTTACGACCACGCTTCCTACGCCAACTATATCCCTGATATATTCCCATGTATATCGCTTCTTGAGGCTGTTGAGAGAAGATCTCCGCGACAGGAACTTCTCGTGCTGCAGCCTGCCGACGACAATACCCGGTGCGACATTCTGCCGTTCAGCAAACTCCACTACGGATTCCTTGCTGAATTGCGCCCCATCCACGAATCGCTTCCAGTCCCGGTTGGGAATCAAGTGGTTGGCAGCCCATGCATTGGCCTCCGTTTCCTGTTCTCGGTGAGAATCATCACTGCCCTCTTCCGCTTCAATGAAGATGCTTTTCTTGTTATGGAGCAGAATGTGCGCAGCCTCATGGAAGAAGCTAAACCACAGCTGGTCATCCGACGAATGGCTGCCACTCAGCTGGACCACCGCCTTCTGCGGCGTGAGCCAATAGGCTGCACCGCTTACCGTCACCTTCTGCAGTGGCGGCACCATGGCCAAAACAACGCCAGCTTCATTGCAAAGCTTCCTTGCTTGAGGCAACGATATCTGCGGATCTGGTTCGCGCGTCAATCTACGAATTTGCCGCACAGCCTTCCAAAATTTTGTCTTGCTGTACCTCGAGCATCGCTGCTCTACAGCTTCAATCTCTCCAAACCGCAGCCACGTTGCCAGCGCCGCCCTTTCATTCTTTAGTCCCTGAGAACGTCTCCAGGCAACTCCCGTCAATCCATAGCTGCTCTCCCACGCTTCTATGGACGCTACGCCAAAAAAGGAGAGCACTTTATGCACTACGTCGTCAGTCAGTTTGGCGGCCTGAATTTTTCCAAATTTGACCAGCTCCTTGACCGGGAAATTCTGCGCCCAGTCCGCCTTGGCGACGGTCTCTTTCCTTTCGGCTTTCCGCGCCTGAAACAGCCGATGTCGCTGTTCCATTCCAAGCCAAATGTCAGCGTCCATGCCTAGCACTTTCTCAAACTGAAGCGCTGTACTAGGTTCTATGGGGGCCTTGCCGGATGCAATCTCACTGATCAGCTTGGGAGGCAATTCGCATCTGCGCGCACATTCCGCGTACGACCAACCCCGCACCTCAAGGTATTCCTTGAGAAGATTCCCCGGTGCAACCGAATAGTCCGGCTTGTACCGATATTTTGACTTAGCCACGTGTTCCTCCATCGTCAGTGGTAGTCCACCACCTCCAATATCGTGATGGCCCTTACCTCTTCTAGGTCTACGCCACCATCTGCCTTGAGCGGGACCGGGTCATAGTCTGGCTCAAACACCAGCCTGTATGGCCCCGTCAGGTCAACAGCGAACTGCCCTTTCCGGTCACCCGACAGCGGATGCATCCTTCCCGGAGTGTGCATAGACAACTTCGCCAGATTACCAAGCGATGCTAGCATCTCCATCCGCGTCTTGATCACGCTGGCCATTCTCAGGCCGTAGCTCCTGCGGAGGTTGGTTTCCGAGCTGAACGCCTTCTCCATCTTGCGCCTCCGAAAGCTGATTTCCATGAGGGTGTCCCGCCTTCGCTACCTATCAGATAGCGCCTTTGCCAGACTTGTCAAGGGTCAGAGGCCCACGCTGCCAAAGATCGCCAGCACCCCACCCCGGCGTGCGTTCGGTCAGCCGGAGTAGACCGCACTCCCGTTTCGCCGTAGAATCCACCCAATCAGGGACACCGACAGCACGCGGTCCCTACCCTTGACGAAGGAGTACCGCCATGTGCCATCCTGCAGCCATTCAGATGGTCAAAGACCGCATGCTCAGCCGCCGCAGCTTCCTGTGCGGCTCGGCCGCCGCCACCGCCGGAGCCGTCATCGGCGCGACCGCGGCGCCGCCCGCGCTGGCGGGAGGAGCCGGCGGCGTCATGGACCTGACCCACACCCTCACAACCGACTTCCCCACCTACTTCGGGGAGCAGCAGTACTTCGAGGAGCAGAAGTTCAACTTCGCCGAGCACTTCTTCAACCTCAAGGAGATTCGGGTCAACGAGCACACCGGCACCCACATGGACGCGCCGCTGCACTTTTCGGCCGACGGCGCTTCGGTGGACCAGCTGACGGTGCAGCAGCTGGTGGTGCCGCTTTCAGTGGTCGACATCGCCACCGAGGCCGAATCCGACCCCGACGCGCAGGTCACGCCAAACCATCTCCGCGCCTGGATCTTGCGCAACGGAGACCTTCCGCCCGGCGGCTGCGTGGCCATGCACTCCGGCTGGGACCGGCACATCTCCTCGTCCAAGTTCCGCAACGCGGACAGCGAAGGCGCCATGCACTTCCCGGGCTTCCACGTAGAGGCTGTGGAGATGCTGAAGGAGGAGACCTCCTCCGTCGGCATCGCCGCCGACACGCTGTCGCTGGACTTCGGCCCGTCGCCCGACTTTGCCACGCACTACGCCTGGCTGGGCTCGGGCGGCTGGGGGCTGGAGTGCGTCGCCGGACTCGGCCAGCTTCCCGCCTCCGGCGCGACGCTGGTGGTCGGGGCGCCTAAGCACGCCGGCGGCACGGGCGGTCCAAGCCGGCTGTTCGCGCTGCTGTAACTCCAGCCGCCTGCGCCGCGGCGTGGGGTCAGGTCAGCGAATCGGGTTCCTCGGCCTTGCGCCGCTCGATGTAGGCGCGCAGCGCCTCGTCCACCCCCTCGTCCAGCGGCGGAGGCTCGTAGTCCCGCAGCATCGCCTGGCATCGGGCGCGTGCCAGGGTGCGTGTGTCCGGCGACCCCTCTTCCGACCAGGTCTCGTACGGACGGTAGTCGGCGATCTCCGACCGCCAGAACGCCGTCTCGAAATTCGCCTGGGTGTGGGCGCATCCCAGATAGTGCTGTCCGGGGCCCACCTCGCGGATGGCGTCCATCGCCTGGCCGTTTTCCGACAGGTCGACGCCGCCGGCGAATCGCTGCAGGGCGGTGAGCTGGTCGGCGTCCATCACCAGTTTTTCGGGCGAGGCCACCAGCCCTCCCTCCAGCCAGCCGGCCGCATGCAGCACGAAATTGGCGCCTGCGGTGAGGGAGGGAAACATCGTATTGGCGCTTTCGTAGGCCGCCTGGGCGTCCGGCAGCTTGGAGCCGCACAGGGCGCCGCCGGAGCGGAACGGCAGGTTCATGCGGCGGGCAAGCTGGGCCGCGCCGTAGAGAATGTGCGCCGCCTCGGGGGTGCCGAAGGTCGGGGCGCCGCTGTTCATGTCGATGGTCGCAACGAACGCCCCGAAGACCACCGGCGCGCCGGGGCGCACCAGCTGGCTGTAGGCCACCGCCGCCAGCACCTCGGCCAGAATCTGCGAAAGGGTGCCGGCCACCGCCACCGGCGACATCGCCCCGCCGACGATGAAGGGCGACACCACGCATGCCTGGTTGGCGGCGCTGTACACCTCGAGCGCCCCCATCATGGCCCCGTCGAGTGTGAGCGGCGAGTTGAGGTTGATCAGGTTGAGCAGCACGGCGTTGCCGTCGACGAACTCCTCGCCGAACAGAATCTTCGCCATCGCCACCGAGTCCGCAGCCCGCTCGGGCGCGGTCACCGACCCCATGAATGGCTTGTCCGAGTGGCGGATGTGGCTGTACACCATGTCCAGGTGGCGCTTGTTGACGGCGACGTCGGTGGGCTCGCAGACCGTGCCGCCGGAGTGGTGCAGCGACGGCGACAGGTAGGCGAGCTTCACCAGGTCGTCGAAGTCGGCGAGGGTCGCGTAGCGGCGCTGGCCGTCGAGGTCGAGGTAAAACGGCGGCCCGTACACGGGCGCGAATACCGTCGTCTCGCCGCCGATGTGCACCGACCGCTCGGGGTTGCGGGCGTTCTGGGTAAAGGCGCTCGGAGCCGTCGAGGCGATTTCGCGGGCCATGCCGCGCGGCAGGCGCAGGCGCGTACCGTCGATGCTAGCCCCGGCCTGGCGCCACCGCTCCAGCCCTTCGGGGTTGTCGGTAAATTCGACGCCGATTTCCTCCAGCACGGTGTCGGCGTTGCGCTCGATGGTCTCCAGCGCCTCTTCGTCGAGGATCTCGTAGAGCGGTATCGCCCGCCGCACCGCCGGCGCCGCTGCCGCCGTCCGGCCGCGCCGCGCCGCGCGGCGCGCCTCGGCGCCGCCGCCCCTTCCCGTCTGCCGCCGTCCTGCCATGTCTCTGTCCTCCCGACTCCTCTTCGGTTCGAGTCACTACCATAGTTTCCCAGCGCGTCCCTGCCGTCGGCGCCTTTGCGACGGTTTGCGGCCCGCCAGCGACAGATGCCTGTCGACTGCCTGCCTTTCCGGCGGCATCGTGGTATCTACCGGCGGGAGGCACCAGCCAGCGCGCCGGTTCCGCCCCGCCATCCGCCCGCTCCCGTCCGCCAGCTACGAGGTACCCATGCAGCGCGATCTGGTGCTGGTCGTCGACTTCGGCTCCCAGGTAACGCAGCTGATCGCCCGCCGGCTGCGGGAGACGGGCGTCTACTGCGAAATCGTCCCGCCGCAGGCGGCGGACCCCGGCCTTGAGTCGCCGCAGCTGCGGGCGGTGGTGCTGTCGGGTGGACCCGATTCGGTCGCCGACGATGCGGCGCCCGGCCTGCCGCCCGGGGTACTGGAGGCGGGGGTGCCGGTGCTGGGCATCTGCTACGGCCAGCAGCTGCTGGTGCATGCCCTGGGTGGAGAGGTCGGCCAGGGCAGCCGCCGCGAGTACGGTCCCGCCAGCCTGCGGGCCTGCGCCGACTCGCGGCTGCTGGAGGGTTTCGCCGACGGCGGCGGCGAGCGGGCGGTGTGGATGTCCCACGGCGACGAGGTGCGCCGCCTGCCGGAGGGTTTCGCCACCATCGCCGAATCGGCGGGCGCGCCCCATGCCGCAATCGCAGACGAGGAGCGCAGGATCTACGGAGTGCAGTTTCATCCCGAGGTAGCGCACACCCCCGGCGGCGATCGCCTGCTGGCCAATTTCGCCATTGGCATCGCCGGCTGCCGCGGCGACTGGTCGATGGCCGCATACCGGACGATGGCGGTGGAGCGGATCCGCGAGCGGGTCGGCGGGGAGCGGGTGATCTGCGGGCTGTCGGGCGGAGTCGACAGCGCGGTGGCGGCGGCACTGGTGCACGAGGCCATCGGCGAGCGGCTGGCATGCGTGTTTGTCGACACCGGGCTGCTGCGCAAGGACGAGGGCGCGCAGGTGGCGGACATGTTCCGCCGCCACTTCCAGATTCCGCTGGTGCGCCGCGACGCCTCGGACGCCTTTCTGGCGGCGCTGGACGGCGTGGAGGACCCCGAGGCCAAGCGCCATGCCATCGGCCGGCTGTTCGTGGAGGAGTTCGAGGCGGCGCTGGAGGAGGCCGGACCGGCCAGGTTCCTCGCCCAGGGCACGCTCTACCCCGACGTCATCGAAAGCGCCTCGGTGCACGGCGGCCCCAGCGCCACCATCAAGTCCCACCACAACGTCGGCGGGCTGCCCGATGACATGCCATTCGAGCTGCTCGAGCCGCTGCGCGAGCTGTTCAAGGACGAGGTGCGGGCGCTGGGACGGGAGCTCGGCCTGCCGGCCGATTTCGTCGACCGCCATCCCTTTCCCGGACCCGGCCTGGCCATCCGCATCCCCGGGGCGGTGACCCGCGAGGCCCTGAACATACTGCGCGAGGCGGACGCCGTGTTTCTCGAGGAGATCCGCGCCGCCGGCCTCTACGACGACATCTGGCAGGCGTTCGCGGCACTGCTGCCGGTGCGCAGCGTCGGCGTCATGGGAGACGCCCGCACCTACGAGCGGGTCTGCGCGCTGCGGGCGGTGCGGGCTACCGACGGCATGACCGCCGACTTCTACCCGTTTTCGGCGGAGTTTCTTTCGAAGGTGGCGACGCGAATCGTCAACGAGGTGAGAGGCGTCAATCGGGTAGTGTACGATGTAACGTCCAAGCCGCCGGCCACCATCGAGTGGGAGTAGCCGGCGGAGCGAAGCGCCGTGTCAGCAGGAGAGCAGCATGAACCTCGACAAAATACCGGCGGGCAAGAACCCGCCCGAAGACATCAACGTCGTCATCGAGATACCGGGAGGCGCGGGCGGCGGCTCTCCGGTCAAGTACGAGGTCGACAAGGACTCGGGAGCGGTGATGGTGGACCGCATCGTCAACACGCCGATGTTCTATCCCTGCAACTACGGCTTCGTGCCCAACACCCTGCACGAGGACGGCGACCCCACCGACGTGCTGGTACGTACGGACGTAGCGCTGATGCCGGGGGTGGTGGTGCCCAGCCGCCCCATCGGCGTGCTGGAGATGGAGGACGAGGCCGGCGTCGACGACAAGATCGTCGCGGTGCCGCTGGCCAAGGTCGATCCGTTTCAGGCGGGCATCGCCGACGTCGGCGACCTGCCGGAGATCGAGCGCCGCCGCATCCAGCATTTTTTCGAGCGCTACAAGGACCTCGAAGAGGGCAAGTGGGTGAAGGTCACTGGCTGGGGCGACCGGGCCCGGGCCCTGGAGATCCTGCAGCGGTCTCTCGACGCTGCCGCCAAGTAGGCGGCCCCATGGCGCAGAATCCAGAGGGAACGGACCGCGCCCAGCGGGAAACCGCCCGCCTGCTGGATATCATGCGCCGCCTGCGCGACCCGGATACGGGATGCCCCTGGGACCTGCGCCAGGACTTCGCCTCCATCGCCCCCTACACCATCGAGGAAGCCTACGAGGTCGCCGAGGCGATTCATCGCGGGGACCTTGAGGCCCTGCGCGGCGAGCTGGGCGACCTGCTGCTGCAGGTGGTGTACCACGCCCAGATGGCCGAGGAGGAGGGGGCGTTTGACTACGCCGACGCCGCCAAGGCCGTCGCCGACAAGATGGTGCGCCGCCATCCGCATGTGTTTGGCGACGCGGAGAACGACGGCTCATTCGGCGCGGCCCAGTGGGAGGAGCAGAAGCGGCGCGAGGGCGGCGGCAACAAGAGCGTGCTCGACGGAGCCGCCCGGGGGCCGCGGGCCATGGACAGCGCCGTAGCCTTGGGCCTGCGGGCCGCGCGGGTAGGCTTCGACTGGCCGGACGCCGAATCGGTCTGGGCGAAAGTGGAGGAGGAGATCGGGGAGCTGCGCGCGGCGAAGACTCTCGAAGAGCGGCGCGAGGAGCTGGGCGACGTGCTGTTTAGCCTGGCCAGCCTCGCCCGCCACATGCGCATCAATCCCGAGGCCGCGCTGGAGGAAGCCTGCGAGAAGTTTCGGCGGCGGTTTGGGGAGGTGGAGCGCCAGCTGGAAGAGCGAGGAATGACGCCCGCGGACGCCAGCCTGGAGGAAATGGAGCGCCTGTGGCGGGAGGCAGCGGCCGATGAAGCCGCCTTGCCCGCTGCAGATGAGAAATTGGCGGCCAGCCAACCATGAATGCGTAGGCCCGCCCCAAGAGGTCGTGCCAGCAGTGCACTACCGCTGGCAAACATCGTGCAGTAATCCCTGTCGCTTTACAATCCGCCATTCGCCAACGCAGTGCATTGCAAACTAGTATGCGCAAGAAAGTCTCTTTGCGTTGCTTTGCATGCGGTATATGGCTTGAAACGTACTGGTGCTTTTTCTAGTGAGCGCTTGACATCGACCTTTCTTTGATGCGTCATTGCGTATGGATGCCGTGATTGCTTCGATGCTAATGTCCTGCCAGATGGAATGCATGGCCACCAATGAGGTAAACGCCGGTCAATTCAGTTTATTGCAAAGCAACTTCCTGCGGACAGCAAGGATCGAGTGCGTTCGGTTGCTCTGATCTAGCAGCCAGTCAAGTTCCGCTAGGCGTACTGTCAATTCCCTATGGGGAGTCACGCCAATTCAATTGATTTCTTGATGTTTTTATTTTGCAAAGCTAGGGTAAATGGCGTTACTCCGTTCTTTGACTTTGCGTTTACATCCGCACCAGCTTCAATTAGCGCGCGCATAGTTTCTGCATCTGCAAACCGGCACGCAGCATGCAATGGCGTCAGCAGAGAATTATTTTCCCGCGCTTCAATATTTGAACCTGCCTCGATTAGCGTCCGGACCGCCTCCACCTTTTTGTTTGCAGCGGCAACATGCAGCGGCGTTCGGCCATAGCTATCCTTTGCCTCCGTGCAGGCACCGGCCTTCAGAAGAACCGAAGCATTCTTCGGTGAGTCAGACAGCGTAGCCTGATGAAGCGGCGCTCGGCCGTCGGAAGCTGTTCTAGAATTGATGTCCGCGCCTCCGTCCAAGAGCGTCTGAACCGCATCCATTTGGCCAAATTGGGCGGCCATGTGAAGCGGTGTCTCCCCGTCATGGGCACGTGACTGAATATCCGCGCCGCAGTCTAGAAGCGCACGCACCATATCGGCCGTACCCTGTCTCGACGCTATATGTAGAGGTGTCAAGGACAAATTGGAGGCCCTTGCCTCCAGTTTGGCGCCAGCTGTTACCAGCCTGCGGGCGGTCTCCACGGACCCCGCCATCGCCGACAAGTGAAGTGGGGTAGATCCATAGCGCTTCTCCTTGGCATTCAGATCCGCGCCGTTCTGTATGAGGATCTCCGCAACTTCCAAATTATCATATTTGGCCGCTATGTGCAGAGGCGTATAGCGGGAAGTGGCTTGCCTTGCGTCGACTTTAGCACCTTTCTCTATAAGGGCATTTGCTATGCTGCGATTCCCCAGCTGAGCCGCATAGTGAAGTACTGCTGCTCCAGTGTTCAGGTCTCTTGCGCCGGTCTTCGCCCCCGCGTCCAAAAGCATTCGTATTATACTTTCATTCTTGCTGAACAGTGCACTAAGCAGCGGCGTTACGCAATTATGCTTCTTTCTCGCATTTACGTTAGCGCCCGCATCAACAAGAAGGCGAACGACCTTCACGTGCTCTGAGTCAATTGCCAGATCCAGCGCAGTAACCCCAGTAGCCGGAATTTTAACCCGTACGTTCGCTCCAGCCTGTAGCAGCATGCGCGCGCATTCAAGCTCACCCTCTCGCGACGCCAAAAAGAGGGGAGTGCCGCCTTCTTTGCCTCGAACATTAACTCTAGCGTTGTGTTTCAAAAGCTCCTGAAGCGCGTCCAATGCACCGTGTTTCGCCGCTAGGCACAATGGCGTATATCCGTCGACCATTGTCACGGCCTCCAGGTTTGCGCCCGCGAGTACAAGCGGCCGGATACACTCAGCGGCATTCACCAAAGCTGCCTGATGCAAAGGCGTTTTATGATTTTCGACTAACTGCGCATTAACCTTCACTGGGCCTGCTACAAGCACCCGCACCACGTCGACGGAACCTGCATTGGCTGCAACATGCAGGGGAGTAACGCCTCTTTCATCGGCGAAATTTGGATCAGCATCAGCGGCAAGCAAAACTCGAGTAAAATCCGCCAGGGGATGGCATGCAGCCCGCATCAATGCCGATTGCCCAAGAAGCAGAACATCGTTGTCAACCTTAGCACCATGCTTCAGCAACTCCTGTAGGGATTCAACGGTGCCATGTACAATTGCCTCAAATACAGGCATGAGGCATTTCGCGTTCTGGACGTTAGGATCCGCGCCGGCCTCCAGCAGCACCCGTACCGCCCGATGCGCGTTGGCGTGAATTCCTGCCGCCGCGCAATTCAACGGCGTTTTACCCTCGCTGCTTCTAGCGTCAATATCTGCATTGAACTTAATTAGCTCTCGAACAATGCTAGCATTCGCAGCTGCCGCGGCCCAGTGAAGCGGCGTTTCACCCTTGCTGTCCTGCGGGTCGACATGTGTGCCGGCACGAAGCAGCTTACGAACGCTCTTCAATGTTCCCAGAATAACCTCCCGGTGAAGAGGGGACTCGTTCAAAGGCTTGCTCTTTATCATCTCCATGGCCTCCAGAGATGGACTGGGTTGAACACCGGGCTCATGCCTATACCATCCACTTCCGATTCATGCTCTTTCATGCTCGGCAATTTCGTTGCAGTACGCGGTACCTGGATCATCCTTCGTCTTGGATAGCGCCAAGGTTGGCATACCTTCACTGCAGTATCAGCGATGTCTAGCCTTTGGCATCAGACCTTCCACTTGATCGAGCAGCCCATCGAGGGAGTCTGGCCTTCAGGCCCTCTGCCGGTTTCGGCTACCTGCAGCATCGCCTCCACCAGCTCCCGTCGCATGCCGTCGGGCCGGGAATTGCGGCCCGCCTCATCCAGACGGCCTCGATACTGCAGTCCGAGATTGGCGTCGAAGCCGAAGAAGTCTGGCGTGCACACCGCGTCATAAGCCCGGGCCACGGCCTGGCTCTCGTCGTGGAGATAGGGGAACCCGAAGCCATAGCGTTCGGCGAACAGCTTCATGTTGGGGAAAGAGTCCTCCGGGTAGTTGTCCGCGTCGTTGCTGCAGATGGCAGCCACGCCGATCTGGGCGTTCATGAGGTCTTCCATGTCCGTTGCCAGACGCTCGGCGACGCCGATGACGTAGGGGCAATGGTTGCAGATGAACATCACCAGCGTCCCCTTGGAACCGGCGATACCCTCCAACGACCAGGTTTCGCCATCGATGCCGGGAAGCTCGAAGGCAGGGGCCTTCCAGCCGAAATCGCATACGGGGGTGGGCGTCAGTGCCATGTCTATGTACTCCTGATACTGGATTGCCGCGGGGTTTGCGACAAGGCTGCCAAGCATCTCGGTGAAACCATTGCTCCGAAACCGAGCTCCCTGAAGCTGCCAAGTGATGCATTGGTAGCCCAAGCCGTGTTGGCTGTCAAGCCCCGAAGTCGATGGCACTCCGCCTGATGAAGCTCCATCTGCCGGTGATGATTTCCGGTCCAGCCACCTTCTGTCAAGAGACTGAAGACGGCCCCCCTGACAGTGAACTCCCCAGTGGCAATCGGGCGGTCGCGTTAGGGCCGATTTTGCGACGGGGCCGGTACTATATTCAGCGGCCATGTTGCTGGCCTTTCACCCCATTTGTTGGCAACAGGTTCCGCCGGGAAGATGCCAATGACAAACCAGAATATCACTCCAATCAAGGGTATAAAGTACAGCAGAACCAGAAAGCCAGAATAGCCCAAGTCGTTCAGCCTACGCACCATAAGCGAAATTTGGGCAATGAACACCTGTACAATCGCCGCAACGATGAACAAATCGGCAATCCCATACGACTCCTCGTCGCCGGATACAATGCCAACCAAGAACGCAACCAGAACCAGATACAGCAGGCAAAGGACCTGCCCCCACCAGTACTCGAAGCGCCCGCCGCGGCGGGAAAAACGGAACAGGTCGTGCCACAGCACTGTTGTGAAAAGCGAATGCCTCATGTGGATGCCTCCTCGGCTAAGCCTAGTTCATGATACACGCTGCCGAACAGCATACAAGGCCCTGACAGTGCGTCGAGGCCACACCCGCGCCCTCGTGACTAAGACGCCAGAAGACGCTCCCGTCAAGCATTTTCGGGCTGTTCCTGCTGCCCATCTGACCTCTCGTCTGGCGGCCACGGGCTGGGACCCTCTCCCCATCGGTTCGGCTTTGATCTGCTTCCTGGAATGCCGAGCGCAAAATATATAAACAGAAAGATGACCATATCCGCGAGAAACAGCCACGGCAAGAGGAGCTTCAATACGCCAAGCTCACTGGCAACGAATAATATGAGAACTGTTACAAAGGCCACGACGGCCAGAAAATAGCCCGACAGTCCCATGTCGTGCAGCCTGCGTATTGCAATGGTTACGAATGCCAAAAGAACGTGAAACTGAACGGCTTGCGACAGGGCTTCATATATTTTGGCGCCCGGCGGCAAGTCAGAGTACTCCGTGCCTTCAGACAGATCGAGCATGCCAGCCCCAATGATGTACTCGAATACGATCAGCAATAGCATATGAGCAACCATCGGATAGACAATACAGCTCATCGCCGCAACGCGAAAATACTCGCGCCGCCCTGCACGGTCCGACACTTGAAACAAATCGCGCCAAAGCACGGTCGTGGTATGGTATAGAAACCGTCTCATGGACTCCTTGCCCCCTCGCTGTAGGGCGAGATACGGGAGGCGCATACTTCATTCGGCGCGCCGCCGAGTCCCCTGCCCATCCGCCAGATATTCCAACACACCTCGCGATGGTTTCGAGTCAGTCAGAGTCGCCTGCAGAAGGCCCATTGTCCTGGATGGTCACGGACTGCGACCGCTCCTCCGGCGGCCACGTAGCAGGACGCTCTCCCCAGCGGTTGGGCTTCGGGCTGCCCTTTGGGATGCCTGGCACCACATACAGCACGAGCGACAAGACCAGGCCAACGGGCAGCCAGTGCAGCGGATGCATCGAGGACCCGAAAATGACTTGAATCGCCAAGCCAACCAGCAATGTCACCGCAAGCATGACAAGGAGGTACCAGCCCGGCAGTCCCAGATCATGCAGCCTGCGCACCGCAAGCGAAACGAACGCCAGAAACGCGTGCAGAATTGCGGCCAGCGGCAGGGCGCCGAAGACCTTGCCCAGCAACAGCCTGACAGAGGACGGCTCGGCGTCAGGCGCGGCAAAGCCACCAAGCCCAAACAAGGCCAAGGTAGCAAACAACACTATCTGCTGGACGACCAGCGGATAAATCAGGCTGCTGATTGCAATTCCCCACAGATACTCGTACCGCCCAGCCCGGCGCGATGTCCGAAACAGGTCGTGCCAGAGCACGGCCTTGGTCAAAGTCAGCATCTTCTTCATTGTTCTCATCCCCATTCCGATCAGCCCGCTGGGGGCAGATTCAGTATATACGTAAAGCGTGCCACAGGACCATTCCTTCGTTTGCCAAAGACCTCGTCTCTTCCCGTGTCAAGGCAGAACCAACCGCACCCTGCCGCCGCTATGCCAGCGGCCATGCGGCGGGGCGGTCTCCCCAGCTGTTCACGGCCGGTTCGCCCCTGGCAAAGCCCAGCACGGCCAAGAAGATCAGGTTGACCGCGGCCACGAAAGCGAACAGTACGAACAGCCCCGGCTGTCCCATGTCATGCAGCCTGCGTACCGCCAGCGAAAGCAGGGCAAGTCCCGCGTGCACCATCGCCGCGACCCCCAGCAGAAACGCAGCAACCAGAAGAGGAACGGCACCCGATTCCCGATGCCCCTCCTGCCACAGCGACTCCAAATCGCTGGCCGCGAAGCCCACGGCCGCCCAGAAGGGTATCCATACCAATGCCGGGTACACCAGGCAGCACAGGACCAGCCCCCACCAGTACTCGAAGCGTCCGGCGCGGCGGGAGAAGCGAAACAGGTCGTGCCATAGCACCGTCGCAATCAGCGAGCTTCCCATGGACAAGCCTCTCGACCTACATCCCGCCCATCCTACACGCTGCTGGCCACTGGGGCAGATTCTGCCAGCGCGCTTCGAAGCCATGCCGCCCTCAAGACTCGCCGTGCCTGCCCACCAGAACGGGCCCGTTGACCTGAGGGCATCGGGGGCTACTATGCGCGTCTGCCGAGGGCGATTCTGGGAAAGACGCGGCTCAGCCCGACTCCATGCCCCGGCAGCCTCGCGAGAATGTCTCCGCGAGACAACGACAATTTGCAGCAGCAAGAGGAAACCCAAGCCATGCGCAGCAAGCAATTCATCGCAGCCCTGTTCGCCAGCGCACTGCTGGCGGCCCCAGCATCCGCCGAGGATGTGGACGCCATCCACTTTCTCATTCCCGGCGGCGCCGGAGGAGGATGGGACGGCACCGCCCGCGGCACCGGCGAGGCGCTGACCGGCGCCGGCATCGTCGGCTCGGCAACCTACGAGAACATGTCCGGCGGCGGCGGCGGAAAGGCCATCGGCTTTCTCATCGAGAATGCCGACTCCAACCACGGCACCCTGATGGTCAACTCCACGCCGATCGTCATCCGCTCCCT
>CAZPIN010000002.1:0-2185 GCA_964586735.1 uncultured Rhodobacterales bacterium | reverse complement strand
TACAGCCACGGAAGATACGGACTACACGGTGGCCCCCTCCACTGAGCTTACCTTCGGACCCGGCGCCGCCGCTACGCAGGAGATAACAGTCACGGCGCTTGGCGACATCATTGCCGAAGGCACCAACGGCGAGACAGTGACGGTCACGGTTGGAGGAACTACCGTCGAGGGCATAATCAACGAGCCAGTCGGTCAAGTTGGCATCGAGGCAAGTACCCCCACCTACAGAGAAGAAGGCGACATGACTGTTGTCAGCTTTGACATCACCGTCGATTCTGCGCCCGCTTCTGCCGTTGAAGTCGATTGGAGAGTGGTGGATGGCAGGAGCGATGTCGGCAGCGCCCTTGGCCGATCGGCTGGCGCCCGCGTCTCCCAGTCCTGCGCTGCCATTCCGTGCGAAGGCACGGTGACGATTGCGGCGGGCAAAACCGAGGTGACAGTCGATGCCGAGTTCACGGAATTGGCATCCGGCACCGAAATACAGGTCCAGATCAATCCTCCCGCAAACCACGCGGTGAAGCCGCTGTCAAGTGAAGCCGACGCCCAAGTTGTCGTAGAAGGGGGAGTCGGGTTCGTTCGTGCCAGCACAGTCACGGTAGTCTCGGAGTCTTCCGTTGCGCTGGTTCATGCTGTCGCGGGTATCGGCAGCTCTGTCGCATCCGACATCGTTGACGGTATCTGGCGGCGCGCCGCCGCCCGTCGCGCCGGGGACATGCGGTCGCAGGCGACGCTTGGCGGGCGGGTACTGGACACCCAGGCGCTTTCCAGCGGAGACGTCGACCATGCGGTGCGGGAAGTCGCCAGCCTGCTCGGCCTCGAGGCGACTGCGCCCGACGGGGCGCTTGACGGACTGGACAGCGGCCGCAGCGGTGGCGTCGACGACTACCTCGCATGGGCTGGCATACCGGACCGCAGCCGCCTGATCGGCCAGAGCAGTTTCGCGCTTTCGGACGGAGACGGCAAGGCAGCCTTCTGGGGCGAGTTTTCCACGAAGACTCGCGAGAGCGAACCGGAAGAAGGGTCCAGCGTCGAGACCGATTCGTCGGACATTCTGCTGGGCTTCGACATTCCGGGAAGCGGCAATGTCCTGTATGGCCTCGTGGTCAGCCGGTTTTCCGGCGAGTCGGAGTACATGGACTCCACCGCCGCCGGCGCCGCCGACACCAGCCTCTTGACCTTCGCTCCGTACCTGCACTGGGCGGGGGAAACGGGAAGAGGTTTCTGGGCAAGCTTCGGCATCGGATCCGGCAGTCTGGAGATGACCTCCGACGGCACCGCCTCGGAAACGGACGTGGGCATGACGATGCTGGCCGCGGGCGCGAAGAGCGCCTCCATGCGGAGGGGCAGGGCGGATTTCGCCATTCGGGGAGACGTCTACAGGACGGCGATGGATGCGGACGGGACCGCTGGCTTCAAGGAGCTTTCAGCGGAGGCATCGCGTATTCGCGTGGCGCTGGAGAGGGTTTCGGGCCGGACGCTGGACAGCGGCGCGGTATCGTCCAGTCGCATGGAGCTGGGAGCGCGGATGGACAGCGGCGACGGCGAGGATGGCGCTGGCGCGGATGTGGCTGCTGAGCTGCGCTACGCGTCGCTGGGCGGTTTGGAGGTGAGCGCTCGCCTGAGCACGCTTTTACTGCACTCACAGGAAGGCTTCAGCGAGTTTGGAGCGGGGCTTGGCGTCGCCTACTCGGCTGGCGGCAATGGCCGTGGCGCCAGCCTGTCGCTTGAGCCGACCTGGAACGTCCCCCGTTCTGGCGTGGCGGAATCCATGTGGGGATCGCGGGATCTCGACGGCTATGCCTCCTCAAATTCCGGTGCGGCGATGAAGGCGCGTCTGGGCTACGGAGCGGGGGCCTTGCGGGACAGGGTATTGGCGACTCTGTACAGCGAAACGGAAACGGGCGACGACAGCCAGAGGCTGCGCTTGGGAGCCGAGATGCGCGGCTTGGCGGGTCCGCTTGAGCGGCTGAGTCTCGACGTCTACGGCGAGCGGGAGGAGAGGCATTCGTCGCGTCCGAGCGACTCGATCATGCTGGAGGGACGTTTGGGCTTCTAGCGGTTTGGCTGGAAAGTGCTTGACGAGGGCAAGACATGAGCACCACCGATGAAGGCAGGGACGTGCCATTCGTGGCATCTGCCGCCTGGCTGCGGCGGCGATGCTAACGCTGCCGCGGTGAGGCGGGCT
>CAZPIN010000001.1:0-4318 GCA_964586735.1 uncultured Rhodobacterales bacterium | reverse complement strand
GCGCACCGTCCAGCGGGCGCGGGGCGAGGCCGTGGTTCTGTGCGTCATGGACGGTACGGACTTCCGCCTGGCGACGCGCCCCGGCTGCGAGGGGCTGGCGGTCATCGGGCGCAACCAGACCTCGGCGGAGGTGCTGGGCATGCACATGCACTCGACGCTTGCGGTGAGCGGCGCCACGGGCCTGCCGCTGGGGCAGCTGCGCTGCGGCTTCGACGGGACGGCGGCGGACGGGGACGATGGCGGCGTCGCTCCCAAAAGCCGGCGCTGGATTGACGGCCTGCGCGACATTGACGAGGCCGCCTCGCAGCTTTCCCGCAGGACGGCGGTGGTCTCGGTCATGGACCGGGAAGCGGATTTCTTCAGGCTCTTCGACGAGCAGCGGCGGCTGGACAGGACGGAGGTTCTGCTGCGGGCGAAGCACGACCGCCGGCTTGACGGCGAGGCTGGCGGCCTGTTCGCGGCCGTGCGCGGCCTGGCGCCCGCCGGCGAGGTCGACCTTGAGATTCCGCGGGCCACCGAGAGGCGCAAGTCAAGCCGGAAGAAAGCCCGCGGCGGGCGGCTGGCCCGCCTCTCGCGCGCGGAGATTCGCTTTTGCGGCGTGACTCTGCCGAGCACGGTCGAGGGCCTTGCGCCGGTGGAGGTGCGGGCGGTGCACCTGGTCGAGGTGGACGCGCCGGAGGGAGGGAAGCCGGTTGAATGGCTCCTGCTGACCAGCCTGGGCGTCGACAGCCTCGAGTCTGCGGTCAGGATCGTGGAGTACTACAGGCGGCGCTGGCGGGTGGAGGAGTTTTTCCGGATCCTGAAAACGGGATGCCGGGTGGAGCATCTTGGCTTCCACAGCGCGATTCGGCTTCGGCGGGCGATCGCCATCCAGTGCGTAATCGCCTGGCGCATCCAGCTGATGACTCTGCTTGGCCGCGAGGTGCCCGGCGGCGACTCCAGCTCGCTGTTCAGCGACCTGGAGATTCGCTTTCTTTCGGGATTCGCGTCGATGGCTGGGCGGGAGCGCCCGCGGACTTTGGGCGACTGCGTTCTGCTGGTGGCGGTTCTTGGCGGCTACCGCAACAGGAAGCAGGATCCGCCGCCGGGCTGCGAAATTATGTGGCGGGGCTGCGAGCGTCTGTCGGCAGCGACGCTGGGTTATCGCGTCGGGCTTGGGGAGGCGCAGGCGGGCAGCGCTGAGTATGCTGGCTGGCAGGAAGAGGAAGACGTCGGCCAGTTTGACGTGGTCCAGTACCCACTTGTGGGTACCGGGTAGAGCAAGGCAGGCCGAGTAGTGAATGGTGGAGGTGCGTCCGGCCCCGATATCTACGCTGGCTGACTGCGGCCGTAGCACTGCCGCGAACGATGGTCTGCAAGGGGGCTTTAGCCTACATCCAGAAAACCTCACTCTGCAGAGCTGCCAATACACCCTGCACTTGACCTCGGCACTGCTATGGACTACACTGTTACCAACCGAAGCATGGAGTACGAGACTATGTCCACGACGCTCTTAGACCCCCCTGTTCGCCCTTCTGTTCGGAGGGCTACCTATCGGGACGTGCTAGACGCACCACCGCATATGGTTGCAGAGATCATTCACGGAAAACTATACGTGATGCCCCGCCCCCGCACTCGCCACGCGGAAGTGGCATCCAATCTACACACTTGGGCCAACTGGAAGTTTGGCTTTGGCGGGGACGACGAAAGTGGATGGTGCCTCGTCTCTGAGCCAGAGCTGCACCTTGGCGAAGATGTGTTGGTGCCAGACATTGGAGGCTGGCGATTTGAGAGGATGCCAGAACAGCCCGACGCTGCGTACTATTCAGTCTCACCGGACTGGGTGTGCGAAGTGTTATCCAAGTCGACAAAGAAGATAGACTTGGGCGTCAAACAGGAAATCTACGCCTCCCATGCGATTCCTTATCTCTGGATTGTTGACCCTGTAGCTCGAACAATTGACGCTTTCTCGCTTGAGAAGGGAAGATGGGTAAAAATCGACACCGCTGTAGGCGATGTGGAAGTTCGCTTGCCTCCCTTCGACGCGTTCTCCTTCAGGCTTAAGCGAATCTGGGACCTTAGACCAGGAAAGTAGTTCGCCCTTTCCCCAAACCAGTGCGAAGAGTCTAGATTATGGAGAATGCGTGTTGCCGTACCCATCGTCCGGGCACTGCTAAGCCTTGCATTGCATCACCTGAAATGGCGCTAGAGTGGATGCGCCATATGCGGGTGAATGACCGCCACCTTGAGGTTGTCGTAGGGTCAATGAGACTGGTAGTCCGCTGGGCAGTGATATGGGCCAGTACCAAACCGCATCACCCGCCAAACCATTGTCACTAAGGACTTGACACTGGCTTGGCACAGGGCTAAAGTATGGTCACCTAAAGTATCAGAGGGCGCAGTCATGTCTTCTTCTCTAGTAGAAACTCCTGTCCGTCCTTCCGCACGGGAGGCGACCTATCAGGACGTGCTGGATGCGCCGCCCAACAGGGTCGCGCAGCTCATCCACGGCGAGCTGTACACGATGCCCCGACCCTCACTCCCTCATGCACATGTTCATGGTAATCTATTCGGAAAAATTCATGGTGACTTTAGATCCGGGGGTGGCGGTCTTGGAGGATGGCGGATCCTTCATGAGCCCGAAATACACTTTTGTAAAAACGTGCTGGTGCCGGATATTGCTGGATGGCGCTACGAGCGCATGAATGCAGTGCCCGCGACGGCGTACACTTCAATCTCTCCAGACTGGGTGTGTGAAGTACTGTCGGAGTCAACAAAGCGATTCGACTTGGGAGCAAAGCGAGACATCTATGCTGAACATGGAGTTGGCTACCTTTGGCTGTTGGACCCTATCGCCCGACAGCTGGATGCATTCGTGCTCAAGGATGCAGAGTGGGTGCTCATTGACTCTCTTGCAGGCGATGTGGAGGTATGCATACCACCCTACGAGTCAGTTACCATCAATCTGGGATCAATCTGGACTTGACACCAGTTCAACATGGGATTACTGTAAGGAAACCTAAGGTTCAGGGGGCAATCATGTCTTCTTCTCTCGTAGAAGCTCCTATCCGTCCTTCCGAACGGGAAGCGACCTATCAGGACGTGCTGGATGCGCCCCCCAGCATGGTGGCTCAGCTCATCCACGGCAAACTGTACACGATGCCCCGCCCAGCTCCACCTCATGTACATGCTCAATTTCTGCTAGCCAACGAAATACATAGTCACTTTTGGTTCGGGGGCGGTAGCGTTGGGGGGTGGCGAATCTATAACGAACCTGAAGTACACTTCGGCAAAGACGTGCTGGTGCCAGATATAGCTGGATGGCGATACGAGCGCATGACCGCACTGCCCAAAACGGCTTACTTTCCGATTTCTCCTGACTGGGTGTGTGAAGTACTGTCGGAATCGACAAAACGATTCGACTTGGGAGAAAAGCGAGACATCTATGCAGAACATGGGGTTGGCTACCTTTGGCTGGTGGACCCCATTGTCCGACAGCTGGATGCATTCTCGCTAAGGAACGCGGAGTGGGAACTTATTGACACCCTTGTGGGCGATACGGATGCATGCTTGCCACCTTTTGAGGAGGTTACCTTCAATCTAGGTCCAATTTGGGATGAAATCTCCCCTTAGTTGCATTATTTGCTGGCAATAGTTCTCACAGCTTTGACTACACTTCTTCTTCCCGAAAGCACTTTGGTATTTCATTCACTTCTTCTAGTCGCTCCTTGTGAAGAAGTTTACTGTTCAAATCCCGTAGTTTCGCCACAAAATGTCATGTTGACCATTACTTGGATTTTTTCTTGCTTGCTCCCAGACCACAGCACCTGGACCATTATACACAATGTTCAACGTGACTCCCCGTATTTGTTGAAGAACGATAAGATGCTCGGGCTTATGACGCACACCAATGTTCCTCCCCCCAATCAACGTAATTTTAACTTTTTTCCCATCCTTGGTCGCTGCATCACAACCTTTGATCGACTGTCTGGAGGGTGACGAAAAATGGATAGGCCATAGCGCCTGGCAGCAGAGTTGACCGCCACCGCATCGCAGGTCCATCCTGGGCAAGCCTATTTAAATTCGGAACGTTTATTTGTCATGCATTGATCCCGCTTGATACAATTTCTCCCTGCGCTTAACCATTGACTCGACCGTCCGCAGCAATAAATTTAATGGACCGCGGCTTAAGAAGGAACGCCAGCCATGGCATATCAATTCATCGATCCGGACACCGGAGGAACAAGGTACACCGTAGCGCCCTACCTTGACGAGGTCGTTCCATGGGACGACCCCGTGTGGGCGCTGTGCGACGCGGTCGACTCGCTCGACCTGGGCT